>CAYSFY010000079.1:0-6219 GCA_964430285.1 uncultured Desulfobulbia bacterium
CGCCCACCGGCTGGACATCGAATGGCGCCCCGGTTTGTCCATCGTGCGCGGCTGGGGGGCCTGACCCTTGATGAGATCCGCCGACCCTGGGAGGGGGGGCGGGTTCGTTTCTTCAGAGGCTTAAGGTTCTCGACCGCGCGGTGAGCACTTTGCGCGCACCCGCGAAAAACGAGGGGGGGGGTACTGTAACCGTAGCCAATGCCTGAAACCGCCACCACCAGTGTGAATGATCCATTTTATCAAGATCACATGGGACCACAAAAATTATCAGCAGCAAGCGAAAATCTTGGGCACCAACCAGCAGAAGGAACACCCGACAAGCCGCTCAAGGGTAACGGTCACCGGCAAGAGACCGGCAGACTGTCATTGCAGGGGGCTTTTTTTTGTCCCTTGGTAGAGTGACAAAAATTGTCACTTTTCGTTTTGGGGGTCGTTTTGGGGGTCGTTCATCTGTTGCCTCAAAATAAATAACGTAATTACAGTTAGTTGCAAGCCAGTTTAAGGGACTGCATCCCATTATCAAATCCAGTATCGTCCGATACTGTCCTGAAAGGCCCGAGAGATCGGGCCTTTTTCTTTTTGTACTCTCCGGCGGAATCTATCTTGATATTGGGTGGTTATCGAGTATGGTAGGTAGCAATTACCATAAGCCACTGATGAACTAAATTAGTGGGGATTGATAGGACGAGACAGCCATGACCCCCGAAGCCAAGGCACGCCAACAGATCGACCATAAACTCGAACAGGCAGGGTGGACGGTCCAGGACTGGAAGCAACTTAACCTGAGCGTGAACCAGGGGGTTGCCGTTCGCGAACACCCTACCGACACCGGTCCGGCAGACTATGTGCTGTTCGTCAACCGGGATGCCGTGGGCGTGATCGAGGCCAAGCGTGACGAGGCAGGCGCAAACCTCACCACCCACGAATGCCAGACCGCTCGCTACTCCCATGCCGGCCTCAAGTGGCGGCTGCAAACCCAACCGCTCCCTTTCCTGTTTGAGTGTACCGGCCAGATCATCCGCTTTACCGATGACCGTGACCCTGCCCCGCGTTCCCGTGAGATCTTCCATTTTTTTCGTCCCGAACAACTGGCCGCCTGGCTGGAGCAGGCAGATACCCTGCGCCGCCGCCTGGCCGAGAAGAGGCCGGAACTGCCCCCCCGCAACCTGCGTGAGTGTCAGATCAGTGCGGTAAGCGGCTTGGAGCAAGCGCTCGCCCTGAACAAGCCTCGCGCCCTGGTGCACATGGCCACCGGCGCCGGCAAGACCTTTACCGCCATCACCGCCGGCTATCGTCTGCTCAAGTTTTTTGAGGCCAAACGCATCCTCTTTCTGGTCGATACCAGAAACCTCGGCAAGCAGGCCCATCAAGAGTTCATGGCCTACACCCCGCCGGACGACGGCCGCAAATTCACCGAGCTGTACAATGTGCAGCGCCTGACCGCTTCATCTATTGATCCCCACGCCCAGGTCTGCATCTCCACCATTCAACGGATGTATTCGCTGCTGTCCGGCGAACCCATTGACGACTCGGCCGAGGATATCTCGCTAAACGAACTCCAGCAGACCCAAACCCAGGCCAAGCTAGTACGCTACAATCCGGCCGTTCCCATCGAGACCTTTGACTTCATCGTCATCGACGAGTGTCACCGCTCCATCTACAACCTGTGGAAGCAGGTGCTGGACTACTTTGATGCCTTCCTCATCGGCCTCACCGCCACCCCGGACCGGCGCACCTTCGGCTTCTTCAATGAGAATATCGTGGCCGAGTACACCTATGAGCAGTCGGTGGTGGATGGCGTCAACGTTGGTTACGACCCCTTTGAGATCGTCACCGAGATCACCACCAAGGGTGCCGAACTGAAGGCCCGGGAGTGGGTGGACCACCGCGACCGTCAGACCCGCAAGAGACGCTGGGCCGAGACCGAGGACGACACCCCCTACACCGGCAAGGAGCTGGATCGCTCGGTGGTCAACCCCAGCCAGATCCGGCAAGTGATCCAGGCCATGAAGAGGGCGGTGGAGGGCCAAATCTTCCCCACCCGGCGGGAAGTGCCCAAGACCCTGATCTTTGCCAAGACCGACAGCCATGCCGACGACATCATCCAGATGGTCCGCGAGGTCTACGGCCAGGGCAACGCCTTTTGCAAGAAGGTGACCTACAAGGCCGATGAGGACACGGACAGCATCCTCGCCAGCTTCCGCAACGACTACAATCCGCGCATTGCCGTCACCGTGGATATGATTGCCACCGGCACCGACGTCAAGCCTTTGGAGGTGCTGCTGTTCATGCGCGACGTGCGCTCCAAGGGCTACTACGAGCAGATGAAGGGCCGGGGGGTGCGCAGCTTGGGGGCGGATGACCTGAAGCGGGTAAGCAACAGCGCCGACAGCGCCAAGACCCGTTTCGTGCTGATCGATGCCGTGGGGGTGGAGAAGTCGCTCAAGACCGAAAGCCGGCCCCTGGAAAAGCGGCCCACTGTGCCCCTCAAGGACCTGCTGCAAGGCATCGCGGTCGGCCATCGCGACGATGACACCCTGCTCTCCCTGGGTAACCGGTTGGTACGCCTGGCCAAGCAACTGGACGACAAGGCCCACGCCCGCATCGCCAAGGCCTCCGGCGGTATGCCCATGGCCACGCTGGCCAAGACCTTGGTCCGCGCGGTGAATCCGGACCAGATTGTGGCCGACGCCTTGGTCACGGCCCAGGCCCAGGGCCTGGAACGCTCAGAGGAGACCCTCACTGCCGACGAAATCGCTATTGCCCGCAGCCAGCGGGTGGCCTCGGCCTGCGCCCCCTTTGACCGACCCGAGTTGCGGGAGGTGATCGAGTGCGTCCGCCGGGAGCGGGAGCAGCTCATCGACCACATCAACCTCGACCAGGTGACCTTCTCAGGCTTCAGTGCCCAGGCCGCGGACCAGGCCCAGCAGACCATCCACACCTTTGCCGCCTATCTCCACGAGCACCAGGAGGAGATCAGCGCCCTGCGCTTCTTCTACCAGCAGCCGTACCAGCGCCGCACCCTCACCTTCGAGATGATCGAGGAGCTTCATGAGCGCTTGAGCCGTCCGCCGCTGTTGCTCACCACCGAGCGCTTGTGGAGCGCCTACTCCCGGGTCCAGGCCTCCCAGGTGCGCGGGGCGGAGAGTAAGCGCCAACTTACCGACCTCATTAGTCTGGTCCGTTTCGCCATCGGCCTGGATAGTGAACTGAAGCCCTTTAGCGAGCAGGTGGACAAGCGTTTCCAGGAGTGGATCTTCCGCCACAACGCCCAGCGGGCCACCGCCTTTTCCCCGGAGCAGACCGAGTGGCTTCGTCTGATCAAGGAACACATCGCCAGCAGCTGCATGATTGGCCGCGATGACTTTGACTATGCCGAATTCGCCGACAAGGGCGGCCTGCAGCGGGCCTGGGGGGTGTTTGGCGAGCAGCTGGATGGGTTGCTGCAGGAGATGAATGAGGAGTTGGTGGCGTGAGTAAGGTAAATGAACTGCCCTCCGGTTGGTCTCAGGTGCAGTTTGAGGAGGCAGTTGATATAATTTCTGACCGTGGCTTTCGGATCAAGCAGAAGAACTATTTATCCTCAGGGCGTACTCCCGTAGTTGACCAGGGAGAAGGTCTTATCGGTGGCTACACTGATGATACGGAGGCAAGAATTGAAACGCCGCTCCCGGTAATAGTATTTGGGGATCACACACGTCGATTTAAGTTCGTTTCTTTTCCGTTCGCAGTGGGTGCTGACGGAGTGAAGTTATTCCATCCGGTAGCGATATGCGACCCAAAATTTTTGTTTCTCCAACTTGGAACAGTCGATCTTGAAAATCGAGGTTATGGTAGGCACTATCAGCACCTTCGGAAAGAATTGCTGTTACTGCCACCGTTTCACGAACAAACCCGTATCGTCGCAAAGGTCGAAGAGCTGCTCTCCGACCTCGATGCCGGGGTGGCCGAACTCAAGGCCGCGCACAAGAAGTTGGGGCAGTACCGGCAAGCCCTGCTCAAGGCAGCGGTGGATGGCTCACTCACCGGGGTAAGCGGAGGCTATCCAAAAAAATTACTCAGTGAGCTTGTAACTTCGATTGGGCAAGGATGGAGCCCGCGTTGCAAGATTGAGGCTGTCGAGGACGATGAGGTATGGGCCGTAATCAAAACGACTGCGATTCAGCCGCTACGATTTGATAGCGCATATAACAAAGAACTACCGTCAACGTTGATACCCCGCAAACATCTGGAATTGAGGACAGGGGATCTGCTTGTGACGCGCGCAGGCCCACGGGTTCGCGTTGGAGTTACATGTTTGGTGAGAAAAACGAAAAAACGACTGATCCTTTGTGATAAGGCGTACCGAATCAGGTGCAATGAGTCTCTCATCGACCCCGAATTTCTTGAGTTAGTGTTGAATGCACCACATATCGTCAACGAGATAGACACACTTAAAACCGGGATCAACGATAGCGGCTTGAATTTAACCCAAGACCGTTTTTCTACCTTGATGATTCCTGTGCCCTCGCTTGCGGAACAGACCAGGGTTGTCGAATCTATTGCGGCGGCAGTACTCAGCATCGAGCAGCAAACAAGGGCAATTGAGATTAGTCTCAAGCAGTCCGCCGCCCAACGCCAGAACATCCTCAAGGCCGCCTTCTCCGGCCAGCTGGTCCCCCAAGACCCCAACGACGAACCGGCCCGCCAGCTCTTGGAGCGCATCCGCTCCGAGCGGGCGGCTCGGGGAGGCACCGGCAAATCCCGCAAACGGCAGGTCCACCATGCGTGAGTTCATGGCTCAAGAAGCACAATCCTTTTTTGTGCCCCTCTTGTCCTATGCGGGATTCCCGCAAAATGTTCAAACGATGGGTGGAGCAAGGCGTCCTGGTAGCAGACCCGACTCGCGCTAAGCGCAACATGGTCTATTACAAGCCAGTGGAGCGCGAGGATGTCCAGCAGAGTTTATTATTTTCCGTTTCGGATAAAAAACAGATAGTTAAAAAATATTTATTATCCCTGGCTGGGGGTGGCGTGCCTGTGTGTGAGCTTTGCTTGCCACAGGAGTTTGGCCCGCTACCACAGGAGCTCGACACAATAAGCACAGGAGTTCGGCCCGTTACCAACAGGAGCTTTAGCGATCATCTCCGCCACGGCCCTTTGCGCAGGAGCGGTCGCGTTTATTATCTCCTCCCCCAGATAATAAACTTCATAAAGCATATATATCATTCAAATTCAATACGATAGCATTGGAGTAATTATCTTGGCCGCCACCAACACCGTAAACCTGATCCAAAAAGTCTGGAACTTCTGCCACACCCTGCGCGATGACGGCGTTGGCTATGGTGACTATCTGGAGCAGCTCACCTACCTCTTGTTTTTGAAGATGGCCCACGAGTATGCGCAAGAGCCGTACAACCGCGACACCCACATCCCCCAGGGCCATGACTGGCCAGCGTTGCGGGCCAAGGTGGGGGAGCCGCTGGAGGCGCAGTACCTGGCCACCCTGCATCGGTTGGGGCAGGGACCCGGCATGCTGGGCGCCATCTTCTTCAAGGCCCAGAACAAGATCCAGGACCCGGCCAAGCTCTCGCGGCTGGTGCAGATGATCGACGCGGAGAGCTGGGTGGGCATGGATGCCGACACCAAGGGCGATCTCTATGAAGGGTTGTTGCAGAAGAACGCGGAAGATACCAAGAGTGGCGCTGGCCAGTACTTCACGCCTAGGGCCTTGATTCAGGCGATGGTGGAGTGCGTGCGGCCCGAGCCGATGAAAACGATTGCCGACCCGGCCTGCGGTACTGGCGGCTTTTTTCTCGGGGCCTACGGCTGGTTGACCCGCCCTGGCAACACCCTGGACAAAAAACAGAAGGAGTTCTTGCGGCGCCAGACCTTCCACGGCAACGAGATCGTGCCCAACACCCGCCGCATGTGCCTGATGAACCTCTTCCTGCACAACATTGGCGACCTGGTCGGCGAGCCGGCCGTGGACCGGGCCGATGCCCTGATCGCCGATCCCGGGAAGCGCTTCGACTACGTCCTGGCCAATCCGCCCTTTGGCAAGAAGAGCAGCATGACCATTACCAACGAGGAGGGCGAGGAGGATAGAGACGCGCTGACCTACGAGCGCCAGGACTTCTGGGAGACCACCTCCAACAAGCAGCTGAACTTCCTGCAACACATCGTCACCATCTTGAAGGACAACGGTCAGGCGGCAGTGGTGTTGCCCGACAATGTGTT
>CAYSFY010000079.1:6229-13543 GCA_964430285.1 uncultured Desulfobulbia bacterium
CCGCCTGCCCACCGGCATCTTCTACGCCCAGGGGGTGAAGGCCAATGTCCTGTTCTTCGACGCCAAGCCCAAGGATGGCCAAGTGCATACCAAGGGGGTGTGGATCTACGACCTGCGCACCAACAGACACTTCACCCTGAAGACCAAAACCCTGAAGCTCGATGATCTGCGGGACTTTATCGCCTGCTATCATCCGGAGAACCGCCATGAACGTCAGGAGACGGAGCGGTTCAAGTACTTCTCCCATGACGCGCTGATTGGCCGCGACAAGGCCAGCCTGGACATCTTTTGGCTCAAGGATGACAGCCTGGACAATCTGGACGAGCTGCCGTCCCCCGATGTCTTGGCCCAGGAGATCATTGAGCATTTGGAAGCGGCGCTTGCCTCCTTCCGGGATGTGGCAGCTGGGCTCCAGAAGTAAGGGCCCATGTTGTGTTTTTGCTGATGGTGGCGTCGGAGCCCCTGGGGACGAGAATCCGGGCAAGGCCAAGCCGTTTGGCTCACCCTTCGCGCCGAGCAAGCAGACAAAAAAAGGCGGCAGCCGTCGTGGTGACGGCTGCCGCCTCTTGAAATGGGCGTTTAGCGGGGAGCTTACTGCTGCGGGGTATCCTGGGTTTGGGCCGCGGCCTGACGCTGTTGGTTCTGGAACAGGGCCAGGAAGTTGACCGGCTCCATCAGGAAGGGGACAAAGCCGCCGTCCACCGTGAGCTGGCTGATGATCTGGCGGGTGTAGGGGAACATCATGGTGGGACAGTCCACGGCCAGCACGGCGGGGATGTGCTGATCCGGGATATTTTTGATGGTGAAGACGCCGCCATGCTCCACTTCGATGATGAACAGGGTCTTGGCCTCCTGGCCATGGGTGACCTTGGCGGTGATGGAGATGGTTACTTCGTAGAGGCTATCCCCTTCCAGGCGGTTGTTCTTGAGACCTAGATTGATCTCGACCTTGGGCTCGTTCTGCTTGGTGGTGAAGACCTCGGGGGCGTTGGGGTTTTCGAAGGAGAGGTCTTTCACATACATCTTTTGGAGGCGGAATATCGGCGCCTCGGTCTGGGCGCCGGCCTGTTGGTCGGTATTCTGATCTGTCATGGTGGTGTCCTTTAAGCTGAAGTGTGGTAAAGTTTTACGGATACAATGATGGCCAGAGTTATAATGGATAGCCGCTAAAGTTGAAAGGTTTTTTTGGCCGCGGGCAGCTTCAGCCCCGCTGCCACAGGGGGCCGCGCCGCTTGCTGTTGCCGGCGTTAGAGCAACCGCTCAACCGACGGCTGGCGCGCCAGGTGACATGCTGATGTTACTTGGGCGGATGGCCGGTTTAGCGACTGTTGGCGCAACCAACAATTTGGTAGTCGATGGCCGCTGGTTGCGGTGCAAGCAAACGGACAAGGGATGGAGAGGGGCATGGGAAATGGAATGACCGCGGCGATCATCGCCTTGCTGCTCTTCGGGCTGTGGGGATTTTTCCCCAAGCTGGCCATGAACTACATCAGCCCGGGGAGCGCCATTATCTACGAGGTGGCCGGCATTATGGTGGTCGGCTTGCTGGCCTTGGCCATGGTTCGTTTCCGGCCGGAGGTCCATGCCAAGGGGATCTGCTTTGCCGTGCTCACCGGGGTCACCGGCCTGCTCGGCACCCTGTTCTACTTCTACGCGCTGAGAAACGCCAAGGTCAGCGTGGTGGTGAGTCTCACCGCCCTCTACCCCTTGATCACCATCCTCCTGGCCCTGGTCGTTCTGCGGGAGCCGATCTCGCTCCGGCAGTGCGTGGCCATCATCCTGGCCATGGCCTCTCTGCTCCTCTTCGCCACCTGAGGTTGGCACTCCACATATGGAACAACGCATCGTCAACGCATTGGCCGCCATCGTCGGCCCAGAAAATTTTTCCGCCAGCGAGGCGGAGCGCAGTTGCGCCTCCTATGACGGCACCGGCCGCGAGTATCTGCCCGAGGCCGTGGTCTGGCCGGGCACGGTGGCTGAGGTCAGTCGCATCATGGCCCTGGCCAGCCGGGAGCGGCTGCCGGTGGTGGCGCGGGGGGCCGGTTCCGGCATGACCGGCGGCGCCTTGCCGGTGAAGGGCGGTCTGGTCTTGGCCATGTCCCGGTTCGACAAGATCATCACCATCGATCCAGACAATCAGACCGCGGTGGTGGAGCCCGGGGTGGTGACTGGGGTGCTGCAAGCCGAGGTCCGGCGGCACGGGCTCTTCTACCCGCCGGACCCGGCGAGCCTCAAGTTCTGCACCATTGGCGGCAATGTGGCCGAATGCGCCGGCGGCCCCAGCGCCGTGAAGTACGGGGTGACCCGGGACTATGTCAAGGGGTTGGAGGTGGTGCTGGCCGACGGCCGCATCATCCACACCGGCGTGCGCACCGATAAAGGGGTGGTGGGCTACGACCTCACCCGGCTCTTTGTCGGCTCGGAAGGGACCCTGGGGGTGATCACCAAGATCACCCTGCGCCTGATCCCACTACCCCAGGCCCGGCAGACCATCTTGGTGCTCACCGCCTCCATGGCCGCGGCGGCAACCCTGGTGGCCCAAGTGCTTACCCGCTTCACCCCCTGTACCCTGGAGTTCATGGACCGCACCGCCATCCGCATTGTGGCGGAGCAGTTGCCACAAGCCCTGCCCCCAGGCACCGAGGCCCTGCTGCTCATGGAACTGGATGGCACCCCGGCGGCGGTGGCCAGCGAGGGGGCGGAACTGCAAGGGTTTCTCCAGCAGCAGCCGGGGGTGCTGGTGGTGCGTCAGGCCCAAGACCAGGCAGAGGTCGATGGCCTGTGGGCCGCTCGCCGCGGGGTGTCGCCCGCCGCCTTTAGCCTGCGGCCCCATAAGGTGAGCGAGGACGTGGTGGTGCCCCGTACCGCGATCCCCGAGCTGGTGGCCTGTGCCGAGGGGCTCGCCCGGGAGTTGGATCTGGTGATCTTCTGCTTCGGCCATGCCGGTGACGGCAATATCCATGTCAATATCATGCTCGATCGCACAGACCCAGAGCAGGTGGCCCACGCCGAGACCGCCAAGCAGCGGCTCTTCACCCAGGTGATGGCCCTGGGCGGCACCCTCTCCGGGGAGCATGGGGTGGGCATCACCAAGGCCGGCGCCCTGACCATGGAGCTTGACCCGCCCACCATCTTGGTCATGAAGCAGATTAAACAGGCCCTGGATCCGGCCAACATCATGAACCCAGGGAAGATCTTCCCGGAGGGGGAGGAGGATAACCCCCTGGCCGGCATCGCTTGAAAGACCATGCCGGCTCTGCGCTTGCCTCTTTAAAAGTGGAAAAGCGGTGAAAATGGTTGACATCCACCCGCTTGATCGTCTATACATTACGCTTTTCGTGCAAGAAAAAGTCGAGCCGCCATCGTGCGGCTGCATTAGGCCATACATACCAACCTTAGGAAATTGACTATGATTGAAGTAGATGTCAGGGGCGACATTGAGATCGCTATCCGCCAGCTCAAGAAAAAATTGCAGCTTGATGGGATCAAGAAAGAGTTGAAACGTCGTGAGTTTTATGAAAAACCCAGTGACAAGAAACGCCGCAAACAGGCCGAAGCCAAGCGCAAGGTCCGTAAGGTCGTCTGGCGGATGAGAAACGACTGATCTCGTCGAGGCCTGAGGCCACGACGTTTCTCTCGTGCGTCAAAGAGAGGCTTGAAGGGGAGGTGCGTTGTCCTCTGCTTCAAGCCTCTTATCTTTTCTAGCTGCAAACAGTTCGACAGGCTAAGCCATGGGGCAACCCCAAAGCCCGCTCCTCTCCGCGCTGGATGCCTTTCTCCACTACGTGACGGTGGAACGACAGCTGGCCGCCAATACCATCGCGGCCTATCGCGCCGATCTTGACTCCCTCTTTGCACACCTCACCGCCGGTGGCATCGCCGACCCGGTCCAGGTCACCCCGTCCCACCTCCGCTCCTATCTCCATCAGGCCCACGATCAAGGGCTGACCGCCCGCAGCAGTGCCCGCCGCCTATCCGCCATCCGTCTCTTCTTCCGCTACCTGCTCTCCGAGAACCGAGTCTCCCTGGACCCCACCCTGGGGATCGATCTGCCCAAGATCGGCCATGGCCTGCCCAAGACCCTGACCATGGGCGAGGTTGATCGGCTCCTCGATTTCGCCGATCGGGCCGACCCCTTTCACATTCGTAACGCCGCCATGCTCTTCTTCCTCTACGGCACCGGGCTGCGGGTCTCGGAACTGGTGCGCCTGCCCGCGGCCGCGGTCAATATGCAAGCGGGCTATGCGCGGGTGCTGGGCAAGGGGAGCAAGGAGCGGCTGGTGCCCTTTGGCGATCAGGCCCGGGAGAGGGTTGAGCAGTACCTGCTCCGCAGCCGGCCTCTGCTCCTGAAAGGACGCAACTCGCGGTTCCTGTTCGTCAGCAACCGGGGCACGGCCATGACCAGGCTTCGCTTTTGGCAGATCATCCAGGAGGTCTGCCTCGGCCAGGGGATCACGAAACAGGTGAGCCCCCACACCCTCCGCCACTCCTTTGCCACCCACCTGGTGGAGATCGGCGCCGACCTCCGTACCGTGCAGATGATGCTGGGCCACGCCGATATCGCCACCACCCAGATCTACACCCATGTCGATGGCAGCCGGCTGAAGGCGGCCCATAAACGGTTTCACCCCCGGGGGTGAAAGCCGCCAGGGGCCTTCTCGCCTCACTTCACTCCGCGATAGAAGGCCATCCTGCCGGCATGGGGCCGGAAAAGGGCGACGACTTCCTCCCTCTCCTTGTCCGGGAGCGCCCCTTGGTTCGCCGCGGCCACCAGGGCCTTGACCTCAGCGGGGCTCGAACAGCCGACCACGGGCAGGGTGATGGCGTGGGCCAGGGCGAAACGGACCAGCTGCTCAGCGCTTACCTCCAGTTTAGGCAGTACATAGTGGGCTCCGGCCCCACCCAGGAGCTTCATGCCGATCACCGCCATCCCCTTGGCGCGGGCCGCCGGCAGGGTCATGGTGAGAAAACCGCCCAGGGCCTCTTCCACCGGATTGACCGGCAGCAGCACGCTGTCCACCGGCCACTCTTGCACCGCCTGGGTGAGGATGTGGGGGTCGTGGTGGCCGGTCACCCCGATGTGCCGGACCAACCCCGCTTGTTTCGCCGCCACGAAGGTCTCCAAGGCCCCACCCGGCCGGCTAATGGCCCGTAGGTCATCCTCGGTACGCAGGTCATGGATCTGCCACAGGTCCAGGTAGCTGGTCTGGAGCCTGGCAAGCGAACTCTCCAGATCGGCCCTGGCCCCGGCCCGGTCGCGGGAGGCCGACTTGCTGGTCTGGAAGATCTTGGCCCGCAGCTCGGGCTCCTTGCCCCACACCGAGCCGTAGTAGAGCTCGCTATCCGAGTAGACCCGGGCCGAGTCAAAGTAGGTGATGCCCTGACGGATCGCCTCGCGAATCACCGCCTCCGCCTCTGCCTGCCGGTCATAGGTGCGCAGCACCCCCTCCCCGCCCATGCCGACCAGGGATACCTTCCTGCCAGTGCTGCCAAAGGATACTTGCTTCATTCGTTTATCTCCTCCGTTAGATTTTATGCCTGCGAAGATGGATGCCGCGGTCGGCGGCCATGGCATAATAGTGTTCCGCCTCCTCGGTCTTGCCAAGTTCGTTTTCCAGCAGACGCGCCAACTCGTACTGACTGCGGCCATGGCCTGCCCCCGCGGCCAGACGCAGCAGGGAGGCCGCTTGGTCAACATCACGCGCGGCCCCCTTGGCCCTGAGCAGTGAGGAGCCCAGGAGGTACTGCGCCATGGTGTGGCCGGCATGGGCGGCCTCTGTCAGCAGCTCGTGGCCCCGCTCTTTCTCCTGCTCACTCCCTTGGCCAAGGAGTTGCGCCAGCTGGCAGGTGGCCTGGAGGTAGCCGTTCTCCCGGGCGGCCTGCAACCAGTAGCGGGCCTCGGGCGTTTGCTGCTGTTTGAGAAGGCGCAGGGCGAAACGGTATTGGGCATAGGGGACGCCGTGACGGGCGGCCTGATGGAGAAAGCTGCACTCATGCCGGATCTGCCGTACATCCATCTCCGCGTAAAAATCGGCCTCATACCCCTGCACCTCGGCCTGCACGGCCGTGAGTTCATAACCAACCACCCGACGCTCAGCCCTCTTTTGCAGCCAGTCGAGAATGAGCCTCCCCAGCGCTTCCGGGATGCCTGGGGGCAGTTCAGGGCGCTCCAGGCAGTGGGCGGCAACCCGGTAATCCATGTCCCCGATCTCCTGGAAGTGATAGGGCAAGGCCCCGGTCAAGGCCTCCACCGCCAGCCAGCCCAGGGAGTAGAAGTCGGTGGCGCAGTGGTGGGTGCCGTAATAGCACTCCGGCGCCACATAATCCTGTTTGGCGCGGATCGACTCCGACCTGCCGTTGCCCAAGGCCTCGGCCACCCCCCAGTCCAGCAGAGTGAAACGATTGCCGGCCATGAGGATGTTGGAGGCCTTGACATCCTTGTGCAGCAACCCTCGGCCGTGGGCAAAGGCAAGCACTTCCAGCAGCTGGGTCAGGAGTTCCGCGGTCTGCCGCGGCGACAGGGGGCCGTGGTCGCGGATATGCCGATCCAGCCGCACACCCGGGGCGAACGTGGTGACCAGGCATAGTTTCCCCTCCCCATTGCGGCCGTAATCCACCAGAGACGGGGTGCCGGGGCAGCCCACCATGGTCTGTAAGGCCTGCACCTCGCTGGCAAAGGTATTGGCATAGAAGGGATTGGCAAAGACCTTGATGGCGTATGGGTCGGCGGCAAGGGTGGGGCGATGGCAGCGATATGCCTGGGCATAGCCGCCGCCGCCCAGCCGCTCTTCGGGGGTGTAACGCCAATCGCCCAGTGCCGGGATCATGGCGAGGAGTCGGCCTCGGCGCGGTCCCAGTGGGGCAGCATCTTGGCGAAGCAGGAGGCCACGTGCTGGATGGTATCGATGCGGAACCACTGACGGGTGAACTTAAAGCGAATGCCCCCTAAAGCCAAGGCCGGGTTGGGGGCAAAATAGATGGACTCCTCGGTGTTGGTCAGGTGCAGCAAGGACCATACGGCCAGACGCATGGCCTGCCAGATATGGCGCATTTTCTCCCTCTCCCCCATCTTGACGGCCAGTTCGTAGGCCCCCAGCAGCCCCTCGCAGCGGGCACCGTCCGCGTAGGGGTAATCGCCGAAGTTGTAATAGAAGGCGCCGGCGTAGTCGGGATAGGGGGCATCGGTCACCTTGTAGAGGTGGTCGATCATGGCCTCGGCATCGGCGAACACAAAATTCGCGTATGAGGGGTCGCGCATCTCCTCAAAATCCCACAGCTCCTTGATGCCCATCATCAACCAGGAGTCGGAGGGGA
>CAYSFY010000079.1:13574-18447 GCA_964430285.1 uncultured Desulfobulbia bacterium
GCATACCGCCTCGCCGGGGTAGTAGAAGGAGAAGTAGTTCTGGTTCTCCTCCTCGCTCACCTGTTGATCCAGGTAGATGTTGTAATAGATGAACTCGCCGCTGGCGGTGATCTGGTTCACCAGATGCCAGGCGATGCGATCTGCCCACTCCTGGTAGCGGGCATCGCGGGTCATGATCTGGTACTCGGCCATCAGGTAGAGGGTGACCCCGGAACCGCCCAGCTTGGCCTTGCGCTCACTGTAGATGTAGGCCCCCTCCCGGCCGTGGTACTCTTGGATCCTGGTCTGGGTAATGAGAAAGTCGATGGCTCGGCGGATATTCGCCAGGGTCTCCCCTTGGTGGCTATACTTCTCATGAAAGATGCAGGTCAGGCCACCCCCGCCGTGGCGGAGGATATTGTAATAGGGATTTTTTTGCGGATCCCGGGTCGGGTGCTCATGATCGCGCCGGGTGTCCAGAGCCGCATCGTAGTAGTAGAGAAACTTGCCGTTTTCCTCCTGGGTCAGGCGGATGTGGTCCACGGCCAGCTGTACCGCTTGCTCGACCTTCTCCTTGGTGAGCGTCCCCACCAGCGGGTGGCCCCGGTAGAGCCGCAACCACCCCTCTTTTCCCGAAACATAGCTCTCGGAACGGAAACGCTTGAACTCGGCCTCGCGCAGGTATTTTTCACCATGCACCCGATTTAGGTAGTCGCGCAGCTGGCCCATGCCCATCACGGAACGGACATAGCTGTCGCCGGGCGGGAAGAGGTGCTGTTTGCCGTCGGTACCCAGAAACATCAGGCCGTCGATGCCGATCTCGAAGTGGCGTTCGCCCACCGCCTCCATGCCCACGCCATAAAAGTCCACCGGCATGGGGGGTTCCAGGACAAAGTCCATCTGCAGACGAAACGGCAGGAGCGCCAGTTGCTTAAGGCGGGCATGGGCGAGCATGCGTTTAAAGACCACAGAGAAGGGGGGCTGTTTATCCTTGCCGGCACGGCTGACCATGATCCGTTTGTGACCAGGGGCATAGAGGATCAGAATGAGGCGTCCATAGCGTTGCGGAAAACAGGTCCGGCCGAACTGTTGGTCGATCTCTGCTCCAGCCACGGGGCCTTCCTGATCGCTCCGGATGGCCCCCTCCAGCAGGCGCAGAAAAGTGGTGTCCGCCGGGCCTGGTAGGAACTCGGGCAGGCGCGCCTCCGGATGGCTATATTGTCTGTTATCGGGGAACGACTTCATGGTTTTCCTTATATTTGCCGGCCCTGGCCCACGATGATGGCCTGGGGCAAGTTTATGCGCTCTGTTTTGCCTTGTACACGGTGTGCATGCGCACTGGCCTGAGGCTCTGTTTCAGCTGCTGGAGACCGGCACTCCCCCCGTCCGAAGAGTCGTTGACCAGTGCGCAGGAGGTCATCCCGGTAAGGAAGTGGTGGCGCGCAAAATAGCTCAGCCCCTGGATGGAGGTATCGGACTTGGTCACGAAAAAACACCCGAGCCCCGGCCTAATCTCACCGCCAAAGGCAAAGGCCCGGATCTCGCCGGCGATCACAATCACCTCGCCATACAGATCCCGGTTGGGGAGCATAGGCTCCAGTTGCAAACAGGCCCGGGTATAACTGCTGCCCTGCAAGGCAGGGTATTTCAACCCCTGGGTTACTTCCCACTGCTGTAACAGGCGCAGACACGCGGGTGCATCCTCCTGCCGGTAGGGCCGCCATGCAAGATCGGGGAGTTCCGCCACCCGGTTTACGTTCCGCCGCACCGTGCGATACCCCCCCCCTGACAGATCCATGAGATCCCGAGGCGAGTAAAGGTACTCGCGCTCCTTGATCTGGATGTTAAATCTTCCCAGATCCTTGACCGATACCACATCCTTTTCGTCAATCCAATAGATACGTGTCGCCCGGCCACCGTTATGATCATCGGCCCGCTCCAGGCAACGGCGCAGCACGCGATCGTTGGCCGGAAAAGGGGGCGCATAGAGATCGAGGTGTGCTGGTGTGTCCTTGCTCAGGTTAAACAGACAGAGAGAGCCCTCATCCATTGTCCATAAGAGGGCGCGCCTCGGGCTGCGGTTGACGGACAACATGAAGGGGACATAGAAGCCCCAAGCGAGCTGCTGGCCAAGGCCTCTTTGAAACGCGGGATCTCCTCCTGGGTAAGGGGGTGCAATCCGGCTAAGCTCCCCTCCGGCCGCTTGGCCGGGGCCAGTGGAGGAGCTTTCTGGCGGGAGGTGGCCTGGGCACGCAAGCCGTCGGTGAGCACAAACATCTTCTCGTTTTGGTCCCCTTTGACCAGCAGCAGGTCATTGGCCCTCAACCGCTGCAGCAAGGGCAGGATCAGCTCTTGCGGCAGGGAAAAGTGCTCCCATGGCGTCGTGTTCGTGCCCAGAATTTTTTGAAACTCCTCGCGTACGCCCACCGTGTACAGGGAGTCAAAACCGCCGGCAGCAATCATGGCCCGCAGCCGATCGGGGGGTATAACCTCCCAGACCGCCGGACCATACTCCCCCTCATCGTAGACATTGCCCAAGACCAGCAGTTTCCGACCCCCGGGCCGAGGGGCGAGCAGGGCCGACGTCCGGAAAAAATCCTCTAAGCCAAGTAAATAGCTGCGGTGACTCTGGTCGTAGACCTGGCAAGGGCCGGTTGCTGTCGGCAACTCATAGAACCTGCCCGAGGTCTGAAAGGGGACCAACGTGGCAAAACGGGCCGCAGCCCGTTCCACATCCAGGCCCAGCAGGTGGATTGCCGTAAGCACCCCGACGCTGCTTAACGGTGCATGCTGTTCCAACAGAGGCAGAAAATAGGTGAGAGGTTTGCCGTTAATCTCGGCCTTAACCTGCCAGCCGTAGCGATCGGCTACGAAGGTGGCGTTGATCAACCGGCCTAAATCCTTATCACGTCCGCCAAAGGTGAAGATCGGCACCTCTTGCAAGGAGTGGATGGCAGCGCACAGGCGCTCGAAGTAGCGGGGATCGGACTTGACGAGACAGCAACCCCCCGGCATGAGGCCGGAAACCACGGAGGCCTTGGCCTGGATCAGCTCTTTGATATCCCCATGTTTGGCCAAATGTTCATAGCCAATCTCGGTGATGACACAGAGCTCCGGTTGGACAAGTTGCGCACGGCTGATGCCTAAACGCTGGTGCGGCACCGCCACTTCAATGATCGAGAGGGCGTGATGGCATTTCGTATTGGCAAGTGCCGTGCAAATGGCCCGTTCCATGTTGTTGCTGTCGAGCCGGGCATTGATCGAGATCTGCTCCGCGACCAGATGGTGAAACTGAACCTTGAAGCCGGTCTTGCCCTCGGTACCCGTGATCAGTACCCGCTTGGCTTTGCCCTTGTCCCGAGCCGCGGCGGCAATGGCGACCAGGGCCTTATAGGTATCATCGACCCGCAGCAGATTGAGCGGCCCCTCCAGGCGTGCGGAGCGTCGCACCAGGGCGGCGACACCACCTCGGCTGGCAAGGATATCCAAGGACTTTTGGGTCTCTGTGGCAGAGCCTGTGCGCTCCCACTGCTCCTTGTTGGTGGTAACCAGCAGATCCCCAGGACCCGTGGTGAGGGGATTTGCGGCAAAGCGTAAGACCTGCGGTATTGCGGCAGGATTTGACCACACCCCTCCGGTCACTGCGGCCAGCTCATCCGCTTGCAAGACGAGAGAGTCATTCATTGTTGTCTGCAACAGGGATACGGTTTTTTTTGCATAATCGCGTTTGCTGTGCCTGGGGGAGATATCAAAAGGGGGGACTTGGGCAATTATTTGGTCGGCGTGAAAGCCCATATAAAAAAAGCGGGGATCTCATTTGTCAAGAGATCCCCGCTCATCTATCAGAAAAGATTTATCGTACTGTTACCAACCGATGGGGTCATCATGGACCTGATCGTCACCAAGATCATTGTCGTGACCATCGTCATGATCGAAGCCATGATCCGCGCCACCATCATGCCCGGAGTCCTGACCCGCATGGCCCGCGCCATGAGCATCATCCGCATGCGGACTCTCAATTTCGCTGGTCCAACCACCATATCCAGAGGGGTCACCTTCAAACACCTCGACCTCGATCATTCCGGTCCAATTGCCATTGCCAGCGGCATCGGCATGATCAACCTCTCCTAAGTCGAACAGGTCATTAATGCCATGACTGTCGGCAAAACCATGATTTTCGTCAATTGCAGGATCGGTGCTTGCGGTATCGCTATCATCGGCAAAAGGATCATGGCCGACCGGGCCTGCATGGTCATCCGGATGCTCATCAGCATGATCAACTGGGTTGAGACCATGTTTTTCAAGATCGTCGTTTTGGTGATCATCGGAACTCTGGTCATCTTGGTCTCCTCGGTCACCTTCGGCATTAGCCTTTTCTGCATCTGCTTGGTCTGATTTGTCGCTGTCGGCGTGCTCATCACCTGTGGCGTGGTCACCATGGTCGCCTTCGGCATTAGCCTTGTCTACATCCGCATGATCAGGTTTGTCGCTGTCGGCGTGCTCATCACCCGTGGCGTGGTCACCCTGGTCGCCTTCGGCATTAGCCTTGTCCGCATCCGCATGATCAGGTTTGTCGCTGTCGATGTGCTCATCACCCGTGGCGTGGTCACCCTGGTCGTCTTCGGCATTAGTCTTGTCAGTATCGGATTGGTCGGACTTATTGCTATCACCGTGATCATCAGGCTTGGCGTGGTCGTCCACCTGTGTGATTGCAGCATGCCCCGCAGCTGCTCCTGATTGGCCAGTGTGGCTAATATCTGCTTTGGCGAGGTCGGCATGGGCATTTTCGCCCTTATCCTTGTCTGCTCCAAGGTGATCTGACTTATCGGCATCGCTGTCGGCGTCTGTGTCGCTGTCTGTGTCGGCATCGCTGTCTGCATCGGCATCACTGTCA
>CAYSFY010000080.1:0-12743 GCA_964430285.1 uncultured Desulfobulbia bacterium
GCTTGGGCTCGTCATCGAGACCGAAGCGCCCCTCCTTTTCGCAGCGCTTGACCCAGTAGGGGGTGTCGTCCAAGAGGAGCACATCGTTGTACTCCACCCGGAAGAAATCGGTGGTGTCGGTGAGGATCTGAAACTTCTCCGGCACCGCCCGGGAGCCACTCCACTGGGCAATCATAGCGCGGATCTCTTCTCTGTCCATAACCCCTCTCCCTTGGTCCGCCAAACCGTCCGCTACGGTTTCGCTCGGCGCGTTCTTGGGACCGGCGTGCCGTGCGCCTGCACGAGACCGCCCCTTGTCGACATCTCTAGCCTAGGGCATAGACCGTGGGATTGCAAGTGTCCGCTTGCCTGCCCCCTGGGCCAACAAAAAAACGGCGTGCATGGTTTGATCACGCACACCGTTTTTTTTCGAGTTGATGCAGCGGGCAGGGGCAAGGGGATGATCTACCACGAAGCACACGAAGAAAAGCTGACAGGCTTGTTTGTTCGTGTTTTATCCGCTCATTACCTCTTCGTGACCTTCGTGGTTCGCAATGGTTTAGCCTTTCGTCGCTGGCACCCAGCCACGTTAAAAAGTAGGGTGTGCATAGTCTCATCATGCGCACCGTTTTTGCCGCGTTGATGGATCCGCGTGCGCAACAGAGACGCGTTGGTACACCCTACCAGACTAGCCCTAATTCCGAGGAATTAGAAAACTGTCAGTGCTGATTAAGTCTTGCCTTGTGTTTGGAAGAATGACGACTGATTGCTGGACATATGAGCGAAGCTTGTCGAGGATGTCACCACAGTAACTCACCACCGGCGTACCGTCGGGCATTGTTGGTTCCTCGATTTCTCGAAAATCAAAGACTGGAGGGATCGTCCGGAATCTTATACTCATGTGCTGGATTCCAGGCAGATCAGCATAATGAGTGAGTGTGTCTCTATAAGAGACACAAGGCGTAATCCATTCATTGGAATGCTTTTTAGTGAGATCAGCCAAAAATGCCGCCTTTCCAAAACTGCTTGGTGCGCTTCGATTTAGCCAATTAATGAACTTTCCGCCCGAAAGATCGACATTACCGACATTAGCCCTTTTGAAGGTCATGCTGGTTCTTGGAAGGATTACCTTCGCCATTAGTTGGGCATAAACATCAAGAAAGGACTTGAGAGATAAAAGGCAACCATACAGAGCGGTAAGGTACCCAAGGCCATCGAAGTATCCAACTGGGCTTGGCCCAGAATGTCCGGTAAGTGCACGAGTGAGATCATCCCTTTGGCTTTCAAGTGATTCGGCAAATCGTAATCGGTCAGTGGCCACCTCAGACTTTAGTTCGGACATATGAACAAGAAAGATTGCAGCTCTGGTACCACAAGCGGTAACCACATCACCAACACCATCCGGGTAAGCGTTCGCGTTAAAGACGCCGTAAGTCGACCAGCGTTCCTGGCCGACCATTACTATCTTCATTCCCGGAGAGTTCCTATTCGTTTGCATTGTGTCTTTCTTTTAACGCGACCAATAAGTTATTAACTGTACGGATTCAACTTGATAACATCAAAAATAATGGTGTTATCAAGGAGCAAGTTTCAAGGCCCATATTCCAGCTCACGCACACTCCGAATACCCGCACGAGTGGCAGACACAGCAGCCGCTCTCGTGTTCGATGGAGCCGCCGCACTCCGGGCAGGCGCCGAAGCTCATGGTGTTTTCATGGCCGATCTGCTCCACCTTGCCGTTGATGGACTCCATGTGCTGGCGGATGGCCTGGGCAATGGCGTCGGCGCAGGACATCACCTTCTGGGCGCCAAAGCCCACCGGTTTGTGGCAACTGATGCCGATCAGCTGTTTCATGATCGGCTCGGCCCCCATGCCGCTACGCCAGGCCAGGGAGACCAGGCGGCCGATGGCCTCGCACTGGCTGGAGGCGCAGCCGCCGGCCTTGCCGACAAAATTGAACAGCTCGAACTGGCGGCGGTTGTCATCCTCGTTGATGGTGACATACATCTGGCCGCAGCCGGTGGCCATCTGGTAGGTCTTGCCCACCAGACTGCGGGGGCGATCGCGCTTCACCGGCGGCGCCGGCTCCAGGGCCTCTTGCTTCTTCTCGGTCTTGGCGGTGCTCAGGACCTGGTTGGCCCGACAGCCGTCGCGGTAGATGGTGAGCCCCTTGCACCCCAGGTCATAGGCCAGCAGATAGGCATCCTTGACATCCTCCACCGAGGCGTCGTGGCCAAAGTTGATGGTCTTGCTCACCGCATTGTTGGTGTACTTCTGGAAGGCGGCCTGGATGTCGATGTGGTTCCTGGGGGTGATGTCGTGGGCAGTCTCGAAGACCTGGCGGTACTTCAAGGGGATCTCCTCCATTCCTTGGATGGTGCCGGCCTTGGCGATCTTGGGCAAGAGCTTGTCGGAGTAGAAGCCATGCTCCTTGGCCACCCGTTCGAAGATGGGATTGACCTCCACCATCTCGGTGTTGTCCATCACCCGGCGGGTATAGCAGATGGCGAACAGGGGCTCGACGCCGCTGGAGCAGCCGGCCAGGATGCTCAAGGTGCCGGTGGGGGCGATGGTGGTGCGGGTGGCATTGCGCATGGGGGCCGAGGGGTTCTGGCGGCCGTAGATGCTCTCCGGAAAGTTGGGGAAGGCGCCGCGCTGTTCGCCCAGGGCAATGGAGTAGTCTTGGGCCTTCTTATCAATAAAGTGCATCACCTCTTCCGCCAACTCCATGGCCTTGGGCGAGGAGTAGGGGACCCCCAGGGTGGCCAGCATGTCGGCAAAGCCCATGACGCCTAAGCCGATCTTGCGGTTGCGCTTGGTCACCCGATCGATCTCGGGCAGGGGGTAGCGGTTGATGTCGATGACGTTGTCCAGGAAGTGGACCGCCTTGTCCACGGTGCGCCCCAGTTTCGAGAAATCCACCTTGTCGCCCGCCACCATGTTGGCCAGGTTGATGGAGCCCAGGTTGCAGGACTCGTAGGGGAGCAGCGGCTGCTCGCCGCAGGGGTTGGTGCTCTCGATCATGCCGGCCTGGGGGGTGGGGTTCTTGGCGTTGATGCGATCGATGAAGACGATGCCCGGCTCGCCGGTGAGCCAGGCCTGTTTGACGATCTGGCGGAAGATCTTGTTGGCGTTCTGCTTCTTCACCACCTCGTTGTCCCGGGGGTTGACCAGGGCGTACTCGCCGTCCACCTTCACCGCCTCCATGAACTCGTCGGTGATGGCCACGGAGAGGTTGAAGTTGTTCAGTTTGGTCAGGTCGGCCTTGGCCTTGATGAAGTCCATGATGTCCGGGTGGTCCACCCGCATGATGGCCATGTTGGCCCCGCGCCGGGTGCCCCCCTGTTTGATGGTCTCGGTGGCGCAGTCAAAGACCGACATGAAGGAGAGGGGACCGCTGGAGACCCCCTTGGTGGAGTGGACCACATCGTTATGGGGGCGGATGCGGGAGAAGGAGAAGCCGGTGCCGCCGCCGCTCTTGTGGATCAGGGCGGTCTGCTTCACCGCCTCGAAGATGCTCTCCATGGAGTCCTCCACCGGCAGCACGAAGCAGGCGGAGAGCTGGCCCAACTCGCGGCCGGCGTTCATCAGGGTCGGCGAGTTGGGCAGGAAGTCGAAGGAGGCCATCATCTCATAGAATTCAGCGGCCAGTTCGGCAATGGGGGCGGTGGGTTTGTAGACCAGTTCGCCGGCCGCCACCGTCCTGGCCACCCGCCACAGCATGTCCTGGGGGGTCTCCATCACCGTGCCCTGCTGATCCTTGATCAGGTAGCGCTTGTTGAGCACGGTAAGGGCGTTCTCCTTGAAGGCTGGTTTGATGGCGTCGGGGGGCAGGGGGAGGGTGTTGCTGTTCATTCGTTTGCTCATGGCGGTTACCTGGAAGAGGGTTTGGTTTTGTTGGTCAATTATATTTATTGTTTGGGTGAGGCGTTGTTGTCGGTTTTGCAAAAAACCTACTCCACCACCGCCGGCAGAGCATGTGACCCATTGGGCAGGATGGAGGCGGATGGCGAGTTCATGAACTTTTTGGGCTAGAGCGGGGTGAAAATGGCCGCCATGGCCCACCCGTATTGAGCAGCGGGGAATATGGGCGGCACGAGGTGGGCATACGCTATGTTGTATGACGAGGGCAAGAATCGCACAATAGGGAGTAAAAGTAAACAGAAAAAAAACGGTCCCCAGGAAATAAATATGTTGCTTTGTGCCGGCCCCTTTATCCATAAGGAATGCGTGGGTGGAGGCCGAGACAGAGGGCTCTCCTGGCGCGATTTGGCGCGGATATCAGGTTGACGGCGATCCGCTATTCGGTTTAGGGTTAGCAGGGCAGGGGCCGTGGCCGCTCCCTCGCCCCGCCCTAGGCTGAGGGCTGGTTGAAACGGGCAAACAGGGTCTTGGTGGAGAGGTAGGCGTGGATGTCCGCGCCCTGTTGGGCGAAGGCCAGGTTGACAATCTCCTTGAGGCCGCGGCTGATGGTGGCTAGGGGGGGCAGGGGAGGGATGAGCGGCAGGGATTCGGTAATGGGTTCGGGGGGGGTGATCCGGAGCTTGTGCTCGAGTTCGCCGGCGATATTGGGTTCCATCCCCCCCTGCATCTGGCTGTTGAGCGACGAGTCGCTTAGGCCCCGCAGGAAGCCGAGGATGGAGCCCAGATCGTTCTTTTTATAGAAGTGGTCCACCTCGGCGCTGATCATCTCTTGGGTGGCCACCAACTCGGCAAACTGCCCCCGGTATTGGCCCACATGATCGACCAAGCGTTCGTAGCAGTCGATAATGGCGTTGGTGAAACACCCCTTTTTGGTGAGGCCCCGAAACTGGACCCCCTCGAACACCCGTTTCCTGATGGTCGCGGATTGGGTGAGGTAGGGGTCGTAGAACAGGTCTTCCGGCAGATTGGCCAAGGTCATGAACCGTTGGATCAGCCCCTCGTCCCGCAGCAGGATATAGATGCGGATCAGATCGAAGCTGATCCGTTTTTCCAGGATAAACGAGTACTGACGGATCTTCTCGGCGAGGGCGAGCTTGTCCTCTTCGATGAGTTTGCGGAAGCCGAAGTAGCGGTTGGCAATCTCTTGCTTGATCTCATAAGTGAGGGCGTCGCTGATATTTGGCTGCATACTATTAACGATAGCCCACAACCTTGACCCGCGTCAAGAGAGCCCTGCCCCCTATGAACATCATCTTGGCCCCGATCATGGGGGTGACCGACTCCATCTACCGCAACACCTTTGCCCAATTTTTCTCCGGGGTGGACCTGACCATGGCCCCCTTCATCAGTTCGGTGCAGGCGAGAAGCATCAAGCCCAACTACCTGAAGGATATCCTGCCCGCCAACAACCGGCAGCTCCCGGTGGTGCCGCAGATCCTGAGCAAGGACCCCGACGACTTTCTCTTCCTGGCCCACAAGATCTTCGAGCTGGGTTATACCACGGTCAATTGGAACCTGGGGTGTCCCAGCCCCACCGTGGTCAATAAGCAGAGGGGCTCGGGGCTTATGCCGTATCCTGAGACCATCTCCCGCTTTCTGGAGCGGGTGGTGCCGGAGCTGGGGGGCGGCTTGTCCATCAAACTGCGGCTGGGGCGCTATGATGCCCGCGAGCTTGAGACCCTATGGCCGATCTTCAACCGCTACCCCTTGACCGAGGTGATTATCCACCCGCGCCTGGGGAAGCAACTATACAGCGGCAGTGTCGATCTCGAGGCCTTTGCCCAGGCCCTGACCCAGACCCGGCACCGCATCTGTTATAATGGTGATATCCGTACGGTGGAGGAGTTCCAAGGGCTTGCCCGCCGTTTTCCGGAGATTGATACCTGGATGATCGGTCGCGGCCTGTTGATGAACCCCTTCCTGGCCGCTGAAATCCGTTCTTTTCTGAATCCTTCCTTGAAATGCGCCCGGGACATGGCTATATTAAACCCATTTCATGCCGCACTCTACAGGCAGTATCAAGAGGTCATGTGCGGTCCTGCTCATCTGCTCGCCCGAATGAAAGGCATTTGGGGCTACTTTGCCGAAACGTTTCCTGACCCCGGCAAGGTGCGCAAGCTGATCTACAAGACAAACACCCCTGACCACTATCTCGATGCGGTTCGCCGACTCTTTGAGAGCGGCGGAGCCTGATCCGATACCCGGCATCGGCAACCGCATTCTCTCCGGAAGTGCTTCTCTTAACAATTTCTTTTATTATTGTGGATGACTATGACCTGTAAACGCACCCTTGGCCTCTGCCTTGCTTTTTTGCTTTTCCTCTCCACCCTTGCCGGGGCCTCGCTGCCCAAGCAGGATGCCGGGTTCGATAAGAACAAGGCCAAGTTGCTCAGTTACGTCCTGGGGGAGCAGCTGCAAAAAAATCATTTCTCCCATAAGCCGATGGATGATACCCTTTCCCAGGAGGCCTTCACCCTCTTCCTCAAACAGGTGGACCCCAGAAAACAATTTTATCTGCAAAAGGATATTGACGAGTTGCAGCATTTTTCCACCAAGATTGACGATGAGATGCGCGATGGCCAGATCATTTTCCCCCTGGTGGCCGAGGAGCTGATCAAGGCGAGGGTGTTGACCGTGCAAAAGTTCATGGATGAGTTCGCCACCCAGACCTTTGACTTGAACAAAAAAGAGTTCCTCGAATCCGACCCCAAAAAAATGGCCTATTGCAAAACGGAGAGTGAGCTGCGGGACCGCTGGCAAAAGACCATCCAGTATCAGATTGTCTCCCAGTACTTGAATCGGGATGCGGTCAACGAGGCCAAAAAGGGCCTCGACACCACCAAGAACACCCCGCCCAAGAGCGACCAAGAGCTACAGAAGGAGGCCAAGGAGAAGGTGATGAAGGCCAGCCGCGAACTGCTCACCCGCATGCTGAAACGCGAGCCCAAGGATCTCTATGACCGTTTCTTCTCCATCGTGGCCCGGGCCTTTGATCCCCATACCGACTTCATGCCCCCCACGGAAAAGGAGGATTTCGACATCCATATGCGTGGTTCGCTGGAGGGGATTGGCGCCGAACTGCAGGAAGAGGACGGTTTCATCAAGGTCAAACGGATCATCCCCGGGGGCGCCGCTTCCCGGCAAAAGCAACTCAATGCCCATGATGTGATCTTGATGGTGGCCCAGGGCAAGGAGGATCCGGTGGATATCACCGATATGCGCATCAATGACGCGGTGCGTCTCATCCGTGGGCCCAAGGGCAGCGAGGTCCGCCTGACCGTGAAAAAGGTGGACGGCCAGACCACGATCATCTCCATCATCCGTGATGTGGTGCAACTGGAGGAGACCTTTGTCAAGTCGGCCATCCTCAAGGGGGGCAACGATGGGCAGTATGGCTATGTCAGGATCCCCACCTTCTATCGCGACTTTCAGGAGAACGGACCTGGCGGCGATGGCCGTAATGTCACCGACGACGTCAAAAAGGCCCTGCAAGAGATTAATCAGACCAAGACCCAGGGCTTGATCGTGGACCTGCGCAACAACGGCGGCGGGGCCTTGGTCGATGCGGTGAAGATCGCGGGCCTGTTTATCAAGAGCGGTCCGGTGGTGCAGATCAAGTCCAGCGACAATAAGGCCGAAGTCCTCTATGACTACGACAGTCAGGTCTATTACGACGGCCCCATTGTGGTGATGATCAACCGTTTCAGCGCCTCGGCCTCCGAGATCCTGGCCGCGGCCCTGCAAGACTACCATCGCGCCTTGATTGTCGGCAGCGACCACACCTATGGCAAGGGTACGGTGCAGACCTTGCTCAACATGGATAATGAACTCCCCCTGTTGGGCTTTAATACGGCGCGATACAAGCCCATGGGGGCCTTGAAGGTGACGACCCAGAAATTTTATCGGGTTACCGGCGAGTCTACCCAGAACAAGGGGGTGCAAGCCGATGTGGTGCTCCCCGACGCCTTTGTCTCGGCCGAGATCGGCGAACGGTATGACGAGAATGCCCTGCCCTGGGACACCATCAAGCCCGCCACCTATGAGCGCTGGGGAAATTATCCCTTCATGCTCGATAAACTCCTGCCGGCGAGCCAAGAGCGGATCAAGGTCGATAAAAAGTTCATTGAGATCCAGAAGGAGGCCGATGCGGCCAAGAAACGGATGGAAGAGACCATGACCCCCATTGATCTCGCTTCGGTCAAGATCGAACGCGACCGCACCGAGTCCATGCGCAAGAATTCGGCCTTGACCGGGCATGGCTTTGAGAGCGAGGATGACGAACCGGTTCCCGATCATGAGCTGACCCCTCAGGAAGAGTCGAAGCTCTTGGTGGAGAGGCTGGGCAAGGATCCCTACGTCCAGGAGTCACTCTCCCTGCTGGGCGGGGTCGGGGGGAAGGCGGACCCGGGGATGATTGGGGCAGCCGTGCCCAAGCCCTAGCTATAGGAGATGTGACCCACGGTCATGAAATATCAGAAGGAACTGAGCGCCTTACAGGAATATATCGCCAATTTCGACCCCGCGGAGTTTACCTCCGCGGAGGATGCCGTCCAGCTGTTGACCAGGACCCCGGAGCAGACGGAGCATGTCCGCAGGTTGCAGGCCAGGATGCAACGAAAACGACAATGCGCTGATACCCTTCACCTGCTGGTGGAGCAGGAGATCTCGGCTGCCGAGACGATCATCAGTCAGGCAGAGGTGGACGCCCTGCTGGAAGGGTGGTCGCCGTCGTCATAAATACGAGTTATGGTGGCGTTACCTGCTCAGGGGGGTAAGCACATCTGGCCTGAAGTCGTGGCGGGCCGTCTCCCGTTACCCTTCCTTGACCAACACTCCAGCAGCCCATGGCCTAACCAACCGTTGCGGCTGCGGTGACAGCAAATAATTTCGCGAGGAGAAAAGTATGAAAGACAGACGCATCACGGGGATCCCTCTCCGGTTTCTCATGACCTATCTCACCCTCCTTTGTGGCCTGGTCCTGGCCCATGCCGCCCAGGGTCAGACCGGGGCCCCGGCCAGTTTTGCCGATCTGGCGGAACAGTATGGCCCGACAGTCGTCAACATTTACAGCACCCAAACTATCCAGTCCCGCAATCTGCCCTATGAGTACTTCTTTAACAACAACGAGCAGATGCCGGAGATGTTCAAGCACTTTTTCGATCTACCCCAGCAGGGGCTGCCCCAACGGGCCATGCCCGCGCAGAAGCGGACCAGCTTAGGCTCCGGCGTTATTACCTCGGCCGACGGCTATATCCTGACCAATAACCATGTGGTGGAGAATGCCGATGAGATCAATGTCCGCATGGACAACGCCGAGGAGTACCGGGCCAAGATCATCGGCCGCGACCCCAAGACCGATCTGGCCCTGATCAAGATTGCGCCCAAGAAAGAGTTACACTACGCCATCTTTGGCGATTCCGATGCGCTGAGGGTCGGCGATTGGGTCCTGGCCATCGGCAACCCCTTTGGTTTTGAACAGACCGTCACCGCCGGCATCGTCA
Organism: uncultured Desulfobulbia bacterium; assembly: GCA_964430285.1. Taxonomy (GTDB): domain Bacteria; phylum Desulfobacterota; class Desulfobulbia; order Desulfobulbales; family VMSU01; genus VMSU01. The sequence continues at coordinate 9,406 of CAYSFY010000080.1, forward strand.
GCGGCAAGGGGCGCGCCATCGGTGATGGCCCCTACCAGAACTTTATCCAGACCGACGCCTCCATCAATCCGGGAAACTCCGGCGGGCCGCTGTTCAATATGGCCGGCGAACTCATGGGGATCAACACGGCCATCTATAGTCGCAGTGGCGGCAATATCGGGCTGGGCTTCGCCATCCCCGCCAACATGGCCAAGAGTGTGTTTACCCAACTGAAAAACACGGGCAAGGTGGTGCGGGGCATGATCGGCGTGGTCATCCAGCCGGTGACCCCGGAACTGGCCCGGCAGTTCAAACTCGATCGGGCCATTGGCGCCCTGGTTGGCCAGGTGACGCCTGACAGTCCCGCCGCGAAGGCCGGGATCAGGCCTGGTGACATCATTCTCAAGTACCAGGACAAACTCATCAGCCAAGGCAGCATGCTCCCCGCCTTGGTGGCGGGGACCCCTGTCGGCACCAAGGCCCAGGTGGTGTTGTTCCGGGATGGCCGCGAGCAAACCGTGGAGATGACCATTGGCGTACTGGCCGAGGAACGGGTCGACTCGGGTGAAATGTCCGGCCCGAACATGGAGGATGACTTGGGCTTTACGGTCCAGGTCTTGACCCCTGAACTGGCCCAATCCTTGGGGGTTGAAGAGCAGTCCGGCCTGTTGGTGACCGACGTCCGTCCGGGGAGTATATCCGATGATGCCGGCCTGCAGCGCGGCGATCTGATCGTTGAGGCCGGCAGCGGCCAGGAGCGTCAGCCGATCAAGACGGCCAAGGACTTGGAGGCGGTGTTGTCCGGGAATAGGGGCCAGAATATCCTGCTGCTGGTCAAATCCCACAAACAGACCCGGTTTGTCTTACTAAAACGCAACTAACCCTGCCTGGACAAGATGGAAAATTACCATGATCTGTTGGTGACCGTGGTGCGGCTGTTCAGCACGGTGGTCGTTATTGTCTTGTTCTTTATGTTTATCGTGCGCCCCTTGCTCGATTACTTCATCGCCAGTCGCGAGATTAAACATCACAAGCATCTGCGCGAGGAGTTGTTGGTGGATGAGGAGGAGATCAATATCCCTGTCGATTTGCCGGTGGGCCGAGAGGTCAATAGCCCCGAGGAGGAGCTGCCGCCGCCGAAGAAAAGGATCAAGGACGCGGATATGGAGACCTTGACCCGGCTGGCAGCCAGTGATCCCGATAAGGCCAGTGACTTGGTCAAGCAATGGGTCAACAGCGACTCATCGCGCTCCCGTTAGTTAAGCCTTCACCCTCCCCCTCAAGACCACTGGCGTCCATGGCCTCCTCTCCGCCCTCTCGGCATCAGACCTCACCCTTTTTGATCCTGTTTCTTCTCTTGCTGGCCTTGTGGTTCTTCTTCGGCAGGACACCGCTCCCGCCCCCCAGGCCTGACGCCGCTCCGCGGCCGATTGAGGCCCGAGGGGATCTGGCCGCCGACGAGAAGAGCACTATCCAGATCTTTCAGGCCAATGCCCCCTCGGTGGTCTATATCACCACCAGCGACCTGCGCCGGGACTTCATGAGTCTCAATGTCTACGAGATCCCGAGCGGCTCGGGCTCCGGATTCATCTGGGACCGCGAGGGCCACATCGTCACCAACTACCATGTCATTGCCGATGCCAACCGGGTCGATGTCACCTTGAGTGACGGCACGGCCCTGAAGGCCTCGGTGGTCGGGGTGAGCCCGGAGAAGGATGTGGCGGTGCTCTCCATCCCGACCCAGGCGAACCTCTCCCCGATCACCATCGGTGAGTCCAAAGACCTGCTGGTGGGCCAGAAGGTCTTTGCCATCGGCAACCCCTTCGGGCTCGATCATACCCTGACCTCGGGGATTGTCAGCGCCCTGGGCCGGGAGATCAAATCGGTCTCCGGCCAGACCATCCGTAACGTCATCCAGACCGATGCCGCCATCAACCCGGGCAACTCCGGCGGCCCGCTCCTGGACAGCGCCGGCCGCCTGATCGGCATCAACACCGCCATCTACAGCCAGTCCGGCGAGAGCGCCGGGATCGGCTTCGCGGTGCCGGTGGAGGTGGTGAACCGGGTGGTGCCCGACCTGATCAAGTATGGCAAGGCCATCCGCCCGGGGTTGGGGGTGACCATTGCCAACGACACCATCAACAGCCGTCTGAGCGAGGGGCTCCTGATCATCAATGTGCAGCCTGGCGGGCCAGCGGACCAGGCGGGACTGCTCGGCATCACCAGGGTCTATGGCGAGATCGTCGTTGGCGACATCATTACCGCCATCAATGGGGTGCGAGTGGCGAGTTTTAACGATTTGCTGCACGAGTTGGACAACTACACCATCGGCCAGGAGGTCGAGGTGGGGATTATCCGTAACGGCGAAGCGAAGCAGGTGAAAATCAGACTGGAAGAAGCCGACTGACCATGAACTGGTGGACCAAGGCCCTGCGCAGCCTCATCGCCTCCGATACCCGGGAGAAGCTCGACCTGTTCCGGACCTTCCCCGGCTTCCGCCGCTTCCTGGCCACCCGTCACCATTACGCCATCCTGCGCACTGCTGGGGACATCCTGTTCATGGTGGTGCTGATCTCCGGATTCTTCGGCCCCAATGATGCCCGGCGCAACGTGGCGGTCTTCTTGACCTGGGGGCTGTTGTGGCCGGCCATTGTCCTCTCCTGGTTTTTGGTGGGTAGGATGTGGTGTGGCATCTGTCCTTTCCCGGGGCTGGGGGTCTTTCTGCAACGCAAGGGGTGGACCCTCTCCCTGAAGGTCCCGCGTTTCCTGCAAAAGTATGGGGTCTACAGCTCGGTCTTTCTCCTCGCCCTGATCATCTGGAGCGAGGTGGTGGCTGATCTCGATCACTCCCCTCTGGGCACCTCATACCTGGTGTTGACCATCATCCTCGGTTCGGCGGTGCTGGCAGTGCTCTACAACGGCCAGGCCTGGTGCCGGCACCTCTGCCCCCTGGGCAGGATCAGCGGCGCTGCCGCCACCCTGGCCATCACCGAGTTTCGGGCCAACCATGAGCGTTGCCGGAATTGCAAGAGCTTTGCCTGCCAGCGGGGTGGGGAGGGGAAGAGGGGGTGCCCGGTCTATCTGGGGGCCTACTCGGTGGTCAACAACCTGCACTGCCTGGTGTGCGGCCACTGCCTGACCAACTGCGATCGCGATTCGCCTCAGTTTCTGCTGCGGAACCCCTACTCGGAGTTGATCACCAATAAGGGGCGCTACATCACCTGCAGCTATATCGTCCCCTTTCTCATCGGTTCGCAACTGGCCCGCTTTCTGCGCTACAAGGGGGTCTATCTCTCCTTTGCCGCTTGGGTCGGCTCCGATGCCGCCGCCTTCAGCCTGCTGTTGGCCGCAAGCTTCGT
>CAYSFY010000080.1:12753-18446 GCA_964430285.1 uncultured Desulfobulbia bacterium
CCGATCCGATTGTGGGGCGGCTCTCCCCCATGATCCCCATCTTGATCCCCATGGCCTTTGTCGGCGAACTGGTCTACCGCATCGGCTTCTTCACCGACGGCATCGGCGAGTTTCTGCCCACCCTGGGGCGACAGATCCACTTTGCCTGGCTGGAACGGCTCGCTTTCTCCATCCCTGACTTTCCTGTGCAGATCCTCTCCGCCTTCTTCATGTTGAACGGGGCCATAGCCGCCTGTTACATCCTGTGGCGATTCTGCATGGAGGACTTCGAAGGTCAGGTCACCCTCATGAACTTTATCATCCTTAACAGCCTGATCAGCCTCTTCTTGCTCGCCTATCTGGCGGTGATCTTCTAAACAGGCTCTCTCCCGCTCCAGCGGCACTGTCAGCCAACAACGGAAGCAGGGATCGGGAAAAGATGATGCTCTCGCAATAAGTCGTGAAGCTGACCATCTGCCAACGTAATTTCAATATGTTACGGGGCGTGCCAGCGGCGGGTGAGCGGTTTTTTGCGAAACCGTCAAAGATGCAATCTACCAAGAGACCTAACGGTCAAAGGAACGATATCGTGATGAAAATTCTCGTCTGTGGCGGGGCCGGCTATATCGGCTCCCATATGTGTAAGCTGCTCGCCCGGCAAGGCTATGGGGTAACCGTTTTCGATAACCTCTCCACCGGTCATGGTGAAGCCTGCAAGTGGGGCGATTTTGTCCAAGGGGACCTGCTGGACAGCGCGCACTTGCACTCGATTTTTGACTCCACGGCATTTGCCGCGGTCATGCATTTCTCCGCCAAGTCGCTGGTGGGGGAGTCGATGGTGGATCCGGCGCTCTATTATATGAACAACGTCGTCGGCACGCTGAATCTGTTGGCGGCCATGCGGAAGTACGAGGTCAAGCGCTTTGTCTTCTCATCATCGGCCGCCACCTTCGGCAATCCGCTTACGGAGTTGATCGATGAGACCCATCCGCAAGTCCCGATCAACCCCTATGGCGAGACCAAGCTGATCGTTGAGCAGGTGCTGCGGGCCTATGCCCAGGCCTATGGGCTTAATTCCGTGAGTCTGCGCTACTTCAACGCCGCCGGGGCCGACCCTGATGGTGAAATCGGCGAGTCGCATTCTCCCGAAACCCACCTGATCCCCAATGTCTTGAAGGCCGTACTGTCAGAGGGCAGGCCCCTTAAGCTCTTTGGCAACGATTACCCGACCAAGGACGGCACCTGCGTTCGCGACTACATCCATATCAATGACCTGTGCCACGCCCATCTGCTGGCGTTGAACTATATGGACGCGCATCCCGGTGCCCACGGCTTCAATCTTGGCAATGGCCAGGGATTTTCCATTCTGGAGATCATGCGCACGGCGGAAGAGGTGACGGGACGAAAAATTCCCTATGATATCGAGGCCAGGCGCCCTGGTGACCCTCCAGCGCTGGTGGCCGACAGCCGGAGGGCCAGGGAGCTCCTTGGCTGGCAGTCACGCCATGCCCGGATCGGTGAGATTGTGCAATCGGCATGGGACTGGCATCGCACCCAGAAGTTTTAACGCGCTGGCCATGGTGACAGGGGCGTACCCCCTGCCCGTGTCGTTAACAGTGCCCCCCTGCGCAACGGGTCTGTGGCGAAAGGGGTACCAGCGCTTCATGAATAAGCAGCAAGGCCCTTCATGCCGTCTGTTCCGCTGGGCCTGATCTCTGCCCTCGCCTTTTCTTGAACTGCTTTAAACGATAGTGCTCCTCTCTCTCCCGTTCGCTGATCTGCTGGCTGCTCACATGGATCTGGTGTTTGAGCTGCGGGATGATCTTCTCATCAAGGACGCGCACCTTGCGGGAGATGGCAACGATCTTGTCCGCCAACCGTTTGAACTTGTTCTCAAAGACCGCAAGCTCCAAGATCTCGGCCACCACCTCCTCAAAGAGCGCCAGGGCCTCTTCCACGGCAGGGGTGGTTTGGCCAAGGGCATAGCCCCGCGCCAGGGGCTCCCGTCTGATCACCCCGGAGAGGGAGATCTCCTGATATTCGATGCCCAGGGTGTTTTTCTTGCGGATGAGTACCCCCTTGTTCTTGTCGGCGATGGCGGCAATGGCGGTGAGCAGGGTCCTCCCTTCCTGGAGGTAGGCCAGCTGTTGCTGACGAATGGCCCGGGCGTAGATCTTCCTGATCGCCTCCCGGGAGTGGCGAAAGGCCGGGGTCATCCGTAGCAGTTCGAAGATCAGGGCCTGGCGCCTGGCCTGGAGGATGTGCAGACTGCCGGCATAGGAGCGTTTCTTCTCCCGCAGCAAGAGCAGAGTGGTGCGATTGGCCGGAATCATGGGGGGGGCTCCCTGGTGGTCTAAGGTTGACGGTTTCGCAAAAACCGCTCAACCGTTGCCGGCATGTCCCGTAACACCTTGAAATGACAGGGGCGGATGGTCAGCTTCACGGATTTTGACGATGCCATCAAGGTGCAGCGAATGAAGCCAGCTCGTGCCGGATAAGCAGCTCCCGGCCAAGGTCAAGGGAGCTTGCGATCCCCCGCCCCTCCCCGGGTTGGTGGATGAACTCCCGCTCAAAGCTGGCGGCAAAGGCCAAGGCCTTTTGGTCCATGGGGGTCAGGCCATCGCGGCCGACAATCGCCTCCAGGATCCTCACCTCGCGTCCCTTGGCATAGTGCTTATAGAGCAGATTGGCCACCTGGCGATGGTCCTTGCGGGTCATGGTCTCCCCGATGCCGTGCTGCATCAGCCTGGATAGGCTGGGCAAGACATCGATGGGGGGGTAGATGGCCGCGCTGTGCAGGGCGCGGCTCAAGACCAACTGGCCCTCGGTGATGTAGCCGGTGAGATCGGGGATGGGGTGGGTGATGTCATCCTCCGGCATGGTCAGCACCGGCAGCATGGTCACCGAACCGCTGCGCCCCTTGATCCTGCCCGCCCGTTCGTAGAGCGAGGCCAGGTCGGAGTACATATACCCCGGATATCCCCGTCTCCCCGGCAACTCCTCTTTCGAGGTGGAGACCTCGCGCAGGGCGTCGCAATAGTTGGTCATGTCCGAGACCACCGCCAGCACGTCATACCCCAGTTCAAAGGCCAGGTACTCGGCAGCGGTCAGCCCGAAGCGGGGGGCCAGCAGCCTCTCCACCACCGAATCACTGGCCAGGTTGATGATGGCGACAAACTCGGTCTGCATCTCGGCCAGGGTCTCCATGTAAAAGGCATACTCATGGTGGGTGAGACCCAGAGCCACGAAGACCAGCACGAACTTGCTCTCTCCCTGTCCGGCCTTACGGGGATTTCGGGCATAGTGGAGGATGTCGGCCACGATCTCCTTGGCCGGTAGACCGGCGCAGGAGAAGATCGGCAGCTTCTGTCCCTGCACCAGGGTGTTTAGGCCGTCGATGGCCGAGATGCCGGTCTCGATGAATTGCTGGGGCCGGTCCCTGGCCGCGGGGTTGATGGGGTAGCCGGTGGCAGGCCACCACTTGTCCGGGATGTAGGCGGGATACCCGTCCAAGGGGAGAAATGAGCCGCTGAAGATGCGGTTCAGCATCAATGGCGAAAGGGGGGTCTGCTTCAATTGGTCGGAGAAGATGACCGCCGAGTGGTGCATGTCGAGCCCGGTGCATTCGGCAAAGACCTGGATCAACACCTCTCCCTGGTCAACACGCAGGACCTCACCCTCCACGGTATGGCCGTCAGGCAGTCGTACCCGCACCACCTCGCCCAGCATCACCTCCCGCACCTGTTCCAGAAAGAGAAGATGGGTCTTGATATGGGTGAAGGTCTGGTAGGTATGCTCGGCAAGGCGCATCTATTCCTCCTCAACGGCGGGATGAAGAGGCGTATGCTTCGCGTCCAGTTCCGCCATGGCGTGGTCATAGCCATCAATGATCTCTTTGATCCGGGCAAAGGTGAGTTCCGGGGTGGAGAAGGCGTCGTCGGTAAACGAGTTCTGGCCGAGAAAGGTGGTGCGTATCCGCTCCACCGCCGCCATTAGGGTGTGATCCTTCTCTTGCAGCCCATCGGCGCCGACGATCTCGGCCACCTCCAGCAGCTTCTCCTCCTCCCGCAACAGAGTGCGGCAGCGCCCGAGGTAGAGCTGCCAATCGCCATGGTAGTGCTCGCCGCAGTAGCGCACCATCTTCTGCTCATAGAGGGAGAAGCTTTGCTGCCAGTTGATGGCCGGAAAGTGCCGCTTGTGGGCAAGCTTGGCATCCAGCATGAGAAAGGCGCCACAGGCGCGCAGGCAGGCCTGGGTGACCGGGTCGGTAAAGTCCCCGCCCGGGGGCGAGATGGAGAGGATCATGGAGAGCGAGCCGGTCTCGCCGGAGAGGGTCCGCACCACGCCGGCGCGGCTGAAAAAGTTGGCCAGACTGGAGGCCAGGTAGGTGGGGTACCCCTCCTCCCCGGGCATCTCCTCCAGGGCGGAGGAGATCTCGCGCAGGGCCTCGGCCCAGCGGGAGAGGCTGTCCGCCAACAGGAGCACGTGATAGCCCATGTCCCGATAGTACTCGGCCATGGCCACCGCCGTGTAGATGGAGGCCTCCCGGGCCGCCACCGGCATGTTGGAGGTGTTGGCCACCATCACCGTGCGCTCCATGAGGCGCCGACCGGTCCAGGGGTCGGTGAGGTCGGAGAGGTCGGTGAGCATCTCCGCCATCTCGTTCCCCCGCTCACCACACCCCACATAGACCACCATGTCGATCTCCGCGTACTTGGCAATGGCATGTTCGAGCACGGTCTTGCCGGTGCCGAAGCCGCCGGGGATGATGGCCGTGCCCCCCAGGGCCAAGGGGAAGAGGAAGTCGATGACCCGCTGACCGGTGATCAAGGGGGCGTGGGGCCGTAGCTTTTCCAGGCAAGGTCTGGGGACACGCACCGGCCACACCTGGGAGCTTGGGATGGGGGTGCCGTCCGCCAGCAGGGCGATCCGGCCGTTGACCGTGACCGGGGAGGTGGCCAGCTCGCGGATGGCGCCGCTCGCCGGGGCAAAGAGTGGATGGGCAAAGGACCCTTCGTTGAAGGCCCCCAGCCGTTGGTGGGCCTTGACCTCGGCCCCGACCTGGGTTTCGCTGTGAAAGGTCCACTGTCGTTGCTGGTCCAGGGGCTCCAGCAACGGCCCGGGCTTGATGTACGGGCCGCTGGTCTCCACCAGGGTGGCCAGCGGCCGTTGCAGGCCGTCATAGATCATGCCCAGCAGCCCGGGACCCAAGCGGACCGACATGGGTTGCTTGAGCCCGGTCACCGGTTCGCCCACCCTGAGTCCCCGGGTCTCCTCATAGACCTGGATCACGGCCCGCTTGCGCTCCAGGCGCACCACCTCCCCCAACAGCCCTTGATGGCCGACCGTGACCTGCTCGTGCAGGCTTAAGGAGTCCGCATCGGTGATGATGGTCGGCCCGCAGAGGCCAATGATTGTGCCATCCATGGTGTTCACGATTAACTCAATTTGACTTGATAGCCGATGGCCCGCGCCACCAGTTGGGTGATGTAATCCTCTTGTTGGCTACTCTCCTCGGGGCCGGGTAGAATCGTCACCACCCCTGGCCATTGGCGTTCAATCGCCTGGAGTGCCTGTTCCGAGATGGCGGCAAGGAGTCTCTCATCCAGCACGATCAGCCCCACGCCGCTCTCGGCCACCGCCTGCCGTAGGGCCAGTTCAGCCCCTTGCGGCAGAACGACCTGCTGTCGCACGCCAACCATGGCAAAGCCCAA
>CAYSFY010000081.1:0-1136 GCA_964430285.1 uncultured Desulfobulbia bacterium
CGGCGGCGCCTGCGATATCCTTGTTGTAGACCCAACGAATGGTGTGCGAGCCTGCGGAGAGGGGCAGGATGACCCGAGTCCATCCCACTTCGCCGCTGATGGCGCCGGCGGCGCTCCCATCCACATACACGGTCAGTACATCGAAGTCCTGCTCCGAGGAGACCCGCCACCAGAAGGAGAGCTGGTTGTTGGGCAAGGTGACGGTAACGGTGGTGTTGATCTCACTGCTCTGTTTGTCGGCAATGGGCGAGCTCTGGGCCGCATCCACCTGATCGTGGGCCAGGGTGAGGGTCTGACCATCCCAAGGGGCGTTACCGGCAAAGCTCCAGGCCAAGGCGGGGTTGTCCACACTCTCCATCACCGAGGCCGTGGCATCCCGGCCCGTGCAGTCCTGGTCGATGCCGTCACTGAGCACTTCCGTGGCCCCGGGGTTGATGGCGGGGTTCGCGTCGTTGCAGTCCACGGTATTTTTAAAACCGTCCTTGTCCACATCCACCGCCGGGGTCACCACCACCCGGTCGAGCCAAGCCCTGTCGCTGGCCCCGGGGTTGGCGGAGGACGAATTGGGCGGTATGGCACCGACGGTTTGCTTGGCGTACTCCCAACTGATGGTGTGCACGCCGCTGCCCGAGATATTCAAGGTAACCGGCCGCCATCCCTGCTCGCCGCTGATGGGGCTGGCGGCGCCACTCTGGGAGATGCCGTCCACATACACGGTAAGGAAATCGTAGCCCGGCTCCGAGGAGACTCGCCACCAGAAGGAGACCTGGTTGTCGCCGTTGATGGTGGTTTGCAAGAAACTGCTCTGGCCCGTGGAGATGGCACCACTTTGGGCCGCATCCACGCCGTCAAGGGTGGTATTTGTCTGATAGGCCCACGAGGCGTTGCCGCCCGTGGTCCAGGCCAAGGCAGTGGCGTCCACGCTTTCGGCCAGGATACCGCCCGCGATCTGGGCCGCTGATACCATCACGAGCTGATCCAGCCAAGCCGAGTCGCTGCCGGCGGCGCCCGCGATATCCTTGCTGTACACCCAACGAACGGTATGGCTACCTGCGGAGAGGGGCAGGAGGACCCGGTTCCAACCCACCTCGCCGCTGATGGCGCCGGCGGCGACATCGTCCACATAGACCGTCAAC
>CAYSFY010000081.1:1146-7088 GCA_964430285.1 uncultured Desulfobulbia bacterium
GGGCAAGGTGACGTTGACCGTGGTCTTGATCTCGCTGCTCTGACCGTCGACAATGGGGGAGCTTTGGGCCGCATCCACGCCATCGTGGGCCAGGGTGAGGGCTTGGCCATCCCAAGGGAGGTTGCCGGCAAAGGTCCAGGTCAAGGCAGGGTTGTCCAGACTCTCCACCACCGCGGCCGTGGCATCACGGCCCGTGCAGTCCTGATCCTTGCCGTCATTGATGATCTCCGTGGCCCCGGGGTTGATGGCGGGGTTTTTGTCATCACAGTCCACGGTGTCGAAGAAGCCATCGCCATCCACATCCAGCGCCGGCGTCACCACCACTTGGTCGAGCCAACCGCTGTTGCTGGCCCCCGGGTTAGCGGCAGAGGCATTGGGTGGTATGGCGCCGACGGCATGAAAGGCATACTCCCAGCGGATGGTGTGGGTTGCCCCCACACTCCCCGAGACATTAATGGTAACCGAGGCCCACCCCACCTCCCCGCTGATGGGGGAGGCGGCCCCGCCCTGGGGCACGCCATCCACGGAGACGGTGAAAAAATCGTTACCCGGCTCAGAGGAGACCCGCCACCAGAAAGTGACCCGGTTATCCCCAATGACCTGGGTCTCCAGCCAACTGCTCTGGCCATTGGTCACCGTGCCGCTTTGGCCCGCATCCACGCCATCGTGGGTGACGGCCGTCTGAGCTAGCCAGGGGGTGCCGCCTCCCGTTGTCCAGTTCAAGCTAGGGAGGTCCACACTGTCCGCCAGGGTGATAGCGGCCGCGGCAGGCACAGCTGAGAGGATTGCAATAAAACTCCAAACCATGATTGGCCATTTAATCCAGCGTATCATTATAGTACTCCTCTCATCTATGTTTTGTGGACGCCTTCATCAATTCAAAGCGAAAGGTGCCGATAGTCCCGGCTTCCCTCTTCCTCGCACCTGCGGTACCGCTGAATAGTTACTACAAATCCAAGGCCATTAACTTGAGAATACATAGTACCCCGTAGGGTGGGGACACCGCCCACCGACAAGGGATGCCGCCCTACGTGATGGCAATTCCTTAAGTGAATGGCATTGACGACAAATCTACTGCTCCATTGACAGCGCCTGCCGCTGTTCACGCCCCCCTTGAGGAGAGGGGGGCGTTGAAGCTCTCCGGAATGAGCACGCTGTTTGGTCTAACGGCTTAGTTTGCCATCACCCAAAAGCCCTCGCCGGGATTGACAACACTGAGTTGACCGAAGCCCATGGCCGTGGCGTAGGTGCCGGGCACGGCTTCAGCGGGCAGATAGACCTCCCAGTTATTGTTCACCCATTTCCAGATGGATTGGATGGTAGTGCCCACCGGGGCGGCGTTCATGATAGCGGCCACGGTAAGGGGGGCGTTCTGCGGCGGTCCCATAAGCTTCCACCCCTTGCCAATGGACAACGGCGTGGACGATACCTCGCTGCCGGTAACCAGAAGCGAGGAGGTCACCATGCTGTTCACCCACAACCCCTCGCCGGGTTTGATACTGTTCAGTTGCCCGAAGCCCTTGGATTTGGCAAAGGCGCCGGCATTGGCCTCGCCAGGCAGGGAGACCTGCCACTTGTTGTTGGTCCACTTCCACACACTGGCATATTTACTGTCATCCCCAAAGAGGTCCGCTGTCTTGGCGATGAAGGAACTCACCAGGTTCCAGCCCGGCTTGATGGCCAAGGTCTGGTTGGCACCGACGATATACGGTCGCATCATCTCGTTGTCTTCATGCTCGACGATGTGGCAGTGCCAGACGTAGAGGCCGGCGATATCGAACTTGGCCTTGAGCCGGGTGATCTGGCCCGGATAGGCGAGCACGGTGTCCTTAAAGCCAAGTTCGTTGGGCCGAGCGCCGGTTGCCACTCCCATGGGCGCAAAGGTCATCATATTGTAGTCCTGGCGGTCGATTACCTCGAAACGCACCAGGTGCAGATGGATGGGGTGGGCGTCCATGGTGGTATTGTAGATCTCCCAGATCTCGGTGTCGTTGACCGCCGGGTTCTCGGTGACCGCGTCCATCCAGGCCATGGGCATGCTGCCGGTGAGATTGCCTTGGCCATCCTTGGTCATCACCCCCAGCAGGGCCTGACGGGGGGCCATAGGCACGGCGGAATTACCCGCGCCGACGGGTGCATAGTTGGCGCAATCGGCCAGGAAGGTCGCAGAGGTATAGGGAGGAGTGGTATCATTGGCCGCTACGCTGAACAGGGTGCCGACGATGGCCCCGGCGGCGTCTACCTCGATGCAGACCTGACCGGACTCCATCTCATTCAAGGAGAGCTGCCGGGTGGGGAGCGCTGGTGCTCCCACCGCAGGAGTGGGAAGCGGCGCCTCTGCCGGCAGGAGCAAGTTTTCAACCTTGGTGGAGGTGGCGTCGGAGGCCAGGGCTGTCTGGTTGACAACGAAATCCATCACCTGACCGGTGGTCAGGGGATCGGCCACATCGGCCGGAACCAAGGGTAGACCTTGGAAAGGTGCATCAGGCCCGGTGTTGATCATGCGCAAGCGGGTGGCGCCAAGCGGTAGCGCACTGAAATCGACGATGACGTCGGCCCGTTCCGCCGGCCCCATCAGCAGACCCTGGGTCGGATCGGCGGAGGCCACCTTGGTGAGGGGGATAGTGCCGTCACCGGGGAGCGGGGTGGCGAAGCCGGTGGTGATCTCCACCACCTGTGGCAGAAATCCCTGTTCGGCGCCGATCTGGAAGAAGGGGACTTCGGCGCCCAGGAGGTCATCCCCGGTCCCGTACTTCGTGTCCGCGCCGGGGCCGTCCACCACGCGCAGCGAGAGGTTTATGGTCCGCGAGTTACAGCCGTCCAACAGACGCAGCCGGTAACGGGCCGGGGCCACATCGAACACCGGCCAGGTGGTGCCGTTGACCACCATGGTGTTGAAAAAGGCCTCCGGATTCCAGATCGACGGCATATCCGACGGTCCGGCGGGAGCACCGGCGCCACCGATGTACGGACCGGTATAGCCGTCAAAGAATGCCCGACTCTCTGGGTAAAAGAGGGAGCCGTCGGCGCGGAAAGAGCGATCTTGGATGGCGATGGGGATCTCGCGGATGGTCTTGCGGACGTTGGCATCAAAGTTCGGATCGCCGCCAGCCACGCTGGGGGCCGGTCCCGGCAAGACGCCATCGCTGGCTGCCGCGGTGGTGAAATCATCAGTTGCATCATCGCCGTTGGCACCACCCCTGACCAGCCAGAACCCGGCCGGACCGGCATAGACGTTCAACCGGGTCATGCCCATGGCGTGGTCGTGGTACCAGAGGGTGGTGGCGGGCTGGGTGTTCTCATAGCTGTAGAAGGCCGTACCGGGGATGGTGTTTTTGGTATTCGCCTGGGTAAAGATGCTCCCGCGCTCGGCATAGGTTGACGGGATACCCTTCGTTCCCGGGACCCCGGGCAACCACCACCCCTCGGGATAACCGTCGCTCTCCGGTTGAAGGTGGGCGCCATGAACATGGGTCACCAGGGGTACCGGGCCGGTGTAGGGGGCAGCGACCATGGTGTGGCAGTCGGTCCGCTTGGGATCCCCCATGTCACAGTTGTCCTGGGGCGGGTTGGCCCAGTGTAGGGTCTGATCGACCTTAAACAGGTGAGGGAGGTAATTACAGGCAGCAATGGTCTTATCGTTGGATGCCGCACAGGCCTGAGGGTCCTGGACCAGATCGTTGATCCAACGGACATCGGTCTCCTGAGCCGACATGGTTTCGACGGTGAAGGCAGGGTAGTTGAAAGTGGAGTTGGGAGCAGGCGCCACCCCTGCGGGGAGGGAAGGGACAAGCCCTTGGATGTTCGGTGGCGGGTCCTCCGCCCTGCCGTAACTCCAGACCGTGGTTGGCGGCAGGTTGTAGGCGGTACCGCCCAAGACATCCCAGATGCCGCCCGGCAGGATCTGCTGTTTGAATTGGCGGACAGCGATATCGTAATCCGCCGCCGGGAGGGGGGAAGCAGTGCTCTTCGGCATCTCGGGCGGGATCACCAGGGGGATTACATACTTGGGAATGGTCGTCGGGTCGAGCCCTCCCGTCGGCGCCCCTGGTAAGTAGGCAAGCCCGGGGCTTGCTGTCCCTAGACCCAAAACGGTCAGGGAGAGAATGGATGTCACCTTGGCATACCACCGTAACTGCTTCTTCATATCACACCTCCATTTGTTTACGTCGGGGACCATCCCCTTATTAATTTTTGTCCCAGCGGGCGAGCAGGCGTCCCTAAAACCGGCAGGAAATGGCCCACTCGGTCTCGTTAATGGATAGTCCCCGGTCAACCACCGCCCAATCTCTTCTCCGGCCACTCCCTGTAACGTATTTCTTCTCATTCCTGGGGCCAGAATCGACTATTCGCCAAAAAATCGAAATAGGGGGTTGACCCTAATTTCATCGCACCCTGTGGGAGGAATCACTCACGGCCTGCATCGGACGTGGGTGCAAGGGCCACTGGAGTCAGCATTCATGGCCCCTCGTGAGGCCAAATAGGGTGTTTGCCCTATTTTGAACCTCACCACTAGGGATCTGGACTCATGGTCGCTATGGGGATGGGGGAGGGGAGGGACAAAGGGGTGGGTGCCGTGGCCCAAGATCGGCAACAGGCGCTGGTCCTGATATAAAAAAAGGGCCGCGTGCTAGCACGCGGCCCTTTACTGATTAATTATGACGGTTTCGCAAAAACCGCTCAACCGCCGCTGGCTCGCCCCGTAACACATTGAATTTACATTGGCAGATGGTCAACTTCACGATTTTTTTTGCGATTCCATCAATTATGCTGCTCTACGAGCAAACAACCGTTCCGTCGGATCAGCCTCCGAACTCGTAATCAAACTTCTCCTGTAGGGTCCTGCCGATCTCGGTTTTAAACGGCACCCTGCCGACCACGCCCTCCTTCGTGTCTAGCCTCTCCACGGTCGGGCAGGCATTCATCAAGTCGCCGAGCCGGTCGTCCAACTCAGCCATGATGATATGCAACTCCTCGATCTGAGGCAGTAATTTATATTTATTGACAGACGGAATATGGTCTATCTCAGTGGATAGCTTATGAAGCTTTACACTCCACTGCGCCAACTCAGAACTGACACTTGAACAATAGTCTCTGCTGGCCATGACACACCTCACTGGTTGAGGTTTGGCTTCACTTGCCGCGAGTTCCGGCGCCCGATGCGCTGAGTGAGGCCTTTTTGGTAAGCATATAATAAGAATGGTTCTCAAAATTAGGAAGGAGGGAAGGCAAAAAAGTCGGCCCACCGGTCACGCTGCATCGACAAACGATGCGCAAGAAGTGGCTGGTGGGCTTAAGGAGTTGAACCAAGAATTTTGGCGGGCATACCCGATCCTGTCCCGTAAGAGGGCGCCTATCCGAGGTTGGTGGTCTCCGGGACATCCGCTACTCCGGTGAGCCCATGAACAACATCGCCATCGGGGCCTTTCGAGAAAAGGTGTGCCTGAATCCCTTATCTGGAAGAAGCGATCAGCACCTGTTTGCAACCTGTTGATACTAAACGATTTCATGTTTTCCTTCCGGACTGACGGAAAGAATTCCTGCAAACTGCTCCAGGCGGCGGCCCTGATCGGATATTTTAAGTCAGACGGAATGGATAATACCAGGGACCAGGGGTGCATTGGTTGGTTCCAGGCACAAAAGGCATCAGCCATTTCATTGATTTTATAGATAAAAAATTAATGTCGACAGTTTTACCGCCCACGCCATCTCACGGTGGCATTGTTAGTGCATGAATGACCGGGTACTGGATATCGTTCACGTCCCATAAAAAATTGTCGATTGACAACTTACAATTCAGAACAACAACCACATGACAAAAGGAGAATGAAAATGAAAAAGACATTGGTAAAGAGTTTGGCCTTGGCCTTTGTAGGGTCATTGCTGATGGCGGGGAGCGCGCTGGCGTTGCCTTATTATAATAATAGGCCTATTAGCCCGTT
>CAYSFY010000081.1:7098-11159 GCA_964430285.1 uncultured Desulfobulbia bacterium
CGTTGCCATCAACTTCACCCGCCACAAATACTGTTCAGAGCATATTGAATGACTTAACTGGACCCAACACGATTAACGCGATAACAGATCAAGACATGGATGCAGTTTGGACGCAAACTGACGTTATAGGTCAATCTACTGCATTTGAGCTTCAATACTATACTCAGGCGCCTCAAGGTACAGCAGCACTTGGCATCTTTGATTATAATTCAGGTAAAACATTTACGTTCGATAGCACTACGATGGGCTTGTGGGATATTGACAATCCATATGATGGCCAGAGCGTCGCCTTTCAGATTATTGGCGGAAATCTGAAAACTGGTAACCATACACTTGATACCGGTGGGTGGACTGGAACTTTTGGTATATACTGGACAGCTGGACCCACTGATACGGCATACACTCTGGATACTAAAAACAATGCCGGTGCTGCGCGAGCTTTAGTATATGGTTTGCCGACAGGCGTTATGGCCTCGACGGGAAATGATGACTGGCTAGTATTTTTTGACGACAATGCTGATGGCACAACTGATTTTAATGATGCTATAGTGCTTCTTAAAGATGCCTCCCCAGTCCCTGAGCCCGCCACCATGCTTCTCCTCGGCACCGGCTTGGTCGGCTTGGCTGGCGCCAGACGGCGGAAGGCAACCAAGGCCTGACGCTTGTTCTTTCATACGTTTGCTGTCGATTGACCGACGCACAAACGCCCGGTTCGTGTTCACGATCCGGGCGTTTTTTTATTGTTCCCACGCCGGAGCGTGGAAACAATACCGTAACCGGATGAGGTGCGGAGGCTCTTATTGCGGACGGGTACAAAAGAGGGTTTCCTCCATGAAAAATATGCCCGTGAGTCAGGAATAACCCATGGGGATCAGCCAACTTGACACTGCGGGGTGATCCGAGTATCCTCAAAATGGCAATGCCCTCACCCCTTTTACGCCTTTTGTCGCTTGCCCAATACCATAAGGAACCCCTGCCATGCCCCGCCTGAATTCCCGTTTGATCGGAGACATCATTTTCATTGCCCTGCTGCTCCTGGGCTCCCTCTCCGCTTGCTCCAGCAAGGAGGAGAAGCTGCAGGCCCATCTTGACAAGGGCCGGGAGTACCTCAAGGCCGACAGTGTCAAACCGGCGATCATCGAACTGAAGAACGCCGTGCAGTTGAGCCCCAAGAACAGCGAGGCCCACTACCTCCTGGGCCAGGCCCTGCTCAAGGACAAAGACGGCCAGGCCGCCTTTCGAGAACTCTCCATCGCCGCCACCCTGGACCCCAAGAACCTGGACGCCCAGTATCAAGTAGCCACTGTCCTGCTCTTAAGCAAAGGGTACGAGGAGTGCCGCAAGCGGCTTGACCTCATCTTTGCCGAGGACCCCAACCACATGGAGGCCCTCGTCATCCTCGCCAACCTCAACCTGGCCACCGACAATCGGGAGGCCGCCCTGCGGGCTGCGGACAAGGCCATCGCCCTGAAGCCCGAACTGGCCCGCCTGCAGGCCCTGCGTGCCCAGATCCTGATCAAAGGCAAGCAGTTCGATCTGGCCGAGGCCGCCCTGCAAAAGGCGATCAGCTTGGCCCCCAAGGAGATCGGCCAGTACCGAACCCTGGCGGGCCTCTATCTGCAGCAACAGCAGCCGGATAAGGCCGAGACCCTGATGGCGTCCATGGTCGCTGCCCTGCCGGACTCGGCCCCGGCCCTGCTGGCCCAGGCCGATTATTATGAGTCGACCAAACAGCAGGAGAAGACCGAGGCGGCCCTGCAAAAGGCCGTGGCCGTGGCCCCCAAGGATAGTGGCCCCCTGGTCGCCCTGGCCAATTTCCACAAGCGGCACAAGACGTTGGACAAGGCCGTGGACGCATTGCAAAAGGCCACCCCCCTGGCACCGAAGCCTGCCGACATTGAAGGGCTGTTGGCTAACCTTTATTTTGACTTTGGCAAGTTCGCGGAGGCGGGAAAGGTGGTGGACAAGGTCCTGACCATCGACCCGGGTAACGTGACCGGCCAAGTCGTCAAGGCCAAGCTCCTGGTGCAGGAGAAGAAGTACGCGGAGGCCACGTCCCTGATCGACACGCTCCTCAAGGAGAACCCCAGGATGGCCGAGGCCCATTATGTCAAGGCCCGGATCTACCATGGGCAACAGAATACCCAGTTGGCCGTGACCTCGTCCCTGGAGGCGACCAAACACACCCCAACCCACAGTCAGGCCCATCTTTTACTGGCTGACCTTTACGCCAAGGAGAATGCTGTCAACGATGCCAAGCGGGAGGCAGTGACAGTGCTTCAGCTCGATCCCACCAGTATCCCGGCAGCCCTGATCCTGAGCCGCTGCCTGGTCCTGGAAAAGGATTACGACCGAGCCCTCGATCTCCTGGGCCGTATCCATCAGGCCGTGCCCAAGGAGCCCAATACCATTCAAGCCATGGGGGTGGCTTACCTAGGACAAGGAAAAACGGCGGAGGCCCTGGCCCAGTTTGAGCAAGTGCTGAAGCTGGCCCCTGAATCCGATATGGCCATGGGGTATATCGTCAGCATCATGGTAAAGGAGCAGCGTGGCGATGAGGCCATGGCCCGGGCCATGGCACAGGTAGAGCGGTTTCCGGACAACACGGGCCTGCATCTCGTCTATGCCGGGCTCGCCATCTCCCTTAAGCGAGAGGCGGAGGCGGAAAAGAGCCTACGCCGCGCCATTGAACTCGCACCGAAGCTGGCCAAACCCTATATCGTGCTGGCGGACATCTTGAAGAAGGCGGGAAAGACTGATGAGGCAATTAAGGAGTACCAGGCCGCACTGACCGCCAATCCTGATTTACCCTCAGTACGAATGCAACTAGGCACCTTGCTGGAGGCGGAGGGCCAGAAGGATGCCGCTGCCGAGGAGTATCGTACCATACTGAAGAGTGACGCAAGCTTTGGTCCAGCGGCGAACAACCTGAGCTGGTACATGGCGGAACATGGCCAGGACCTCGGTGAGGCCCTGCGTTTGGCCATGGTAGGCAAGGCCGGCGCCCCGGATGACCCCTATGTGGCCGACACCGTGGGCTGGGTCCACTACCAGCGCGGCTCCTTTGACCTGGCCAAGACCCAGTTTGCCCAGGCCTTGGAGAAACTGGAGAGCAATCCAACTGTCCACTATCACCTCGGGCTGACCCTAGCGAAGCTTGGTGATAAGGCCCAGGCTATCGTCGCGCTGAACAAGGCTATTGGGTTAGGCAAAACAGAAACCTTCCCCGAAATGGAACAGGCTAAGTCCTTATTGGCTCAACTAGGTAAAGGCTGAGTTCAACAGGGAACAATCTGATGCCAAAAGAGAGACAGGTATGACAAATAATAGATTTGCCCCTGGTGTGATGAGCCCATGCATGTACAGGCTGGTGGCTGCACTTTCCTTTATTCTCCTCTCCTTTACCCCGGCCTTGGCCATGGAGGTGCACATTGAATGGGAGCCCATTGATGAGGCGTATAGTGCATACCTGGACCACTACGTGATCTACTGGCGGCCAGAGAACGTTGCCAGCTACGACGATCCGGGAAGTGGCAGCAAAAGCTTCCCGGCAACACCGTGTCCCACAGATCCATTAGTACATTGCGGCACCATTGATACAGCAGATGGCCTTGAGGATGGAGTCGTTTACTTCATCGCCATGAAGGCGGTTGCCAGTGATGGCTTCGAGAGCCCTTTCTCGAAAGAAGAAAGGCTGCTCTATATCGATGCCCCAGCTCCGGGATACTATGTGAATCAACAGAGTAAGTTATCCTATCCTATCTGGGGGCACAGCGCCGATCCCATCACGACAGTGAATGTTGTGGAGGTCAAGGACGTCCTGGGGAAAAGCTCCTTAGCGAACATGGCCGTCGCTCTGGATGGGACCTGGACCGCCGCCCTTGATATTGCTACGCTTGCGGAAGGGGCGGTTTATATCACCGCCAATTCGGGAATTGTATTCTCCAAACAAATTGCAGGGACCTATGATGCGACGCCTCCTGCCCCCCCCTCAGTTGCGGGAATCACACTTACGAACGCAACGACCACCACTTGGACGTGGGCGGGAGGTGGCGGTGGGA
>CAYSFY010000081.1:11169-13536 GCA_964430285.1 uncultured Desulfobulbia bacterium
GGGACATACCGGTACAAAATGGACAATACGGACCTCAGCTCAGAGGCTACAGTCAGCGAGTCCACCAGCTTCACTCCAGCCACCGACCTGAGTGAAGGCTCCCACACTCTTTATGTTCAGGAGCGAGATGCGGCGGGGAACTGGTCATCTTCAGGAACACTGACGGTTGTTGTCGACATAACACCGCCTGGGGTACCAACCGTATCGGGGGCCACACCAACGAATGACACTACCCCCACCTGGACCTGGGCGGGAGGTGGCGGTGGCAACGGGACATACCGTTACCAACTGGACAATGAGGTCCTGGGGGCTGAGGCTACGCTCGGCGAGTTCAGCAGCTTCACTCCAGCCACGGACCTGAGTGAGGGCTCGCATACCCTGTATGTCCAGGAGCGCGATGCGGCAGGAAACTGGTCGCCCTCAGGGACGCTGACGGTCATCGTCGACATAACCCCACCTGGGGCTCCAGTCGTCTCGGGAACCACACTCACAAACGCAACGACTCCCACCTGGACGTGGGCGGGTGGCGGCGGTGGCAATGGAACATACCGTTACCGCCTGGACAATAAGGACCTTGGCTCTCAGGCTACAGTCGGTACGTTCGCCAGCTTCACTCCATCCACGGACCTGAGTGAGGGCTCACATACCCTGTATGTCCAGGAGCAGGATGCAGCCGGGAACTGGTCGTCTTCTGGCGAATTGACGATTGCCACTATCCCTGTCAGTGTGGGTTGGTCTCTTCTTTCGTCGACCATCGACCTTCAGGTGCCGGAGGTCTTTGGAGATGAGGGGACATTCACCAGTATCTGGAAGTGGACAGATGACGGCAAAGGAGGCAAGACTTGGGCGATATACCTGCCGGGTGGTGATAGTGCATCTTATGCTGCATCCAAAGATTACGTCCTGCTGAGCACGATTTCATCAGGAGAAGGCTTTTGGTTAAACAGCAAAGTTACTAAGAAGGTCACGATCACCGGCACGCCCGCGTATGGCCCTCTCGTCTTCTCTTCTGGCTGGAGTCTAGTGGGGATAAAGGGTACGCAGCCAGTAGAGGTGACCGACCTGGGGGCGGTGATTTCTGTTTGGATGTGGTCTGGCGACACCTGGGCAGTGTATCTGTCCGCTCCAGCAGATAAGGGTGCAGCCTACGCCCAAGCCAAGGGCTTCGGTCTGCTGAGCACCATTCCCCCCGGCAAGGGTTTTTGGGTAAACAAGCAGGAGTAGTAACTACTCAGGTCTATAGGCTGTAGGGGTTTAGGCTATTAGCAACAGAAAAACACGAGAAATAAACATTGTATGAACCAGCATGCAGTCCTCTTGTGTGGCTAACAGCCTACAGTCTATAGCCTAAACAACCTGAGCAGTTACCAGGAGTGAAGAGTATACCTCTACACATCACCTGTCCACCATCACAGATCCACGTCATTACGACGTATTCACTAGGGATTATAGACCCATAACCCCTCGCCAGGGTTGATAGTGGTGAGGTTGCCGAAGCCCTTGGCGGCTGCGTAGGCACCAGGGGTCACCTCGCCGGGCAAAAACACCGCCCATTTACCATTCTCCCATTTCCATAACGAAACGATGCCCGATGTGCTGGCGATGAAATCAGCCACAGTGGTGGGCTGTGCGCTCTTCAGCCCCACCAAATTCCATCCGCTGGCAAACGTGAGCGCGCCGTACTCCGACGTCCCGGTAATCATCACCGGCGCTGTACTCTTGGCATTCACCCAAAAGCCTTCGCCCGGGGCAATGGCAATTAGCGAGGTGAATCCTTTAGCTTTTGTATAAGAAACGCCACCATCCTCGCCAGGCAGGTACACTGCCCATTTCCCCTGTTCCCACTTCCACACACTGGAAAATTTGCCGCTATCACCCAAGATCTTAGGGACCTCAAACCCGACGGCCGAAGTAAGCAGGTTCCAACCTACACTGGGATTCAGAGTTACACTCCCTTGGGTGGGGATGGTCGTAGTGGTGGTAGAAAATTCTGTCGTCGTGGTCGTGGTCGACTCCCCAAGCGAGGTGGTCGAGGTGGAGATCCCTGTACCCTCGTCACTTACCGAGTTGGGTGTCACCACACTTTTCTCAAGATTTAAGGCCCCCGTGTCCTTAGGGGTCGGGGGGGCATCTTTCTGCGCCACAATCCCTTTGCTGGGGATAGTCGTAGTGGTGGTGGGAGCCAACCCGGTCGTCGTTATCGTGGTCGATGGCACGGCCATGGTGGTCGACGGGGAGGTCGTGGTCGTGGCCGTCGGGGCTTCTTGCTGCGCCACAATCCCTGGGCTGGGGATAGTCGTGGTAGTGGTGGAAGCCAACCCGGTCGTCGTTATCGTGGTCGATGGCACGGCCATGGTGGTCGACGGG
>CAYSFY010000081.1:13636-18368 GCA_964430285.1 uncultured Desulfobulbia bacterium
GAGGTCGTGGTCGTGGCCGTCGGGGCCTCTTCAGCCGCAACAATCGTCACCAAGACTGTAGCCTCGGCCGTCAGGTTGCCATCGCTTACCCGATAGACGAAGCTGTCTTGGCCGTTTTTGTTCGCAAAAGGCGCATAAGTAAAGGCCCCAGTCGCCAAATCGGTAATGACGGCCTGTCCTAGCTGGCCATTGGCGATGATTGCATAGGCCAAGGAGTCGCCATCGGGGTCTGCCCCGGACACCTGCCCCGAGGCCACAACATCTTCCGTGGCGGCCAGAGTGGCTGTCGCTGCGACCGGTGCGTCATTGACAGGGACAATCGTCACCGTGACCGTGGCCTCCGCCGTCAACAGGCCATCGCTTACCCGATAGACAAAACTATCCTGGCCGTTTTTGTTCGCTGAAGGGGTGTAGGTAAAGAGCCCTGTCTTCGTCTCGGCAATGATAGCCACCCCATTGCCGCCATTGGTGATAATCGAATAGGTCAAGGAGTCACCATCTGAGTCTGCCCCGGATAACTGGCCTGAGGACACACCATCTTCCATGACTGTGAGCGTGACTGCCGACGCAGTTGGGGTGACATTGACCGCGGCAATGGTCACCGTGACCGTGGCCTCTGCTGTCAGCAGACCATCGCTCACCCGATAGCTAAACGTGTCCTGCCCATTTTGCTTCACAAAAGGGGTGTAGCTGAAGGCCCCTGAGGCTGCATCCGTAATAACCGCGGTCCCCTTATTACCATTGGACACCAGCGTATAGATCAGGCTGTCGCCATCCGGATCAGCCCCCAGCAGCTGTCCTGAAAGGGAAACATTCTCCATTGTCGATACTGTTAATCCGGAAGCGGTGGGTGGATCATTGACTGGCGCAATGGTCACCGTGACGGCCGCATCTGTTGTCGTCACCCCGTTACTCACCCGATAGATAAAGCTGTCCTCGCCATTTTTATTCGCAGTGGGGGTGTACGTAAAGGCCCCAGTCGTCGTGTCGGCAATGACTGCCGCACCCTTGTTGCCATTGGTCACGAGAGAATAGGTCAAGGAGTTGCCATCCGGACTTGCTCCGGATAAATGGCCGGAGGACGCCACATCTTCCGTGACCGCCAAAGTGGTTGCTGCTGCGAGCGGCGCATCATTGACTGCCGTAATCGCCACGCTAACCGTTGCCTCTGACGTCAACTTGCCATCGTTTACCCGATAGACAAAGCTGTCTTGACCGTTTTCATTCGCAGAGGGGGTGTAAGTAAAGACCCCTGTCGCCTCATCGCTAACGACGGCCTTCCCCTTACTGCCATTGGTAGTAATCGAATAGGTCAAGGTATCGCCATCAGGATCTGAACCGGGCAATTGTCCTGTGGCCACTACATCCTCCGAGACAGCCAAGCTAGTTGCCGTTGTAATCGGCGCGTCATTAACAGCCGTAATTGTCACCACCACCGTGGCGTCCGCCATCAGCAGACCATCACTTACTCGATAGACAACGCTATCCTGACCGGTTTGATTCACCGAGGGTGTGTAGGTAAATGCCCCGGTGGTCGGATCAATCATGGTAGCAACCCCCTTGCTGCCATTGGTGACAATGGAATAGGAAAAGGAGTCGCCATCGGGATCTACTCCACTTAGTTGCCCTACTGCCTCTAAGTCCTCGGTGACCGCCAGGGTGGCAGCCGCAGCAGTCGGCGCGTCATTTACCGCAGCTATCGCCACTGTAACCGTGGCATCCGAGGTCAACTTGCCATCGCTTACCCGATAGGTGAAGCTGTCTTGCCCGTTTTTATTCGGCAAGGGAGTATAGGTCAAGGCCCCGGTCGTCATATCGGTAATGACGGCATCACCTTTGCTGCCATTCGTGACGACAGAATAGGTCAAAGTGTCGCCATCGGGGTCTAGCCCGGTTACCTGCCCTGAGACCACAAGGTCTTCCGTGACCGTTAGAGCGGCTGGCGCGGCGGTCGGGGGGGCATTGACTGCAGCAATCGACACCGCGACAGTGGCATCCGTTGTCAACAGACCATCACTGACCCGATAGACAAAGCTATCCTGCCCGTTTTCATTTGGGGAGGGGATGTAGGTAAAGACACCCGTAGTCGCATCGGTAATGACTGCCACGCCCTTGCCGCCATTGGTGGCAATCGAGTAGGTCAAGGGATCACCATCAAGGTCACCTCCGGTTACTTTCCCGGAGGCTGCAACATCCTCTGTTGCCAACAGGCTGGAGCCAGCCGCTGAGGGGGCATCATTAACTGGACTGACAGTCACCGTAACCGTGGAAACAGCGGAATCGAGAGCGCCATCATGTGCTTTATAGGTGAAGCTGTCAGTTCCGTGATAATTTGCCTGAGGCATATAGGTAAAGGTCCCAGCCGTGTCATTGACCACGGTCACGGAACCATGGGTAGGCATGGCGACCAGCGCGAAGGTCAGTGGATCATTGTCCGAATCCGTTGCCTGCAAAGCAGCACTGACGGCCTCATCTTCCTGCGCTGTCAACGCCATATCTGTAGCTGTAGGCGCCGAATTCTTCTTCATGATGGAGATTGATACCACCGCCTCATTGGAATCCGAGGTCCCGTCGTTGGCCTTAAAGATGAAGGTGTCCGTGCCGAACACCCCAACCTTCGGCACATAGGTGAAGACACCAGTGGAGTCGTTGGTAATCGTGGCAGTGCCGAACGTACCATCTTTGATTAACCTAAAGGTAAGCGGACTACCATCGGGGTCGCTGGCGTTCAAGATTGCCGTCACCGACTTATCCTGAATCGTGGAAAAAGAGGAATTAATCGCCAGTGGGGGTTGTGCCGAGGTTACATGGATGTGAGTGGTGGCCTGGGCTTGATCGCCGCGGTCATCAGTGACGGTCAGAGTAACCAGATAATCGCCTGGACCAGTGAAAACATGATCGGTCGCCATCCCTTCCGCCATGGACCCATCGCCAAAATCCCAGCTATACGAGGAGATGGTCCCGTCCGGATCGGCCGAAGCCCCGGAGGTAAAATGGACCGCCAGCGGGGCATCTCCTGCCGCGACAGGGAACAACCCGGTGCTGTCAAAGGTCAAGGCCGCGGATGGCCCACTCTCCACTCCATTCTGATCGTAAGCGGTTACCCAGAGGCGGATCATGCCATTATCGACATGGGTGAGACAATCTGCCGCACGGACGACGGGATCGGCGACATCACAGACCAACCGGCTATTCTGATAGAGCCTAAAGCCGACCAGGTCAGGGGCTGTCCCGACATAATCCCAAACAAAGTGCAGGAGATGCTGCTGGCTGCTGGCGGAAATTTCCACAACCGGCGGAAGATTGGCTGGCGCGAAGGCATCGACGACGGAGATAATCATCTGGTCCTGGCTGCTGGCCCCTTGGTTGTCGGTCACGGTCAGTACCGCGGTATAATCCCCTGGCGCAAGATATTCGTGTTCGATAGTGACCCCAACACCGGTATCACCATCACCAAAGCTCCAAGAATATGAAGCGATCGTCCCATCAAGGTCAGAGGAGCCTGAACCAGCAAAGCCAACTATCGTCACGCCCGCCGACGGCGGGGTCGCGGCGAGCACCGCAACTGGTGGATTGTTGGCTGTTGGTGACGGAGTCGGGGCGAGAGCAGTAACAGTAATCGTGGTGGCCTTTACGGCAGATGCTCCATCGTCGTCAACAACGGTCAAGGTGACGGTATATGTCCCTGGCGCGGCAAAAGTGTGATCAATGAGTTCTCCACTACCGGCATCGCCATCGCCAAAATCCCAATCATAATTGAGAATCAGGCCGCCGAGGTCAGACGAGCCGCTGGCATCAAAACTTGCCGGCAGCGGGGCTTCACCGTTGGTGGCTGTGGTGGTAAAATTGGCCTGGGGGATAAAATTGCCAAAGACATTAGGATCTGGCGAGGGAGGAACTAAAATATAGGGTGCCGAAGGTGGGCTCTCTACCCCATCTGCATCAACCGCTGTCAAGGCAAAGGTCATGGGGAGCGTACCCATTTCAATTGTGCAATCCATTGTGTCGGGGTTCGTCCCGGTACAGACCTGAACGCCATCCTGATAGAGGATGAACGAGGCCGCCGACCCTGAATAACTCAACTCCACATGGATTGACCGAGTCTCCCCCATGGCTAACCCTGGGGGCAAGAGGCTCACAAAGAGCCACGCGCAAAGAAAAAATCTCATGTTCATGGCCAATACCTCTCTTCACAGCAATGCAATACGGGATGGATTTGTCCCCTGCCATTGGCGCAGAGAATATAATTGATGACGACTTTTCTTCCTTTCGCAACAGCCTGTTGGCAATGTTTGTCCAAGCCGCGGCCCTCTTTCCTAGTATAGCAATGAAAATGCCACACCCACGATAATTCTGAGGTCCCGTCACAACTCTCCGTGGGTAATGGACAACACTGAGTCCCTCCGCTGCGCGAGACTAACCAAAGGACCGCACTGACGTGCTCTCTGACGTATGACTAACAAATTAATTCATGGTTGAGTTGCTAAAAAATAATAATTACCCTTGATAACGCCTATAGGCGACATCCTGTTGCTAACAGGCTGTTATCCTCATGGAATATTATGTTTCTCCTGCAATCCCAAATTTTTTCTCAATTCCCGGAAAAATGGTTCAGGGTTCAGAAGAATCAGTGTTGTCCGGTTAGAAAATTGCACTGACGATTTGGGCACCAAATAGTCCCCTTGTATGCTTTGAACCGATATGAATTGATGTTAACTTAAATTTTCGGAAG
>CAYSFY010000082.1:0-3689 GCA_964430285.1 uncultured Desulfobulbia bacterium
CCACCACGACGGCGGCAGCGACCACCACCACGACGGCGGCAGCGACCACCACCACAACGGCGGCACCGACTACCACCACGACGGCGGCAGCGACCACCACGACGACGGCGGCAGCGACCACCACCACGACGGCGGCAGCAACCACCACCACGACGACTACCATCCCCCCCAATCCCGGGAGTGATAGCATCACCCTGTCCATGATCCAGGGGTGGAATCTGCTCTCGTCCACCATCGGCTTCCAGCTCTCGACGGTCTTTGGCGATGGTGCTAAGTTCACCAGTGTCTGGGCCTGGGGGGGTGGAAACTGGCTGGTCTATGTGTCAGGAGAGGCAATACCGGGGGCCTATGCCGCGAGCAAGGGATTTGCCACCTTAGCCGCCATCACCTCCGGCCAGGGTTTCTGGGTTGACAGCAAGATGGCGCAGCAGGTGACGATTACCGGCACCCTGGACTACGGTGCGTTGACCTTTACGCAGGGTTGGAACTTGCTCGGCTTGAAAAGCGATCAGGCGAGTAGCGAGGCTGCCATTGCCTCGCTGAACAGCGGGATTACCTCGATCTGGGCATGGTCCAATAACAATTGGTTGGTCGCCATCCCCGGCGAGTCAAACCCGGGGGCATACGCTGCCAGCCATAATTTCGGTGTCCTGACAGCCATCTATCCGGGAGAGGGTTTCTGGGTCAACATCCACCCGAACCAAGGGGGGAGCACTACAGTCGATGCAGCCACGGCCCTGACCACCACCTGCCTGGGGTGTCACGGCAACAATCAGAGCAAGGTCAGTTGCGCAAACAGCAAATGGACTGCCCATAAGGGGAGCAAAGTCGATGCGGCTACCTTCGATGCCGTTTCCGTCTACCTGACCGGGGGCACCTGCACCGACACCACGGGCGATGCAGCCACGGCCCTGACCACCACCTGCCTGGGGTGCCACGGCAACAATCAGAGCAAGGTCAATTGCGCAAACAGCGAATGGATGGCCCATAAGGGGAGCAAGGTCGATGGGGCCACCTTTGATGCCGTGTCCATCTCCCTGACCGGAGGCAGCTGCACCGGTCAAGGCGGGTCATCCGACCTTGATGGTGACCAGTGAAGCGATAACGACTCCGACAACGATTGATGATGGAGTCGCAAAAAGTCGTGGGGCTGACCCTCTGCCCATGTAATACGCAATATGTTGCGTGGCGTGCCAGCGGCGGTTGAGCGCTTTTGGCGAAACCCGTCATGAATGATGCACGGAAGGTGTCAAAAAAATTGATGCCGTAACAACACCGGCATTATCGAGGGAAGACTGCTTGCGGAGAAAGCCCTCCTTGCCCAATAGGGCAGGGAGGGCTTTCCGCATTTTAGGCCTATGGGCTTTCCCCATGGCCGAGTTTTGACGGTTTCGCAAAAACCGCTCAACCGCCGCTGGCACTCCCCGTAACACATTGAAATTACATTGGCAGATGGTCAGCCCCACGACTTTTTGCGATTCCATCGGTTTTGGGGCATGCTCTTCGCTTCGTCCTGGGGTTCGGGCGATCCCCGCGAAACGGCACGCCAAGGAGCCGAAAAGGCACGGTCGGCAGGGCATGGGGTATTATCTCGCGGCGGCCCTTAAACCGAGGAGCGGCATGGAGGTCATGATCCTGCAATGGCATGCCGGCAGGCAGCGCTCAGCTGCTGGCGCACCCGGTGAGCGCTGATGGCCTTATGACGGGACGCGTTACCAATTAAATTTACGAAAGCACCTATAATTTTTTTTAGTAATGGTTATTGTTGAGATTACTGCAAGCGCATCTTCTGCTTATATATTATTTTATTTCAAGTAGTTATGGTATTAAAGTAGATACTGGCATACCATTTGCTGAGGATGGCGAGCAACGGCCATGGTGCCACTAAGTGGCATCTCTGGAATTCAACCCATTCATCGGAGGAGAGAAAAAATGAGAAAAAGAGAGGTAGTAGCGGCGCCCATCATGGGGCAAGGAAGCAGTAAACGGATCAGGAAGGCAGGGCTTACAGCCCGCGGCCTAACACATCTGATTATTAACAAGACTTGTTAACTAAAGATCAACGGAGAAAAAGCATGCAAAAAAAAACAATGTTATTGATGGCCCTGGTGGCGATGGTCTTTCTTTTTAGCCAGGGAACGGCCTTTGCTTTTGGAAACTATGGGAGTGATTTCCAAACACAGTATCTAGCCCCCTACCAGAGTGCGCACCCCGGTCAGCCCTTGACGATTAGCGGTTGCGCCTTGTGTCACACCAATCCGGGAGGAGGAGGGGCTAGGAATTCATATGGCACGGCCTATGCCGCCACACATACTTTTACGGCTATTGAAGCGCTGGACTCGGATGGCGACGGGTTCAGCAACCTTGCTGAAATCATGGCCTTGCCCGAGACCTATCCCGGCAATGCCGCCAGTCATCCGGCCCCGGTTGTGGTAACCACCACTACGACCCAGGCGCCAACCACCACCACGACCCAGGCGCCAACCACCACCACGACCCAGGCACCGACCACCACCACGACCCAGGCGCCAACCACCACCACGACCCAGGCACCGACAACCACCACGAC
Organism: uncultured Desulfobulbia bacterium; assembly: GCA_964430285.1. Classification (GTDB taxonomy): domain Bacteria; phylum Desulfobacterota; class Desulfobulbia; order Desulfobulbales; family VMSU01; genus VMSU01. Next base: position 2,570 of record CAYSFY010000082.1, read on the forward strand.
GTCCACCCCGACCACCATCAGCACAACCACCACAACCACCACTCCCCCCACTCCCGGGGGTAACGACGGTAGCTTCACCATGTCCATGAGCCAAGGGTGGAGTTTGCTCTCCTCCACCATCGCTTTCCAGGTCTCGACAGCCTTTGGCGATGGCGGCAAGTTCGCCAGTGTGTGGACATGGGGGGACAACAACTGGTCGGTCTACCTGCCCGGCGAGGGAGTTCCGGGGGCCTATGCCGCGAGCAAGGGCTTCGGCACCGTCTCCACCATCAGTTCCGGCCAGGGCTTCTGGGTAGCCAGCAAGGCGGACCAGCAGGTGACAGTGTCAGGGACCCCGGACTATACACCCCTGACCTTAACTCCGGGTTGGAATCTCGCGGGTTTGAAGAGCGACCAGCCGATGGCGGTGACCGACTTCATCGCGCTTAACAGCGACATTGTCTCGATCTGGGTATGGTCCAATGGCAATTGGTTGGTAGCCATGCCGGGCGATGCGCTCATGGGTGCCTTTGTTGCCAAGAATAAATTCGGCAACCTGACCACCATCTACCCGGGAGAGGGTTTCTGGGTCAGGGTCAACGCGAACCAAGGCGGTACGGCCACGGGGGATGCGGCCACGCTTCTCGCGACCACCTGCCTCTCGTGTCATGGCAATAAACAGAACCAGGTCAGTTGCGGCAACAGCCAGTGGCAGGCCCATAAAGATGCCCGAGTCAGCGTGGCGATTTACGATACCGTCAGCACCTCTCTGACCGGGGGCACCTGCTCCGCCACCAGCGGTTCGACGGGTGGTGATACCTCAGCGGTGGATGCGGCCACGACCCTCACGACCACCTGTCTCTCCTGTCACGGCGACAAACAGAGCAAGGTCAGTTGCGGCAACAGTCAATGGCAGGGCCATAACGGCAACCGGGTCAGCACGGCGATTTTCGATGCCGTGTCCACCCATCTGACCGGGGGTATTTGTACCGGCAGCGCGGGGCAGAGCGGGTCCTCCGACGAGGATGACGACGAGGGTGACGACAACGATTAAGCATGCCGGTGAGGCATGAAAAAGTTGATGCCTTAGTACCGCCGGCATTGTCGGCAAAAGCTGCACGGAGCAAAAGCCCTCCTTGCC
>CAYSFY010000082.1:3699-11036 GCA_964430285.1 uncultured Desulfobulbia bacterium
CCAATAGGGCGGGAGGGCTTTTTTTTGCCTCTCTCCTCGGCAGCGCGCCGGCATGGAGGCCATGATGGTTCAACTTTGGGCCAACGGCCTTATCGCCGCGTGACGCGGGACCAATAAAATTTAGGGAAGCACCAAGAAGTATTTTTAGTAATGGTTATTGTTGGAGCAGGTGCTAGCGTCTTCCTTATCTATTATCTATTTAAATTTCAATAAGTTGCACTATTTAATTAGATACTGGCATAGCAGTTGCTAATCAAGCCCGCAAGTTCCATGGTGCCATGAAGTGGCATGGCGCGGCATTCAAGCCCGTGGCTTCCTGACTCAGCCTAACCACTGACCAAAAATTTTGAACCTCTATTGACGGAGAAAACGGATGCGGAAAAAAATGATGTTATTGATGGCCTTGGCGCCGATGGTCTCGCTCTTGGGCCAAGGGACTGCCTTGGCGTATTCATCCTATGGGGCTGCCTTTCAAACACAGTATCAGGCCTCCTACCAGACGGCACACCCGGGGCAAGCGCTGACCATCGGCGGGTGTGGCTTGTGTCATGTCGATCCGGGAGGAGGAGGGGCCAGGAATGCGTATGGCGCTGCCTATGCCGTCCAGCACAAATTTCCGACCATCGAAGCGCAGGACTCAGATAATGACGGGTTTACCAATCTTGCAGAAATCATGGCCTCGCCCGAGACCTATCCCGGCAATGCCACGAGTCATCCCTCCCCGGCAGTGGTAACGACCACCACGACCAAGGCGCCGACCACCACCACAACCATCACCAAGGCTACTTCCACGACGAATACCACCATCAACACCCCCCCCTTCCCCGGGGGTGACAACGGGGGCAGCGGCAGCGTCACCTTGACCATGAGCCAAGGCTGGAGTCTGCTCTCCTCCACCATCCCTTTCCAGGTCCCGGCGGTCTTTGGCGATGCGGGCAAATTCGCCAGTGTCTGGAAGTGGAGCGGGGCAAACTGGATGGTCTATCTGCCCGGGGAGACAACTCCGGGGGCCTATGCCGCGGGCAAGGGTTTTGCTACCATCGACACCATCGGCTCCGGTCAAGGTTTCTGGGTGGATAGCAAGGCAGGCCAGCAGGTGACGATCGCCGGGACCCCGGACTACAGTCCGCTAACCCTCACTCCGGGCTGGAATCTGGTGGGCTTGAAGAGCAACCAGCCGGGGTTCATGACGGCCATGTCTTCGCTGAACAGCGGGGTGGTCTCCATGTGGGCATGGACGAATGGCAATTGGGCGGTAGCCATGCCCGGGGAGAAGAGCATGGGGGCCTTCGCCGCCAGTAAGGGGTTTGGCCACCTGATCACCATCTACCCAGGGGAAGGGGTGTGGGTCAACGTCACTCCGGGCCAGGGGGGCAACATGGGGGGCGGCATGGGGGGCGGCATGAACGGCGGCATGGGCAACAACGGCAATGAGACCCCCAGCGCCGACTACCGGCTGTTGGCCTGGAACGATCTGGGCATGCACTGCATGGACGGCAACGACTACTCGCTCTTTTCGATTTTGCCGCCGTACAACAACCTGGTGGCCCAGCTGGTGAAGAGAGAAAACGGCACCGCCTCGCGCATCACCTCGGGCGTGACCATTACCTATGAGGCCGCACCTGCCCTGGACGGCAAGTGGAACACCATCAGCAGCACCAAGACCAACTTCTGGGCGTATGTGGTCGATCTCTTTGGCGCCAACCTCGGTCCTGATGTCGGTCTGAAAGGCAATGCCACGCAGAGCAAGACCCCCCAGCCCATGACCTATAACGCCGGTCACGATTGGTGGATGGCCGAAGGGATCCCCACCGCGCCCAAAAACGATGACGGCAGCTATAACCGCTACCCCCTGGTCAAGGTGGTGGCCCGTGATGCCGCGACCGGCGCGCTGTTGGCCACCACCACCACGGTCCTGCCGGTGAGCGACGAGATGGATTGTAAGAAGTGTCACGGTTCCGAGGCCGCCAGCACTGCCGCCATGCCGGCCGCTGGTTGGGCCAATGATGGCGATGCCGACAAAGACTACAAGCTCAACATCCTGAAACTCCATGATCAGCAACACGACATCTCCCCCTATCTGGCGGAGCTGCAGCAGCTGGGCTATAGCTACGACGCCTCTCTGTTGCAGACGGCCCTCAGCGGCACCCCGGTCCTCTGCGCCATCTGCCATAAGAGCAATGCCCTGGGCACCAGCGGCTTCAGTGGCATCAAACCGTTGACCACCGCCCTCCATGGCCTGCACGCCAACGTGATCGATCCCGCCAGCGGTTTGACCCTGAACAGCGGCACCAACCGTGACGCCTGTTATGCCTGTCATCCGGGATCAACCACCCAGTGTCTGCGGGGGGCCATGGGCAAGGCCACGGATGCCCAAGGGAACGCCTTGATGCAGTGCCAAAGCTGTCACGGCACCATGAGCGCCGTGGGCGCTGTCAACCGGGAAGGCTGGCTGGATGAGCCGACTTGCCAAAACTGCCACCAGAACGGAGTGCGTGCCCTTGAGGCGGTGACCGACTCGCTCACCGGGAGCTTGAAACCCACGACGGACACCCGTTTTGCCACCAATGACAATGCGCCTGTGGCCGGCAAAAACCTCTACCGCTTCAGCACTGGTCACGGTCAGTTGCAGTGCGAGGCCTGCCATGGCGCGACCCATGCCATCTATCCCTCTCTCCGGGGCGAAGACAACCTGCAGAGCATCGCGGCCCAGGGCCACGCAGGCACCATCGCCGAGTGTACGGTCTGCCACCTCACCGTACCCAGCACCACCAACGGCGGCCCCCATGGCCTGCACACCGTGGGACAGGCCTGGATCAGCAGCCATCCGGAGGTAGCCGCGGGCAATAGCGCCCAATGCGCCGCCTGCCATGGTAGCGACTACCAGGGTAGTGTCCTCTCCAAGACCTTCAGCGCCCGGACCTTCTCGGTGGCAGGCGGCAGCAAGAGCTTTGTTGCCGGCCATCCGGTCAGCTGCTATGACTGCCATAACGGTCCTGACGGCGGCGAGGGCGATGGCGGTGGCAATGGAACCGCAGGCAGTGGCACGACAACAGTCGATGCGGCCACGGTCCTGACCTCCACCTGTCTCTCTTGCCACGGCAACAACCAGGGCAAGGTCAGCTGCACCAACAGCAAATGGCAGGGCCATAACGGCAGCAAGGTCAACGCGGCGACCTACGAGGCGGTGACCCAATACCTGACCGGGGGCTCCTGTGCCGCCACCAGCGGGCAGAGCGAATCATCCTCGTACGAGGGAGAGGAAAATGAAGGCGCCGAGAATGATTAACGGTGTGGTCATGGCAGGAGGGAAGTGGGTCGCATGACCCGTGTGGGATGGTCCCGGCAGGGGAAAAGTGTTGTTTGCAATCGTGAGCGAGGAGGTCGCCGATGATTAGTGTACTCGATGTTTGCATGATGATAGCTGGTCTGATCCTTTTGTGCATCCCCATCGTAAAATGGACCTTGGATGTCTTAAAAGAGGAGCGTTCCAAGTATCACGCTTGGAAATGGCTCAGACCTCACTGTAGCGCTAAAGCTCGGTGACAGATGTCCATGCACTGCTCACAGGTGAACCCCACGAGTGGAGAGTGTTCTCCTTGATGGCACCTCTGTTCTCTGCCGCTAGAGACCAAACATCCGCACGGAGAAAAAGCCCTCCTCGCCCCAAGGGCGGGGAGGGCTTTTTGTTATTCAGGCCCCAGTGACCGCCGAGTTGCGGGCAATGCAAACAGGGAAGGAGAGTGGTTGGCGATAGCCCAGTAGTAGGTTGGCTAGAGCCCGGCGAAACCCAACAAGGCCCGTGGCGGCAAACACCATACGGCGTTTACCAAGGTCGGTTTAACGAAGGGCACAACCCCTCTCCGGAGAGCAACCGGCAGCAGCAAACATGGTGCGGTAAACCAACAGGGCAGAGGGCCCAGGCATCCGCGGAGACCTTGTTGCCGCCTCATCCATGGAAGAAGAGATCCCCCGGGAATCGGGTCGATGATCAGGAAGAAGTGCCCGAATTCCAACCTTTCCCTTGTCCGCCAGCCCTTCTCAGGTCAACGAAAAATCAGTTTCACCGTATCGAGCCGGAAGGAAAATAGGGTAGTTGGCAGGGGGTGGTTTGCGGTTATTGTTGGGTGCGGGGTGGGATTGGCGTGTGGCGGTGGGGCGTGGTTTTGTAAAGCGGTGGCGAGCCACCGCGCTGCGAAAGGTCCTTGCCCTGCTTGACTTGAGACCCGGTTGGTTACAAAAAAAGGTCCCATCCTGCCGCTGTTGGCAGGATGGGACCTTTTTTTTATCAAAGCGAGGCGGGGTTACTTGGCGGCGCCCTCCGGGGGTCCAACCGGCGGCGGTGGCGTCGGCGGTTGGCCCGGAATGAACGGGGGCATCTCCACCGGAGGGGCCTCGCTGCCGGGCTGCTCCTTGGTGAAGGCCTCGCCTGTCGGCGGTTTGGCGATCAAGGAGTCCGCCTTGAGTTCCAAGGCCTCCTTGAGGGCGTACTCCTTGGCCTTGGCGTACCAGCTGGAGCTGGATGCCTTGACCACCTGATCCTGGTCCTCCTTCTTCTCCTTGGCCCAGATCTTTAGGGTGCTCTCCCCGCCGGCCTTGGCCTGGTAGGTGATGGTGGCCACGGGTTCGCCCTTGGCCGCGAACTCCTTGGGCAGGTAGGAGCCGATGGTCATGTCGGCCAGAGAGGTGATCACCATCTCCACTCGCTTGTTGTCCAGGGTGGTATCCGGCTTATCCTTCAGCTGCCACCCCTTTTTGCCGTCGCTGACCAGCTCGACTTTACCCTGGGCGTTGGCGATGGTCACCCCGGTTAGGCTATCCAGGGGGTGGTTGACGTAACGGGTCTGCCACCAGTTCTCCTTCTCCGCCGCCACCTCCCAGGTGGAGAGGTCGTTGACCTGATAGACCTCCTTGGCATCGGCCAGACGCAGGTGGATGGACTTGGAACTGGGCGCGGTGCCCAGGAAGAAGAGGGTCTTTTTCTCTCCCTGGGCAAGCTCGACCTTGCGGTTAAAGGCGCTGTCCGCGACCTTGAGCCGGGCGTGGCTGGAGGTGGTCTGGCTGACCAGGCGGGTGGTCTTAAGCTCGGCCAGTTTCTTGACCAGGGCGTCGATCTTGGTCTGGTCGGCCGGGGACCCTTCGGGGGAGAGCTGCCACCCCTCTCTCTTGTCCATGGTCAGGCTCTTGCCCTGGTCGTCGGTGATGGTCAGTCCGGTCACCTTCTCCGGGCTCAGATCCGGGAAGAGATTCGTCGCCACCGGGGCCGCGGTCTGCCCCGGGCGGTAAAGGAAAGCAATCAGCGCGACCTGCGCCACCAGCAGGACGGCCAGCACGGTATTCTTTTTCGATTGTGTCATAGGGGACCCCTTGGTATGGCAAAAGGTTAAAGGTTTGTCGGTTTCGCAATAACCGCTCAACCGACGCTGGCGCATTATGTAACGTGCTGATAGTACGTAGGCAGATGGCCAGTGTCGGGACTTTTTGCGAGGCCTTTACGGTTTGGTGACTTACTTGCTCGCGATCAGCGGCCGTTCCTTGCGGCGGTACAGCCCCCCGTAGAGGCTGATCCCCAGCAGGGCGACGATGGCCACCCCGTAGTTCAGCCCTTCCCAGAAGGTCTGTTGCTGGCGGCTGAGCGGCATCAACAGCCGGGCAAAGGTGCCCCGGGAACGGATCACCAGCAGGTCCTCGTCCTCCACCGACCAGTCGATCAGGTTCTGCAGGAAACTTAGGCTGTTCATGAAGCGATCCTGGCTCACGGACTGGGAGATGCTGAACACCGTGTCGTTGACAAACTCGGCGCTGCCCACCACCACCAGCCGGGCTGACTCGGGTGATTTCTTGATCACCGGGGCGTCCGGCAGGGCGACCTTCTCCGCTTCGCCCTTGGGTCGCTTGTCGGGGTCGGGATAGGCCGCGCCCTTCTTCTTGCCGGGGGCCGCATCCAGGGCCTCCTCCTTGACATCATCGGCGGCCGCGGCCTCCGCTTTCTCCTTGGCCTGCTGCTCGCGGGCCGCCACCCGCGGGTCGGGCCGGTCGCTGAAGTAGCTATCAAAGACCCCCTGGCTCGATACCGCCAGGGTCTTGGCCCCCATGGTGGCGCCCGGGGCAAAGCCCACGTTGGGGTAGCGCTGGAAGTCGGGCTGGATGTTGGTGCCGGTGGCGGTCCAGGAGTTGGGGCTGGACTTCAGGAGATCCACTATCTTGTGGCCCTGCTTCTTGGTGTCGATGGTCAAGGGGGAGACCCAGTTCATGGTCACCGCCGGCAGGTTGGCCACCGCCGGGGTATCCTTGGCCATGCCGTTTGGCCGCACATCGACGAAGTAGGGGTAGTTGACCTGCTGGATCTCCTGGACCTGGAGGCCGCCCAGGTTACGGGTGACCGGGATGGGGAAGGGTTCATTCTGCTCGTCCATGACCAGGCTCTCCTCCACCTTGACCCCGTAGTGGGCGAGGATGTCGTTGATGCCGCCGCTCACCTGCTTAACGGCCAGGGTCTGGGAGTACGGTTGCAGGTCGAGGAGGTAGTTGCCGGCCAGGCTCACCACGGCCCCGCCGCGCATCAGGTACTGGTCCACGGCAAAGCGGGCCATGTCGTCCAGGGCCTGGGGGGCGACCAGGAGCAGCACGTCCACATCCGGGGGCACCCGACCGGAGCTAAGATCCACCTTGGTCAGGTTGTAGTCCTCGGGCAGCACCTTCTGCAGCATGCGGTAGTTGTCTTTAGGCGGCGGCTGGCCCATCATCGCCATCTGCGGCGGGGTGTCGGCGGGCGGGGTCCATAGGCCGATGGTCTTCAGGAAGCCGGAGCCGGTCTGCTTCAACAGGGCCTCCACCTCTTTTCGCACCTCGGCTTCACCCATGTCCGGGGTCAGGTAGACCCGGTCGGTCTTGTCGTTCACCGTCAGCAGCAGGGCAAAGTAGAAGGTCTCGGGGGAGAAGAAGGAGGCCTGCATGGGTTCAAGGTCAAACTCCTTCTTGAGCGCGTCCCGCTTCTGGGGGTCGCTCCCCGGATCAACGGTCTCGAACTTGAGCGTGCCCCCGGACTCCTTGGCCAGGGCCTGGCCCACGGTGGCGATGGTGGCCGGCAGCTTGGCCAGCTCCTGGGGCAGGCCCTCCTGGGAGATGACGGCGGTGAGCTTCAAGTCGCCCTTGATGTTCTCGAAGACCGCGCCCAGGGATTGAAAGCCGTAGACCGTTTTTTTGATGGACTTGGTCAGGTCGTACTCCAGGTTGCGCAGGCGGACGTCGATCTGGCCGTCGGGCCGGGGCTGGACCTCGATGATGTCGTTGAAGCCCAGGACCACGTGCTGGTCGCCGTACTTGATCAGGATATT
>CAYSFY010000082.1:11046-18162 GCA_964430285.1 uncultured Desulfobulbia bacterium
AAGTAGGAGTTGACCACCGAGGCTTCGTAGCGGCCGGCCACCTGGAAGGGGACCGGCTTGATGCCGTACTGCTGGTTGGCCTCGGCCTCCTGGGCCGGGTCGTATTTGGGATCGACGAAATCGACCTTGACCCGGCCGCCGGAGGCGATGGCGTACTCTTGCAAGAGGTCCTTGATGCGCGGCACCAGGGGCGAGAGCAGGGGGTGGGTCTTCTCCGAGAAGTAGCCGCGCAGCACCAGGGGCTCGGCCAGGTTGACGATCAGGTCGCGGCTGGTTTGCGACAGGGAGTACTCCTGGTTCTCGGTGAGGTCAAGGCGCAGGACTCCCACCTTGTTCAGCCACAGGTTGGCGGCCAGCAGGTTCGCTCCGATCAGCACCGTGGCGGTGATCAGGCCGCGGCGGTAGGGCAGGGTGTTGGCGCCGCCGCTCCACCGCTTCTTGTCCAGGGCCAGGATGTTCAGCATCAGGAAGATGGCGGAGAGCGAGCCGTAGTAGACCAGGTCGCGGAGGTCGATGACCCCGCGTTCGATACTGGCGAAACGGCTGCCGGTACCCAAGGCCCTAAACAGCTCACCCATGGTGTTGCCCATGAAGTTGGTGATGTCGGCGGAGCCCAGGATGTAGAAGAAGCCGCCCACCAGCACGGAGAGGATCAGGGCCACGATCTGGTTGTCGGTGCGCGAGGAGAGGTAGAGGCCGATGGCGATATAGGCCGCGGCCATCAATAGGGCGCCCAGGTAGCCGCCAAAGACCGGACCCCAGTCCAGGGGGCCTAAAAGTGAGACGGTGATGGGCAGCCCCAGGGTCAAGGCCAGGGCCACCCCGACCAGGATGAGGACCGCCAGGAACTTGCCCAGGACCAGTTGCCACAAGCGCACCGGCAGGGTCAACAGGATCTCCATGGTCCCCATGCGTTGCTCCTCGCTCCACTGGCGCATGGTCAGCGCCCCCACCAGGAAGATCATCAGCACCGGCATCCAGCGGAACAGGGGCCGGATATCGGCGGTATTACGGGCAAAGAAGGTCTCCAGCCAGAAGAAGGAGAACAGGGCGGCGAGCAGGAAGGCGCCGATGAAGAGCGCCGCCATGGGCGAGCCGAAATAGGCCTTGAGCTCCTTTTTAGTGATTGCCAGCATTCTGTTCATCGTCCACCTCCCACCGTGGCGGTAAGTTCATTAAAGACCGCTTCCAGGGTCCGGGTCTCGTGGCGCAGCTCCCACACCGGCCAGTCCTTGGACTTGGCCAGGTCGAAGAGGCGCGGGCAGAGGTCCTGACCGCCGCCCTTGCCCCGCACCCTAAACATCACGGCATCGTGGCGCTCGTCCATGTCCACGCGGATCACCCCGGGGAAGGAGTCCAGCTCCTGCTTGATGGCCGCCTCCTTGCCGGACTTGCCCACGGTGAGCAGGGCCTGGGCCGTGGCCGCCATCTCGGTGAGCTTGGCATCGGCCTTCAGCTCGCCCTGGATGATGATCAAGGCGCGGTCGCAGGTGGCCTCCACCTCGGAGAGGATATGGGTGGAGACCATGACCGTGGTGTTTTTGGAGAGGGAGCGGATCAATCGCCGCACCTCGACGATCTGGGTAGGATCGAGGCCGTTGGTGGGCTCGTCCAGGATCAGGAGCTTGGGCTGGTGGAGGATGGCCTGGGCCAGACCCACCCGCTGGCGATACCCCTTACTCAGGGTAGCGATGGGGGCGGTGAGCCGGTCCAGGAGCCCCACGGCGATGGCCGCCTCGCCGATGCGGTCCCGCTGCTTCTCCTGGGGGATATTGCGCAGTTCGGCGATCATCTTGAGATACGACTGCACGGTCAATTCCGGGTAGATGGGGGCGTTCTCCGGCAGGTAACCGATCAGCTCCTGGACCTTTTCGGTGGCGGTGAGCACATCGTGGCCGCCGATGGTGGCCGTGCCCGACGAGGGGTGGAGATAGCCGGTGAGGATCTTCATCAGGGTGGTCTTGCCGGCCCCGTTGGGGCCGAGCAGGCCGATGACCTCGCCGGCGGTGATGGAGAAGGAGACCCCACTCAATGCCGTGACCTCTCCATAGTTCTTACAGAGTTCCTTGACTTCAATCATAGCAGTAGTGCCTTGGTTTGGGGTTGAGAGTTTAGACGGTAAAGGCAGCTGGCGAGGGGTTACCCACCCAACTGCCATGGCAAAATACCTGACAGCATGCATGCGGCCCAATGAATAGCACCGCGCCTGGGGTTATGCAAGGGCAGGTGGGGGATTTTTTTATCCCTTCACCGCAAAAATGATCACCCCTTCACCGCCCGGGCCAGGATCTGGTAGTTGCGCTCCACCATGGTGCGCGGCTCCACCATCAGGCCGGCCTGGACCATGGCGTTGTCGTGGATCTGCTCAACAATCAACCGGGCCAGGGTCTCGTCCTTGACCCGCAGGTCGGCCAGATCCTTGATCAGGGGGTGGCCGGTGTTGATCTCCAGGTTCTTGGCCCCGAAATCCTTGGGGCCGTCGACGCTGGAGGCCCGCATGATCCGCTCCATGGAGGCGGTCATGAAGCCGTCGGGGTTGACGATGATGGCCGGGCTGTCCACCAGACGCTTGGACTCGCTGACCTCCTTCACCCGCTCGCCCAGGACCTCCTGCATCCACTTGGTGAGCGAGGTGGCGATGGCGGCATCCAGGCGGTTCTTGCTCTCTTCGGCAGCTGCCTCCTTGTCCTCGGGGAGCTTCAGGTCGGCGCGGTCGGCGGAGACCAGCTTCTTGCCGTCAAACTCCCGCAGGTGGCTGAAGACGAAGTCGTCAATGGGCTCCAGGGTGTAGATCACCTCGATGTGCTGCTTCTTGAAGGCGTCAAGATACGGCCCGGACTCGATGGCCGAGCGGCTGGGGCCGTTGATGTAGTAGATCTCCTCCTGGCCCTCCTTCATGCGGCCCACATAGTCACTAAGCGAGGTCAGGGCGGTGGCCTCGGTGGCCGAGGACTCGAAGCGCAGGAGCTTGGCCAGGGCCTCGCGGTGGGTGAAGTCGGCGGTGGCCCCCTCCTTCAGGTAGAAGCCGAAGGTCTTCCAGAACTCCAGGTAGGTCTCCGGGGCGTTCTTGGCCTGCTCGTCCAGGTACTTGAGGAAGCGCTTGGTGACCACCCGGTTGATCTTGGCCACCAGGGAGTTGTCCTGCAAGGCCTGGCGGGAGATGTTCAAGGGCAGGTCCTCGCTATCGATCACCCCGCGCAGGAAGCGCAGCCACTCGGGCAGGATCTTGTCGCTATGGCTCTCGATCAACACCTTCTGGCAGTAGAGGTTGACCCCGGGGTCCATGCGGCCGAAGCCCATGCGCTCGAAGTTCTCCTTGGGCACGAAGAGCAGGGAGTGGATGGCCAGGGGCGCGTCGGCGGAGAAGTGGAGACGGAGCAGGGGCTCGTCATAGGCGTTGGCAATGAACTTGTAGAAGTCCGCATACTCCTCGTCCTTGATCTCGGAGCTGTTCTTGGTCCACAGGGCCTGAACGGTGTTGATGGTGTCGCCGGCCACCTTGATGGGGAAGGGGACAAAGCTCGAATACTGCTTGATGATCCGCTTGAGGGCCTCATCCTTGGCAAACTCGTGGGAGGCGTCGTTCAACTCGATGATCAGTTTGGTCCCCCGGTGCAGGCCGGGGCAGGGGGCCACGGTGTAGCTGCCGGTGCCGTCGGAGGTCCACTCGTGACCTAAGTCGTCGGAGTGGAAGGAGCGGGACTGGACCCGCACCTGCTTGGCCACCATGAAGGCGGCGTAGAAGCCGACCCCGAACTGGCCGATGATGTTGACATCCTTCTGCGCCCCCTCGCCGAGCTTGGAGAGGAAGGTCTTGGAGCCGGAGTGGGCGATGGTGCCCAGGTTGTCGATCAACTCGTCCCGGGTCATGCCGATGCCGGTGTCGGTGAGGGTGATGGTGTGCTCGGCCTCGTTCACCTGGATGTTGATCTCCAGGGGGGCATCCTTGTCAAAGATGGTCTCCTCGGTGAGGCTCACGTGGCGCATCTTCTCCAGGGCATCGGCGGCATTGGAGATCAACTCCCGCAGGAAGATCTCCCGCTCCGTGTACAGGGAGTGGATGACGATATCGAGCAGTTTTTTGGTCTCCGATTGAAACTCCAGGGTCTCTGTCTGTTCTGTGGTCATTTGTTTGCTACCTCGTCTGATTTCTGTTAAAGGGGAGGGTAATTTGGCCGGTGGCGCACCAGCCGCCCATCCGGCGACGGCAACCAAGATGAGCTGTCGCGAGGAAACGGGCGGTGGCCAGCTGGGTGGTTCTTGCGTGATACCGCGCAAATTTGTGGCGCAATGCTAATCACCAAATCCATATTGTCAAGGCCGAGCCCGCGATTCCTTCTACCTTCCAGCCACCCTCCGGCAAAGGCGACCTCTCATGACCCTCTCCACCATCCTCATCATCGCCGTGGCCCTGGCCGTGGACGCCTTTGCCGTGGCCCTGGCCGCCGGCATCACCCTGCCCTGGGTGGGCAGGCGTCACACCTTTCGTCTGGCCTGGCACTTCGGGCTCTTCCAGGCAGGAATGAACATCATCGGCTGGGGGGCGGGAGTGAGCGTGCGCGCCTACATCGAGAGGTTCGACCACTGGCTGGCCTTTGGTCTGTTGGCCTTTGTCGGCGGCAAGATGATCGTCGAGGCCATGTCCTTGGAGGGCGTGGAAGAGCGGCAGGGCAAGGACCCCACCCGGGGGCGGACCCTGGTGCTGCTCTCCGTGGCCACCAGCATCGACTCCCTGGCCGTGGGCTTAAGCTTCGCGGTGTTGCGGATCTCGGTCTGGTTTCCGGCCCTGGTGATCGGGGTGGTGGCCACCGTGCTGACGGCGGCGGGGCTGCATCTTGGGCGGGTGGTGGGCTCGGCCTCCCGGCTGGGGGCCAAGGTGGAGGTGGCCGGCGGTCTGGTCCTGATCGCCATCGGCATCCGCTTGCTCCATGAGCATGGGGTGTTTTAAGAATACTTGTGACTACTTCGCTTGGTTAGGCGTTAGGCGGCAGGCGGTACGAAAAAGAGATGAAGCACGGGATGACCTGAGCACGCCGCACGTCTCGTCTCTTCTGTTGGCAACACCCTGGCTGCCAAGGTCCCCCCCGCTTCTCCTGGACGATAGGGGGGCGGTCCGTTGCTCAAGACAGATGGATGGGCAAACGGCCGTCTGCCCCACAGGTGATGCGCCTACCTTGACATTCCCGGCAAATGCCGATATATCAAGCCGAAATGGCCTCTTTGCCCTAGGGCCTTAAGCCCCTCTCCTCGACCACCACTAAGGACACCCCATGACCAATCAACTCCCTCCCTTCATCCTGGCCCTGCAGCAGCCGGCTGCCTACCCCCATCCGGTTGCCGAGGTCAAACTGGTGCAGACCCACATCTCCTACGTCCTCTTGGCCGGGGAGTTTGTCTACAAGATCAAAAAACCGGTGAACTTCGGATTTCTCGATTTCACCACCCTGGAGCAGCGCCACCACTTTTGCCTTGAGGAGTTGCGCCTCAACCGCCGCCTCTGTCCTTCCCTCTACCTGGAGGTGCTGCCCATCACTCAGGAGGGAGACGTCATTCGCCTGAACGGCTCGGGAACGCCCCTGGAGTACTGCGTCAAGATGGCCAGGATGCCGGAAGAGCGGATGATGGGCGCCGTCATCCGCCGTGGGGAGTTGAACTCCGCCATGCTGGACGGGGTGGTGGATCTGCTGGTCCCCTTCTATGAGCAGGCGGCGGGTGGTGACGAGATCCGGGCCTTTGGCTCGGCCCAGGCGGTGAGTGTCAACGTCCTCGAAAATTTCGAGCAGACGACGGCCTTCATCGGCTGCCCAGCCTTGAGTCAGGCCCAGTTCGACACCATCAGCGCCTATGCCAAGGGGTTCTTGACCAACGAGCCCCTCTTCGCCGAGCGGCAAGCCGCCGGCAAGGTCCGCGACTGCCACGGCGACCTCTACTCCGCCAACATCTGCCTGGCCGAGCAGATCTACATCTACGACTGCATCGAGTTCAACGAGCGTTTCCGTTACTGCGACGTGGCCAGCGACGTGGCCTTCCTGGCCATGGACCTGGACTACGCAGGCCTTGGCGACCTCTGCCAACACTTCATTGCAACTTTCATTGAGCGCGCCAACGACCCGGGGCTCATGCCGATGCTGAACTTCTACAAGTGCTACCGCGCCTATGTGCGGGGCAAGATCGGTCTGTTCACCGCCCATGCCCCGGAGGTGGACCCTGCCACCCGCGAGACCTGCCTCACCCAGGCCAAGCGCTACTTTGAACTGGCCACCCGCTATGCCCAAGGGGAGTAGGCTCTACTGCTTTTACGGGCTGATCGCCTCCGGCAAGAGCACCCTGGCCGAGGCCTGGGCCAAGTCCATCGGCGCCAGCTACCACAACTCGGACCGGGTACGGAAAGAGCTGGCCGGCCTGGCCGCCAACTGCCCGCAACAGGCATCGTTCAACGCCGGGATCTATAGCAGTGAGTTTTCGCGCCTGACCTACGACGCCTTGCTTACGCGGGCTGCCGCCGACCTCGACAGCCAGCGGGCGGTGGTGGTGGATGGCTCCTACCAGGCCCGGGCCGAACGGGCGCGGCTTCGGGAGCTGGCCCAACGGTTGGGGGTGGAGATCCGCTTCATTCTCTGCCGCTGCCCCGAGGAGCTGATGCGGGAGCGCATGGCCCTGCGAGCCCAAGACCCCAATGCGGTCTCCGATGGCCGCTGGGAGATCTATCTCCAGCAGAAGGGGCGCTTCGAGGCCCCGGATGAGTTGCCGCCCGGCGAATCCATGATTATGGATACCGATGCCCCGGTGGACACCCTGCTCGCCCGGCTGGCCGCCACGGAACGGCCTTAGGCGGTAGGCCGGGTGTCAAGCGACGGACCCTATCCGCTCATGGCCTTGGTACTGCGTCTGTTTTCCGTGGCTAAACAGTCAGAACCAACCTACTGCCCATCGACGTGCGTTGTTACGCCACCACCATAAGGAGCAACCCTATGTACAACAGAATGTTTTTGTTGCGCTTTCCCAAGGAGAGCATCGACCAGCCCATCATCTGCAACCTGGCCCGCCACTATGACGTTGAATTCAACATCCTGAAGGCGGATATCTTTTTGCAGCAGGACGGGGTGATGGTGATCG
>CAYSFY010000083.1:0-8210 GCA_964430285.1 uncultured Desulfobulbia bacterium
GCCGGTGGTGGCGGGTGGCCGGCTCTACTTCGGCAGCGAGGACCACTGGCTCTACTGCCTGGATGCCGTCACCGGCCAGCAGATTTGGAGGTTCAAGACCGGCGCTGGCATCATCGCCACCCCGGTGGTGGTGGGGGGCAAGGTCTACGCCGCCAGTCTGGACGGCTCGTTGTACTGTCTTCTTGAGTAGTCGTGCGCCCCGGGGAGGCCCGGTCCGCTGGCCCCGGCATTGCAAGAACCTGCCTGGATGCCCTGCCACTCCTGGCCGCTATCGGCCGGCAAGGGCGGCGGCGGTGGCCTCTCCGTCGGGGCTGACGAGTAGCCCCTGATGGGGGTGGCCTCTGGCGTACTTCCCCCTGGCAAGAGTATTTTCCGGAAACACGGTCGGTATTCCGGAAGGTGGTGGCGCTCCTTGACCTGTCCCCCCTTTGGTCCAGGAGTATAAAAAATGGAGGAAAATGTATGAAATGTATGAAATGTATGAAAAGTAGCCCCCACCCGTGGTTCCGTTGTTGTTCGCTCCTGCTGCTCATCCTGATGGCGCCGCGGCCCCTGCTGGCCGGCACGGTCACCGCCTACAAGGGGTATGGCACCGTGGATGGCAAACGGTTTGCCTCCCCTAGCGGCATTATTGTCGATGCCGACGGCACCCTTGTCGTCAGCGACAGCAATAACCACGCGATCAAGGCCTTTACCGAGAGTGGCAAGGGGGTGCTGGCCATTGCCAACGGTCTGGGCACCGGCACCGCCCAGTTCAATACCCCGGGGGGCATGACTCGTGACAGCCAGGGCAACCTATGGGTGGCGGACTACAATAACCACCGGCTGCAGAAGTTTACCGCGGCGGGGGTCTATGCCAACGTGGCGGTGGGGAGCAACGGTAGTGCCGGCGACGCCGCCAATCGTCTGCACCCCTATCATGTCAAGCTGGGGCCGGACGGCAACTACTGGCTTGCCGAATTCGATCGGCACCGGGTGGTGGCCGTCTCCCCGGAGGGCAAGCAGCTGAAGGTGGTCGGCACCTCAACCTCGGGGAGTGCCGATGGCCAGTTCTACAACCCTGCCTCCCTCGATTTCGACAGCCAGGGGCATCTGTGGGTGGTCGATTATACCAACCACCGGCTGCAAAAGTTCGACACCAATGGGGGCTTTGTTAGCAAATTCGGCGGCTTGGGCTCTACCAGCAGCCAGGTGTTCAGCACGCCCAGGGGGGTTTGTCCCACCGGCGATGGGGTGTTGATCGCGGAGTCGAACCGGGTGGTGAAGATCGGCCTGGACGGCTTGCCGCTCTTCACCCTGGGTAATGCCAACGGCACCTCCGGCACCGCTGAGGGACAGTTCTCGACGCCCGCCGGCATCGCGGTCGACGGCCAAGGGCAGATCTATGTGGCGGACTCGGGGAACAGCCGCATCCAGGTGTTCACCGCCACCGGGGCGTTCATCAAGGCCTTTGGCGGCTTCAGCGGCGGGAACAGCGCCTCGAAGACGGTGTTTGAGGCGGGAGAGCTCTATGAACCCTATGACCTGGAGTTCGACGCCCAAGGCCAGCTCTGGGTCTCCGATATCTACAAGCATGTGGTGCAGAGGTTCACCGCGAATGGCGTCTACGTCAGCGGCTTTGACGGCAGCAGCGACGCCACCGGCGGGAAGTTTGTCTCCCCCTATCACCTGAACGTCGATGGCCAAGGGAACCTCTGGGTCTCCGACTCACCGAAACGGTTCCGCCAGTACAAGGCGGACGGCGGTTTTCTGCAGACCGTCGATACCTTTACCGTAGGCGGACAGGCCGGCACCTTTTACCACAACACCCCGGGTGATGTGGTGGCCGTGGGCAACACCCTGTGGGTGGCGGACTATGGTACCACCCGGCTCCTGGCCATCGACCTGGGGACGAAGAGCGCCCAGGCCTACAGCGGCTTCTCCTCGCCCTGGGGCATGGGCCGGGATAGCGCCGGTGCCCTGTGGATCGGCGACAACTCCAACGGCCGGGTGGTGCAGATGGATGGCAACGGCCTGGTGATCCGCGCCTTTTCCGAGAACGCCGCCAAGGGCGAGGTCTTGAACTACCCGCTGGGGGTGGCCGTGGATACGGCGGATGGGGTGTGGGTCTCCGACTCCTCGAATCACCGCCTGCTCCACTACAACGCCGCCGGCGCCTTGACCCTCAAGATCGGCGGCTACAAGAGCAAGCTGTTGTCCAGCCCCCGGCAGATCGCGAGGGCCAACGATGGCTCGATCTGGGTCGCGGACTATGACAACGCCGCTGTCTACCACTTTGCTGCCGATGGCGCCTGCCTGGGCAAGATCGACAACACCACCCAGACGGCGGTGACCATGGGCGGTCTCCTCGGGGTCGCCCTCCATAGCGACACCGCCACCCCGCCGGTCGAATACGTGGTGGTCTCTGATTACGACAAGGATCAGGTGCTCAAGTTCAAGAGTGACGGCACCTTTGTCGCGGCCTTGGGCGATAGCGGCGCCGGTAGCGCCCTCAACAAGTACAACAACCCCTGCGCCCTGGCCATGGCCAATGGCGAACTGCTGGTGGCGGATTACAGCAACTCCCGGCTCAAGGTCTTGAGCCCGGATGGCGCCTACCAGCGTGCCTACACCACCAACGGGGTGGCTGATTGGAACTATCTCAACCTGCCCGCCGACGTGACCTATAACGCCAAGACCAAGACCTTGTGGGTCACTGACTCCGCCAACAGCCGCCTCAGGATACTCGATGAGGCCGGCAACTTCCTTAAGACCATCGGGGGCCCGGGGTGCGGGCTGTACGGGAATCCGCACTGGCTTTATGCCGATGCCGCAAGCGGCCATGTCTGGGTCTCGGACCTGGATAGCGACCAGGTGATGGAACTGGACAGCGCCGGCAACCTGGTCGCGACCCTGGGGGTGGGGCAGGGCACCTCGACCTTCTCCGGGCCCACCGGCGCCGCGCTCCTGGCCGATGGCTCCTTGTGGGCCACCGACAAGGGGCACCATCGGGTCGTGCACCTGAAGGCGGATGGCACTGCCATCACCGTGCTCGGTACCGGCGTCTCCGGGGCAGGCAATGACCAGTTCAAAAACCCGGAAGGGGTGCTGCAGGCGGGCACCACCCTGTATGTGGCCGATAGCGCCAATAGCCGTATCCAACAGTTCACCGGCCAAGGGGTGTGGCAGCAGACCATCGGCGCCGCGGGGGCCAATCTGGGCGCCCTGAATGGCCCGACGGCGATGGCGGTGGACGGCCAAGGCCGGTTGTGGGTGGTCGAGCGCGGCAACAACCGGCTGCAGGTCTTTGCCGCCGATGGCACCGCCCTGTTTACCGTGGGCGACAGCACGCTCTTCCAGGCGCCGGCCGGCGGGCTGGCCATTGACCAGGCGGGCAAGGTGTGGGTGGCCGATACCGGCAATAATCGGGTGCTGCAACTGGAGGTGGCAACCGACGGCACGGGCACGTTTACCACGCTCCTCACCCTGGGCAAGGCCGACAAGGGCTATGGCGGCAATGCCGGCGAATTCAACCAGCCCCACGGCATCGCCATCGACAGCCAGGGCAATATCCAGGTCGCCGACACCGGCAATAACCGGGTGCAGGTCTTTACCCCGGCCGGCGCCTTTGTCCGCGCCTATGGCGGGCTGTCGGCGCCCATGGGTCTTGCCGTCGCCGGGGGGAAGGTGGTGGTGGCCGATAGCGGCAATAGCCGCATGGCCCTCTTTGGAGAGAGTGGCGCCTTGGTCACCGCCTTCACCGACAACGGCAGTAGCGAGACTGGATTCTCCGACCCCAAGGGGGTGGCCCGAGACTCCAAGGGTAATCTCTGGGTGGCGGATGCCGGCAATGACCGGGTGCTGCAGTTCAACGCCGGCGGCACCCTGCTGCGGAAGGTCAGCCAGCTCCTGGATGGTCCCTGGGAGGTCGCGGTGGACCAGGCGGACAACCTGTGGGTGGTGAGCAAGGGCAACAGCCGCGTGGTCAAGTACTCTGCCACCGGCGCGCTGCTCAAGGTGTTCGACAACGGGGGCGAGACCTTTAGCCAGCTGAACAACCCGGCGGATATGCTCTTCTATCAGAACAACCTCTATCTCGTCGACCGCGGCAATCACCGGATCGTGGTCCAGGACAGCAAGGGCGAGACCCTCCGTACCTTCGGGGTGTATGGTGACGGCCCAGGCCTGCTCTATGACCCGTGGGGGATCACGGTGGGGCCGGATAACAACCTCTGGGTCAGCCAGACCTATGGCGAAAAGATCACGGTCTTCACCCCCAACGGCGATTTCGTCAAGACCTTTGGTTCCTACGGCACCCTGGCCGGGATGCTGAGCGACCCCCATGGCCTGGCCTTTGGCACGGACGGCAACCTGTGGGTGGTCAACACCGCCGCCCACCGCCTGGACCTCTTCACCGCCGGCGGTGACTACCTGAAGTCCATCGGCGGCTCCGGCAGCGGCCAGGGAAAGCTCAGCACCCCCCTGGATGTGGCCATCGACGCCCAGGGCCATCTCTATGTCAGCGACTATGGCAACAGCCGCCTGGCGGTCTTTGATGGGGCGGGGAACTTTCTCTACACCTTTGGCGAAACGCAGCTGACCTATCCCGGCGGCCTGGCCCTGGACAGCCACGGCCTGCTCTGGGTGCTGGACTCCTCCAAGGACAAGATCCTTGCCTTCAGCCCCCAAGGGGACCTGCTCTTCCAGGGGAGCGGCACCGGCAGCGGTCTCGGTCAGCTGCAAAGCCCCAGCGGCTTGGCGGTGGACGCCGGTGACAACGTGTGGGTGGGGGATGACTACTCCTCCACGGACAAGCTCCAGGCCTTTACCCTCAATGCCCCCACCGGCCTCAACCTCGCCCTCCGCCACCGCCACTGGCGGGCCGGCAGCGAGGCCAACCACATCGTGGACGTGGTGCCGGGTGCCATGGTGATGCCCCAGATCCAGGGGACGGTGGCCCTGGGGAGCAGTAGCGGCAGCGGCGACCTGAAGACCCTGCTGGCCGCCAGCTGGAGCTCCAATAACCCCCAGGTGGCCACGGTCACGGCGGAGGGGGCGATCACCGCGGTGGCCGTGGGCCAGGCCCAGGTGCAGGCCCAGGTCGGTGGCGAGAGCTTGGGCCTCACTGTCAACGTGGTGGCCGATGACTCCTTAGCAGTGATGGTCTTGGGCAGCAAGGGGGCTGATCAGGATCAGTACGCGGCCCCCTCCGCCCTCTTTGCCGGCGGCAACAAGCTCTATGTCGCCGACCATGGCAACAAACGGATCAAGGCCCTCGACCTCGCCGGCAACATCCTCTGGTCCTTCCATAACCCGGACTATTTCAGCAACATCAACGGTCTGCTGGTGGATGGCGCAGGCAACCTCTTGATCAGTGATATCTCTACCCAGCAGGTCCACAAGTTCGACACCAACGGCAATCACCTCCTGGCCATCGGCCCGAGCGGCGGCGGTATCCTGCCCGGGCAGTTGAAGACCCCCGGCGGCCTGGCCCTGGATGGCGCCGGTAATCTGTGGGTGGCCGATTATGCAAACCACCGCCTGCAGCAGTTTAACGCCACCTCCGGGGCCCATGTCGGCGGCTTCGGTACCTCCGGCGCTACGGACAGCAATCTCTACTACCCCACCGACGTGGCGGTCGCGGCCGACGGCACGCTTTGGGTCGCCGACAACTCGAAGTTGAAACACTTCACCGCCGACGGCAGCGCGCTCCTCGCCGTTAGCAGCAATATCGCGCCGCGCCGTCTGTGGCTGGATGCCGGCGCCAATCTCTGGGTCCTCTGCGATGACCAGACGATTCGCAAGTTTGCCCCCGATCTCACCCAGCTGATGAAATACAACTATCCGGTCGACACCACTGGCAACGATGACCCCCCCGGCACCGTGGACAACCCGCAAGGGGTGGCCATGGATGACCAGGGCAATCTGTGGCTGGCGGAGTGGGACAACAACCGGCTGCAGCGGATCCGCTTCATCACCCAGGGTCTTACCCTGGCCACGGCCAAGTCCGTGGTGCTGGATAGCCAACAGGTCAACGCCATTGCTACTTATGGGGTGACCACCGATGTCATGCCCACCGAGGTGGTCAATGGCCCTGCCCTGTGGAACCTGGATGTCCCGGAGATGGCCACCATCGACCACGGGGCCTTGTCCGCCCTCAAGACTGGCACCGTGGTGGTGAGCGCCGCCTTTGACGGCTTTAGCGACTCTCAGACCCTGGACCTCTTGAAGCAGTCGGCCGTGGAGGTGATGCCCAACAACGCCGTGGACAAGGCCATGCCGATTACTGAGGCCAAGGCGGTGAAGGGCAACGTAAGCAGCTCGGAGCAGGACTGGTTCAAATTCACCACCAGCGTGGCCGGCTACTACAGCATCCTCTTCTCCTCCGCCCTGCCCACCTCCAACATCGGCATCAACGTGGTGGATGTTGCCGGCAAGACCATCTATGCCGCCGGCAGTACCGTGGCCTTGGCGGCCCCCATCTATCTCGACGGACAAACGGACTACTACCTGAAGCTGGTGGGCTACACCGCCAACGAGAACTACCTGGTGGGTTATACCTTGTCCGCGGCTGGTACGCAGAGCACGCCGGCCACCAGTACCGACCTGCTCCTGGGCCAGACCGCCACCGGCCTGGCCGCCATCAACAGCGGGGCCTACTACCGCTTGCAGCTCGACGGCCCCAGGCAGTTGCTGATCGATTACAGCAACCCGGGGTCGACCACCACCATGGAGATCACCCTCTACCCCGAGGAGATCAGCGCGGAGACGGTGCTGGACCAGATTACCTCCACCAAGGGCGCGGCGGCCCAGATCGCCATCGGGCTCAATCAGGGGACGTACTATATCCGCCTGATGCCCTCTGGTAACGTGGATAAGGGGCAATACTCGTTCACCGTCACCCCCAATACCTTGGCCACGGCCGGCGAGTATGAACCCAACAACACCAAGCCCTTTACCAACACCCTGGCCAATGGCCAAGCCCTTACCGCCCGCAACTACAGCGCCAAGGATGCGGATTTCTACACCTTTCACTACGCCCCGGAGAGCGAGAGCGATTTCTTGACCCTGGACTTTACCCCCCAGGACAGCAAGGGGAGTCATACCATCACCCTGCTCAACCTGGAGGACGACACCCCCATCAAGACCTTTACCGCCAGCAGCGGCACGGCCATCGTTGGCCAGGAGTTTAACCTCAAGCCGGGCCAATACTTCCTCAAGGTCAAGGACAGCTACAGCAACCGCACCGAGTATCAACTGACGGTCAACGGCAAGATCTCGCCGGTGAAGAAGGTGGTGGGCGTCAGCCTGGCCGCGCAGACGCTGCTGGAGGCGCTTAAGGTGGGGGACTCCCTGACCTTGGACGCCACCGTCTATTTCTCCGACGGTTCAAGCCAGGAGAACCCAACAGGGCTCGTCTGGTCGTGCACGGCCCCGGTCGCGGACATGGATGTCAGTAACGCCGGGGTGGTGATTATCCATAAGGCCTCTTCCGGCTCGGTGGTGGCCTCCTACGAGGGCAAGGTGGCCACCCTGGAGCTGAGCGTGGGGGTGGTGAAGAAACAGAGCTTCGGCAACCTGATCATCGTGGCTGGCGGCGGCATTGCCCCCAGCAACCAGTTGAAGGGGATCACCCAGTATTTGAGCGACTTGACCTACCAGAAGTTCAAGGGCCGGGGCTTTGGCGATGAGGATATCTTTTACTGTAACCCCATTGCCTTCAAGGACCTGGATGGCAACGGCTTCAACGACGGCATTGTCGACCAGACCGAGATCACCAAGGCCGGGTTTACCGAGGCGATCGGCACCTGGGCCAGCGACTACCCCTCCACCGGGCCGCTCTTCATCTACTTGAACGACCACGGGGCCAATGGCCAGTTCCAGCTCTTTCCCAACCAGATCCTCACCGCCACCATGCTCAAAACGGCCCTGGATGCCTTCCAAGCCGCCACCAATCGGGCGGTGGTGGTGATCATCGAGGCCTGCCACTCCGGCACCTTTGTCGAGCCGTTGATGGCCGGGGCCACCAACCGGGTGGTGATCACCAGCGCCGATCAGGGGTTGGCCTTCCTGGGGGACGGCGGCTCGGCCTCCTTCTCGCAGTTCTTCATGGGCAGTCTCTACAAGGGGGCCACTCTGAGCGCGGCTTACGCCGCCGCCAACCAGGCCTTGGCCGCGTTGGGCAGCCCCTACGCCACCATGTATCCCCAGGTGGCGCCGGCGACCCTGGC
>CAYSFY010000083.1:8220-18130 GCA_964430285.1 uncultured Desulfobulbia bacterium
ACTTCCACGTGGTGGGCAACTTCGCCTTGGCCCCCATGTTCCCGGAGATCACCCAGACCCAGCTGGCCGCCACCTACGCAGCCGCCGGCGGCAGCGGCTACACCCTCCAGGCCAAGGTCACCGGGGTGGACAACGGCAAGGTGCGGGCCACGGTCAAGCCGGTCAACTACACGCCACCGGCGGTGTCGGGTGAGTTCGCCACCCCGGATATCCAGCTGCCCATGGTGGACCTGCTCGATGCCGATCAGGAGGGGAGCATGGATGGCGTCTTTACCGGCAGCTATGCCGGCTTCACCGGCAACGGCGACTATGACGTGGTGATCTTTGCCCGCGACTCGGAGGGCAACATCACCCAGACCGCGGTGCACAAGCTCACGGTCACGGGGCTCTCCACCTCCAACGACTACCTCAATGCCGGCACGGGGTGGAGTCTGCTCTCCTCCCTCATCCCCTTCCAGCTGGGGGCGCACTTGGCCGATCCCCTGAAATTTACCTCGGCCTGGAAGTGGGAGAGTGGCACCTGGGGGGTCTACCTCGCGGGTGAGGGAACACCCGGGGCTTACGCCGCCAGTAAGGGGTTCGCCAACCTTACCGCCATCAACCCCGGCGAGGGGTTCTGGGTAAACAGCAAGTCCGACCAGCAGTTGACCATCACCGGCACCCCGCTCCCTGGCGAACTGACCTTCACCCCGGGGTGGAACTTGTTGGGCTTGAAGAGTACCGGGGCCAGCACCGTGGAGCAGCTGATCAACGGCCAGAGCGGCATCGTCTCCATCTGGAAGTGGGTGGTCAGCGGCGGCCAAGGGAGTTGGGCGGTCTACCTTGCCAGCGAAGGGGGGACGCAAGGGGCCTATGCCGCCAGCAAGGGCTTCGGCATCCTCACCACCATCAACCCCGGCGAAGGGTTTTGGGTGAACAAGAACGAATAGTGCGGGAATCGCAAAAAGTCCAAAAACTCGCTTGTGGGGTACGGGTGTGCAACGTCTTCTTCGTTGTGCACCCGTGTTGCTTGACCCGGTCCTCCCTTGGCGGCGGCAGCGGGCATTTTTTTTTAAGACCAGCCCGGCACCAGAAATCCCTTTAGCTAATTCCGTTGTTTTGTATTAAAATCGGCATCCCCGGGGGTGGTCCCCGGTTGCTCTTCTCTTCCCTACCTCTAAGAGGAACGTCGTATGAAAGCGTCTGCCCCGTCTCTGGCCCTTGCTAGTTGCCTGCTGCTCGCCACCCTGCTCCCGCCCGCTCCCTGTCTGGCCGGCACGGTCACCCCGTACAAGGAGTATGGGACCTTGGATGGGAGTGGTAAGCGCTTCTCCTATCCCCAGGGGGTCGCGGTGGCTGCCAACGGCATGATCGTGGTCAGCGATACCAATAACCACGCCATCAAGGCCTTTACCGAGGATGGCAAGCCCGCCTTTGCCATCGCCAACAACGGCACCGGGGCCGGGCAGTTGAGCTACCCGCAAGGGGTCGCCCGGGACAGCCAGGGGCACCTATGGGTGGCGGACACCAACAACCACCGGCTACAGGAGTTTGACCAGGAGGGGAATTTTGTCGATCAGCCGGGTAATCCGGCGGGCAGCTACGGCAACGCCAACGAGCACCGCTTGGCCAACCCCTACGACCTCAAGGTCGGTCCGGATGGCAACTACTGGATCAGTGACGCAGGCCAACACAGGATCGTGGTCCTGGATAAGGCGGGGCACCAGGTGCGGGTGATCCAGAAGACGGTGAATTCATCGGTGGCCGGCGACGCCGATGGTCAGTTCAACTACCCCACCGGCGCCGACTTCGACGGCAACGGCAACCTGTGGGTGGCGGATCGCAACAACAGCCGCCTGCAGCAGTTCGCTCAAGACGGCACCTTTAAGGCCAAGTTCGGGACCAATGGCTCGACTTACGGAGACACCCTCTCCGCCCCCCGTGCAGTCTATCCCCTGGCGGACGGCGTCTTGGTCGCCCACGGCAATCGGGTCATCAAGTTCGACCTGAACGGTCTGCCGCTCTTTACCTTGGGCAAGACCGACAACAGCAGCGGCAGCGGCAACAACGAGTTTAATCAGGCCAGGGGCATTGCCGTGGATGGCGGCGGCAACATCTTGGTGGCGGACTATGAGAATCACCGCATCCAGAAGTTTACCGCCAGCGGCACCTTTGTCGGCGCCTTTGGCGGCTATGCCGCCGGGGCCAGCCTGAACCCTTGGGATTTTGACGCCGGGGATATCTACCACCCCGTCGATATCAACGTTGACGGTGATGGTAACCTCTGGGTCTTGAGCCAAGGGTGGAACAATGGGGTGGTGCAGAAATTCACTACCACCGGCACCTATCTCTCGGGGTTTGACGGCGGCAGCGACGGGACCGCCGGCGTCTTCTCCTCGCCCGAGGATTTGACCCTCTCGGTGGACGGCCATCTCTGGATCAGCGAGGCTACCGGCAACCGAATCAGGGAGTACCAAGCCGGCGGCGCCTGGGTGCAGACCATTGCCAATGTCACCATTGATGGGCAAGCCGCAACCTTCAGCGACCCGTCCGGCATCGTGGTCAGCGGCAATACGGCGTGGGTGGCGGATTACTACAACAGCCGAGTGCTGGCCGTCAACCTGACGGACAAGAGCGCCCAGGCCTTCACCGGGTTCTCGAACCCGTGGGGCCTGGCCCAGGATAGCGGCGGCGACCTGTGGATTGCCGACTACAATGGTAACCGGGTGGTGCAGATGGCCCCTAGCGGCCTGATCAAGCGGGCCTTTTCCGAGACCGCGGCTCAAGGCACGACTCTCTCCAGCCCCAATGGGGTGACTGCCGACGGCATGGGCGGCTTGTGGGTCTCCGACCCCGGCAACAACCGGCTGTTGCGGTTTTCCGCCGCCGGCACCTTGCTCGCCAAGATTGGCGGTTACTACAGCGGCCTGGTCAATGATCCGGAGAAGATCGCCGTGGCCGCGGACAGCAGTCTGTGGGTGGCGGATTATTCCGGTCCCTCCATCTGGCACTTCTCCGCCGCTGGCGTCTGTCTCGGCAAGATCGACAACACCACCCAGAGCGGCGTGACCTTGGACGGGCCCACAGGCGTGTACCTGTACCACGATCCGGCCAAGCCCGCCAATGAGTATCTTCTGGTCAGCGATAGGAATCAGCACCAGCTGCTGAAGTTTAGCAGCAGCGGCGTCTTTGTCGGCCCACTGGCAACGGGTGGCTCCGGCAGCGGCCTGAATCAGTATTACTCCCCAAGAGGGGTAGCCGTTTCCGGCCAGGAGGTGTTGCTGGCGGACTACGGCAACAGCCGGATCAAGGTCATGACCCCGGACGGCGCTTACAAACTGGCCTACACCACGGACGGCTCGGATGCGCAGCAGTTCAGTTCCCCCTCGGCCGTGGCCTATAATGCCAAGGACAATACCCTGTGGGTGGCGGACCGCAATAACGACCGCCTCCAGGTCCTCAATCCGGATGGCGCCTTTATCCGCACCGTCGGCGGTCCGGGCAACGGCCTGTTCGGCTCGGTCAACGACCTCCATGCCGATACCGCCGGCCATATCTGGTTCACGGCCGCTGCTCAGGATCAGCTGGTGGAGCTGGACGGGGAGGGCAATCTGCTTACGATCATCGGTAGCCAGAAGGGCGATAACGCCTTTGGCCAACCGGCGGCGGTGCTGGGGATGGCGGACGGCTCCGTCTGGGTCACGGATACCAATAACCATCGGCTGGCGCACTTGAGCGGCGCCGGCAACCTGATCGTTATGCTCGGCGGCCAGATAGGCAACGGCGACGGCCAATTCAAGTACCCCCAGGGGGTGGCGGTCTCCACTGACGGCTCGACCATCTATGTGGCCGATACCGAGAATGACCGGATTCAGCAGTTCACCAAGGATGGGGTCTTTCAGAAAAAGATCAGTGGTCCGGGGGCTGGTCCAGGGTTTGTGGACAATCCGGCCGGCCTGGCGGTGGACGGCCAGGGGCGGCTGTGGGTGGTGGAACGGGTCAACAAGCGGGTGCAGGTCTTTGATGCCAACGGCGTCAAGCAATTCACCAAGGGGTCTTCCGCCTTGTTCAATAACCCCTTTGGCGTGGCCATTGACAAGAGCGGCAAGGTCTGGGTCACTGACAGCGATAACCACCGGGTGCTGAAGTTCGAGGCCGACAACAGCGCCACCCCCTTGCTCGCCATCGGCAAGACCGGCAAGGCCAGCGGTAGCGGACCCGGAGAATTCAACACCCCCATGGGCATTGCCGTGGACTCCGAAGGGAATATCCAGGTGGCGGATACCTACAACAACCGGGTCCAGGTCTTTAAGGAGGACGGTACCTTCCTCCGTGCCTATGGTGGCCTCTCCAGCCCGCAAGGGCTCTCCATCAGCAACGGCAAGGTCGTGGTCGCCGATACCGGCAACAACCGGGTGGCGGTCTTCCTGGAGAACGGCGCCCTGGTCACCACCTTGAGCGACAACGGCGCGGCCGAGGACGGTCTGAACGACCCCCAGGGGGTGGCCCAGGACTCGGCGGGCAACCTGTGGGTGGCGGATTACGGCAACAACCGGGTGGTCCGACTCGATGCCGCCGGTAAGGTGGCGCAGAAGTTGACGCACCTGCTCAACGGACCGGACGGGCTGGCCATCGACTCCGCCGACAACCTGTGGGTAACCAGCCGCAATTCTCATCTACTGCTGAAGTTCTCCAAGACCGGGGCCTTGCTCAAGGCCTTTGACAATGGCGGGGCCGCCTTCGACACCATCAACGACCCGACGGCCATGGCCTTTTGGCAAAATCACCTCTATCTGGTCGACCGTGCCAACCACCGGGTGGTGGTCCTGGATGACACCGGCGCCACCGTGCGCACTTTCGGCGCCTACGGCGATACCGCCGGTCTGCTCCACGACCCCTGGGGGATCACGGTGGGGCCGGACAACAACCTCTGGGTCAGCCAGACCTATAACGAGAAGATCACGGTCTTTACCCCCAGCGGCGATTTCGTCAAGACCTTCGGCTCCTATGGCGACCAGCCGGGCATGTTGAATGATCCCCATGGCCTGGCCTTCGGCCTGGACGGCAAGCTGTGGGTGGTCAACTCCGGCGGCCACCGGGTGGACTGTTTTACAGAGAGCGGGGCCTACCAAAAGTCCATCGGCAGCTACGGCTCCGAGCCCGGGCAGCTGAGTTGGCCCCAGGGGGTGGCCATCGACAGCCAAGGCCGACTCTTTGTCGGTGACTCCAGTAACCACCGTATCTCCGTCTTTGATCAGGACGGTACCTTTCTCTATACCTTTGGCAGTTCACTCCTCAGCAACCCCATGGGCATGGCCATTGACCAAAAGGGTCTGCTGTGGGTCGTCGATGCAAGTGAGTATGCCCTCCTGGCCTTTGATCTGGCCGGCAACCTGGTGTTTAAGGGGGGAGAGTACGGCAACGGCTCCGGGATGATGCAGGCGCCCTCCGCCCTGGCCATCGACGGCAGCGGCAAGGCGTGGGTGGGGGATACCAGCCTGGACACCCTGCAGGCCTTTGAGCTCAGTCAGCCGCAGGGCCTGGCCCTGCAGCTGACCCATCGTCATTGGCGCCATGGCGCCGAGAGCCAGCATTTGCTGGACGCGCCGGTGGGGGCAACCATCACCCCTCAAGTGCAGGGCAATATTACCTTAGGGGCGACCACCGGCACGGGTGACCTGAAGAGCATCCTGGCCACCACCTGGCTGTCGAGCAATACCGAGGTGGCCACCGTGGCGGCAAACGGCGAGATCACCGCCAAGGCGGTGGGCCAGGCGGAGATTACCGCCACTATCAGCGGCCAGGCCTTGACCATGAATGTTACCGTGGTGGCCGACAACACCCTGCCGGTGATGGTGCTCGGCAACCAGGGCGGCGGCCTGGGCGAGTATGCCTATCCCGGTCCCCTGTGGGGCGGCACTGTGGCCGGCAAGGGCAGGGTCTATGCGGCGGACTCCAATAATGGCCGGATCACGGTCCTCGATCTCCAGGGCAATTGGCTAAAGACCATCACGGCGCCGGGGTACCTGAACAACATTGGCGGCCTGGTGGTCGACAAGGATGGCATCCTTTACGTCAGTGACGACAACAACAGTAAGATCCATAAATTTGACGCTGATGGCCACTACCTGCTCTCCATGGGCGAGTATGGCAACGCCGCCGGGCAGTTGAACTCGCCCCAAGGGCTGGCCTTGGATCAGGCAGGCAACCTGTGGGTGGTGGATGCCTCCAATTACCGGTTGCAAAAATTCTCCCCGGCAGGGGCACTGCTGGGCGGCTTCGGCAGCTGGGGGTGGGACGTGGACAAACTCTTCTCGAACCTCACCGATGTCGCCATTGATGGGGCCGGCAGTCTGTGGGTGGCGGACGATACCCACCTCAAGAAGTTCAAGGCGGATGGCACCTTCCTGGCGAAGGCGCCAGAGGTCTACCCCCGCCGGTTGTGGCTAGACCAATCCGGCGCCATCTGGGTCCGCGCCTCTGACTCCCATATCCTCAAGTACTCTCCGGATCTCTCCTTGTTGATGGACTACGGCGCCACCACCAACCAGCAGGAGCCCGGCATGTTCAACGGTGTGGATGGGATTGCCGTGGATGGCTCCGGTGCGCTGTGGGTGGCGGAGGGGTCGAACCACCGTCTGCAGCGCATCCGTTTCATCACCCAGCAACTGGCCCTGATGACCGACAAGACGGTGATCAAGGACCAGGGACAGGTCAATGCCGTGGTCACCTACGGGGTGACACCGACGGTGACCCCCAGCGAGATCGTCAACAGCCAGGCCCAATGGAGTGTGGCGCCGGCGGAGATGGCCCAGGTGGGGGCGGGTCTGATCACCGCCAATGAAACCGGGCCGGTGCAGGTGACGGCCGAGTTTGCGGGCCTGAGCGAGACCTTGGACCTCAACCTGCTGGCCCTGTACGCGGTCGAGCAGTCGGGAAATGTGGATATGGCCAGCGCCGAGCCCTTGGCGGCCGGTCAGGCCTTGGAGGGTTCGTTTGGCGGCAATGATTATGAGGAGCATTGGTTTGCCATCACCCCGGCCAGCGATGGCTATTACCGTATCCTCCACTCCACGGGCACGAATGAGAGCAACAACTCCCTGACCATCCTGGACGGCCAGGGGGAGACCATCCATGCCATCAACACCCTGCCGGGGAGCGGCTTGTCCGTGCCCATCTATCTCATGGGCCAGACCACCTACTATGTGCACCTCTCCGGCTACTCCCCCGAGGAGTTCATGCTCGCCTACATCTTTAGCGCCGCCGGGGCGCCGCCATCGCCAGCCAACAGCGCCGCCATCACCCTGGGCGAACCGGTGAGCGGCCAGGTGGCCATTGCCAGCAGCAACTACTACAAACTAGTCTTGAATGGCCCCCGCCAACTACTGTTCAGTTACGAGACCCCCGGCTCGGTCACCGACATGCAGATCTCGGTCTATCCCGAGGAGGTCAGCGAAGAGACGGTCCTCGACCGGGCGACCTCCAGCAATGGCGAGGCCAAGCAGATCGCCATCGGCTTGAACCAAGGCACCTACTATATCGAGATGAAGACGATTGGCAACATCGATGACCTGCCCTACACCCTGACCGTGGCCCCCAACTTGCAAGTGGCTGCCGGCGAGTACGAGGGCAACAACACCCTCGCCTTTGCCAATAACCTCAGCGACGGGGTGATGGTGGCCGCCCGCAACTACAGTCCCCAAGATGTGGATCTCTATACCTTCCACTACGCCCCGGCCAGTGCCCAGGACTACCTGACCTTGACCTTTACCCAGCAAGACACCAACGGCAACCATACCATCCGTCTCCGCAATCCGGAGGGGAACGAGTTGAAGTCGTATACCGTCTCTAACTGGCAACCCCTCCTCCCCCAGAAGGTGAACATGAAGCCGGGGCAGTACTTCCTGGAGGTGCGGGATTCGTCCGACAAGCGCACCGAGTACCAACTGACCCTGGCCGCCAAGGCCAGCAAGATCTCGGCGGTGAAGAAGGTCACCGGGGTCGAGTTGATCCCGGCCAAGCCCGTGGCCGAGATCAAGGTGGGTGACACGGTGGCGATCACGGCCCGGGTCTACTACTCCGATGGCTCGGTGGTGGAGAATCCCGGCGAGGCCTCGTGGACCGGCACCAACCCCGAGGCGATCACCGTCACCCCGGGTCAGGTCGCGGTGGCCAAGCAGGGGGCCGGTTCGGTGGTGGTCTCCTTCGAAGGGAAGGTGGCGACCATGGAACTCGACTTCAGCTTCGGGGAGGTCAAGAAGCAGAACTTCGGCAACCTGATCATCGTCGCCGGCGGCGGCATTGAGGCCGGCAACAAGTTGAAGGAGATCACCCAGTACCTCACCGACCTCGCCTACCTGAAGTTCAAGGGCCGCGGCTTTGGCGATGACGATATCCTCTATTTCAACCCGAAGGAGTTCAAGGACCTGGACGGCAACGGCTTCAATGACGGCATTGTCGATCAGCAGGAGGTGACCAAGGTCGAGTTCGCCAAGGCGATCAGCGAGTGGGCCACCAACTACCCCTCCACCGGGCCGCTCTATATCTACCTGAACGATCATGGCGCCAATGCCCAGTTCCAGCTCTACCCCAACCAGATCTTGACCGCCGCCATGCTGAAGGATCTGTTGGACACCTTCCAGGCCGCGACCAATCGCGCGGTGGTGGTGGTCATCGAGGCCTGCCACTCCGGCACCTTTGTCGCCCCCTTGATGGCCGGCGCCAGCAAGCGGGTGGTGATCACCAGCTCGGATCAGGGGGTGGCCTTCTTGGGTGATGGCGGCTCGGCCTCCTTCTCCCAATTTTTCATGGGCAGTCTCTACAAGGGGGCGAGCCTGAGCGAGGCCTATGCCGATGCCAACGCCGCCTTGAATGCCTTGGGCATGCCCTACACCGGCATGTATCCCCAGGTGGCGCCGACCGGCCTGGCCTCCACGGCCGATGACTTTTTCGTGGTGGGTAACTTCGCCCTGGCCCCGATGTTCCCGGAGATCTCCCAGCCCCAGTTGGCTGCCACCTACGATGCCTCAAGCAGCGGCGGTTACGCGATTCAGGCCAAGGTCACCGGGGTGGACAACGGTAAGGTGTGGGCCACGGTCAAGCCGGTCAACTACACGCCGCCGGCGGTGTCGGGTGAGTTCGCCACCCCGGATATCCAGTTGCCCATGGTGGATCTGCTCGATGCCAAGCCGGATGACCCGGACAAGGCCATGGATGGTGTCTTTAACGGCACCTATAGCGGGTTTACCGGCAATGGCGACTACGACGTGGTGATCTTTGCCCGCGACTCGGAGGGCAACATCACCCAGACCGCCGTGCACAAACTGACGGTCACGGGGCTCTCCAGCTCCAATGCATACCTCAATGCCGGCGCCGGGTGGAGTCTGCTCTCCTCCCTCATCCCCTTCCAGGTGGGGGCGCACTTGGCCGATCAACAGAAATTTACCTCGGCCTGGAAGTGGGAGGGCGGCACCTGGGCGGTCTACCTCGCGGGCGAAGGGCAACCCGGGGCCTACGCCGCCAGCAAAGGCTTTGCCAACTTCACCGCCATCAACCCCGGCGAGGGGTTCTGGGTCAACAGCAAGTCCGACCAGCAGGTGACCATCACCGGCACCCCGGCCTTGGGCGAGCTGACCTTTGCGCCAGGGTGGAACCTGTTGGGCCTGAAGAGTACCGGGGCCAGCACCGTGGCCGAGTTGATCACGGGCCAAAGCGGCATCGTCTCCATCTGGAAATGGGAGAACGGCACCTGGGCGGTCTCTCTGCCCAGCGAGGGGAACCCGGGGGCGTATGCCCAGAGCAAGGGCTTTAATGACCTGGTCACCATCAACCCCGGCGAGGGCTTTTGGGTGAACAAGCAGTAATCGGGGCTACCATGAACAAGGGGGGGGAGGGGAGTTGATGAGGAATACAATTTGTTCCATGGTATTGG
>CAYSFY010000084.1:0-921 GCA_964430285.1 uncultured Desulfobulbia bacterium
CATGTCTTTTTTGCAGTTGTCCGTTGCCGAGGCCAGTGCCTCCGATGCCCTGCCGGCCAAGGTGGATGTGGTGACCGCGCTCCATGCCTGCGACACCGCCACCGACGATGCCATCCACTTTGCCGTAAAGAGAGAGGCCCGCTTCATTGTGGTGGTGCCGTGCTGCCAGGCCGAGGTGGCGGCCCAGCTGCGGAAAAACAAAGGCCAGACCCTGGCCCGCAGCAGCCTGACCGAGATCTGGCGCCATCCCCTTCACACCCGCGAATTCGGGAGCATGGTCACCAATGTCCTCCGTTGCCTGCAACTGGAGGCCCACGGCTATCAGGTCAACGTCACCGAGCTGGTGGGCTGGGAGCACTCGATGAAGAACGAGCTGATCATCGCCCAGTACAAAGACCTGCCCCGCCGCCGCCCAAGTGAACGCTTGCAGGAGGTGCTTCAGCTCCTGGGTCTTGAGGAGATGAGTAGCCGTTTCTTCACTCCGGCGTAACGCCCCTTGGCCACCGTTCCTCGCCCGCCGTTGCCCTGAGTTGGGACGATCGCTGGCAGGCGGCGGGCGGTAGTCTCCCGCCACCGCTGGCAACGCCCAAAAAACACCCCTCCGCCGCCGCTCTTCTCATGGGAGCAAAGAGAGCTCATCCCTGTGGGCGGCCTATCCATACATCTGGTGACCCTGTGCACAACAAGAAGGCCAGCGCCATACTCCTCCTGCTCTGCCTCTCTCTCGCGGCCTGTGCCTCCCTGGATAGCCGGGAGCGCCTCTTGCGGCAGCTCTCTGCACATCCGGCCCGCTCTGCCGCGACCTGGAGCGGCTGGCGGGATAAGGGGCTACGGGACACGATCGGCCCGGCGCCGGAGCTGTTGGTGGAGTATCTGCGCCTCGATAACACGATCAACGGCTACGACCAACTGCCCCAGCCG
>CAYSFY010000084.1:931-17145 GCA_964430285.1 uncultured Desulfobulbia bacterium
CCAGCCGGGCAAGGGTTTGCCGATGAGGTCTTGGCCGCGGTTGAGGCCATGCCGCCGGCAGTCAAGGCCCACCTGCGGGAGTATGTGCTGGGGATCTTTCTGGTGACCGACCTGGGGGCCTCGGCCTACACCGAGGTGCTCAGGGATGGCGCGCCTCATGCCCTGGGTTTTATCGTGCTTGATGTCCAGGCCTTGAATCGAACGGCCAATGGCTGGGCAACGTGGCGGGAGGGCACCCCCTTTCGGCCAGTGACGGGGGTGGCATGCCGGCTGCTCATTGAGCCCGCGGCCCATGATCTCAGACGGAACGCCATCGCCTACGTTCTCCTGCACGAGCTGGGGCATCTGGTCGGGGTGGCCACTGGTGCCCACGCCAACTGGTGGAACCCAGGCAACCCGGCGGGGTATCCCTTCTCCTCCATCTCCTGGCTAGGGGGCAAGGGTGGTATCACCTCGCGCTGGGACGAGGGCTTCCCCGAGAGGGAGGGCCTCCGCTTCTATGCCGATGCCGAGGCGCAACTCCCGGGTGACCAGCGCCTGGGCATCTATACCAAACTGGCGCGCACGGATTTTGTCAGCCTCTATGCCGCCACCGGCAGCTATGAAGACTTTGCCGAGACCTATGCCATGTATGTCCATGTGGTGCTGCTGGGGAGACCGTGGCAATTGACCGTGCTGGGGGCCGGCAAGCCGGGCTTGACCATGACCGCGCCCATTCTGCAACCGAGGTGCGCGGCCAAGAGGCGGTTTATGGCCGACCTATTTGCGCAGGGGGCTCCGTAAGGGAGTTGCCGCGTTGGCGAGAGGATGGGGGCTTTGGCCTATCGGTTCATCGGCGCGGCAGCGAGGAGTGCTTGGGCCTGGCTAGAGCAGGGTGTCGGCCATGGCGAAGAGGGCCTCGATCTGCTCCAGAACCGGGGCCACCGCTCCCTCCTCCAGGTGAAACGAGGCGCGGATCAGCGGCAAAAAGCCCATGGCCTGCTGCTCATTGGCCATGCGGTTGGCAAGATGGATGGTCATCACCTCGGTGGGGAACTGCTTGGCCCGATGGGGGGAGTGGTGAAATCGGGTGGTCTCCTGCACCGCTGGCGAGAACTTCCACGCCATGGCCAGCAGATAGCCGATATGGGCGTGATAGTTCTGCAAAATGCCCTGATCCTGCTCGGTCGGCAGATGGTGGGGGGCCAGGAAATTGATCAACACGGTCTTGCCGATATCGTGCAGGATGCCATAAACGAAGAGCTCTTCCGGGTTTAGATTGAGCACGGGGGCGAATTTCTTGGCGATAAAGGCGGTCAGCAGGCTGTGTTGGAGGATGGGGAGGATCTTGCGCTCATGGCCGGGGCTCATCTGGCTGAGGGAGTGGGCCGTGGCGATACTCTTTACCGCGGACATGCCGATGATGTTGATTGCCTGGGGCAGCGAGGTAATCTCGCCCGCCAGGTTATAGAAGGGGGAGTTGACGACCTTCAAGATTTTGGAGGTAAGGATGAGATCGCTCATGATCAGTTTGCCGATCTCCACCGACGAGGCGGCATCATCCTCCACGGCCTTGTTGAGTTTGAGCATCAGGGCCGGCGTGGGCGGGAGTTCGATCCTGCCGCTCTGGATGCGGCGCATGATCTCGTCAACCATCCGCTCCGTTTGGCCGCCTTCTTCCTCAAGCTGTTCATCGACCTGCACCGCTGATTTGAACAGGAGTTGGGTGATGTTCAACTTGATGGGGCCGTTTAGGACGGACTCCGGGATCGACTCCCTAAACTCGAACTGCCCGTCATGCCACTGCAAGGCGGCGATGATCGCCTCCTGCACCAGGGTGGTCATGATCTGGCGGAGCATCGCCTCGGTGATGATCTTTTCGGAGATCAGATAGGCGATAAACGGGATGCCGAGCTTCTTGCTCTCGGCCACGGCCGCCAACAGCTGCTCGCGGGTGATCTGCCTTGAGGAGTAAAGGACATTGACCAGTCGTTCCCGTTCCTCTTGCGAGGAGAAGAAGATCAGCTTCCCCTCCTGGAAGAAGAAGTACTTGCTGATCCCTTTCTGGGTAATGGCCAGGGTGCCATCCTTCTGACCCGTCTCCGCCCACTGTAGCAGTTCCGACAACTCCATCAGGTCCAAGTCGCCTTTTATTGAGCGCACATTTGTATCCTCACTGCTTCTCTCCCCCGGACTCTCTCCAGATGGCCTTCATTGCGATCAATTGGTAACATGCCGGTTTTACATGGCAAAAAACGTTGCATGGTTAGGCGTTGGCCCGGGTTGGCGAGCCAAATAGTATTTGTGATCGCCTGTCAAACAATATATACTTACTCACATTACGGCCACAAGCGAAACGATGTTGGCAAGGCCTTCGGTTTGTCGGTTTCGCAAAAACCGCTCAACCGACGCCGGCACCCTCTATAACTTCTTGATGTTGGGTCGGCGGATGGCGAGTTTTTGGACTTTTTGCGAGATTGTCAGGTTTGGTGATTGCCCTGTTGTGCGCTTTGCTATCCTTGCTCGTCTCTGCCCCATCAATCAGTGCTGAGGTTATTTCATGAATTACGGCATAGTGAGCCAGCTGCAGCTGGAAAACATTGAGAAAGTATTGAAGGATGACCTGATTGCCATTGGCGTGGATTGCGCCATTCTCATTGACATGGCGGGCAACACCCTGGCCAAGCGCGACAACGGGGTACGCAAGCTGGACGTGTACTCCCTCGCTGCCCTGGCCGCCGGCAACTATGCCTCCATCGATGCCATGGCTAAGCTGGTCGGGGAGGATGAGTTCTCTCTGCTCTATCATAAGGGGGACAAGGTCAGCATCCATTTTACCAAGGTGAACGACGATATCCTGCTGGTGATGATCTTCGACAGTAAGGTCTCGTTGGGCATGTTGCGTCTGAAGTCAGCGGAATCCGTAAAAAAAATTAATGATATCAGGAAGGACACGAAGGGTCGTTAACCCCTCTTGGTGAGCAGAGGAAATCACCCTGCCGTGCTCTTCCGCAAAACTGCTCAACCGCCGCTGGCATGCACCGTAACACTTTTTAATCACCTTGGCGGATGCCCCTCCGGCATCCATATGAAAATGGAGTTTTCGCTTTGGCATTTGTCAATATCAAAAACAAGGAAGTCCAGCTGAAGATTGTGTATTACGGGCCGGGGAGGGGAGGGAAGACCACCAACCTGGAGTACATCAATGCCAATTATCAGGAGCAGATCGGTTCGGAGATGATCTCCTTGAAGACCGAAGGTGACCGGACCCTGTACTTTGATTTCCTCCCCTTTGATATCGGCAAGATCGAAGGCTACGACGTCAAGATTCGGCTCTATACGGTGCCTGGCCAGACAAAATACAATGCCACCCGGAAGTTGGTATTGAAGGGGGCGGATGGCGTGGTCTTTGTGGCCGATGCCCAGGTGGAGCAGAGAAAACAGAATATCGAATCGCTCAACAACCTGTATCAGAACCTGAAGGAGTACAACCGGGACCTGTTTGCCCTCCCCGTTGTCCTGCAATACAACAAAATGGATCTGCAAGAGGAAGGGGTGCCGCTGATGACCACCGAAATGATGCAGAAGGAGCTCAACAGCCGGCTTAAGGCCCCGGCCTTTGCGGCGAGCGCCATCAAGGGGCTGAATGTCGCCGCCACGCTCAAGAAGATTATATCCATGACCATCGCTGCGTCAAAAAGCGAACTATTTTAGGCTCGGGAGAGAACGGGTGAATACTGGAGCGGATGAGTGCATCATTGAAGATTTGACCAGTCTGGTTGTCCGGGACATGGGCGCGGATGAACCTGACATGAGCAGCAATGACCTGTCCTATGTGGATATCCAAGACCTCTTTGGTTCGTATCAGGAGACGCACACAGGGGGGCAAGAGCAGGCCGTGGTGGAGACCGTGGCCTTTGTCTCTCCCCTTGACGCCTTAAAAGAGGTCGTCCTCGCCCTTGACTGGGAGGTGAGTAGCAGCAACCTGCAAAAGTGTCTGGCGGAAATTACGGTGCTCCTGGAGCGGTGCCAAGATGATCAGTTCAGCACGGCACTGCTCAAGATGCTCTCCACCATCGTGCAATACCTGGACGCGGAAAAAAGCAACGCCCATCCGGACACGGTCAAGGTCCTCACCTCGGTCTATGTCTGCCTGGAGAAGATCTTCTCCGCCTTGGACATGGATGTTGCGGAAAAGAACAAGCTCGTGGCCGCGGAGGTGGTCAAATTCAAGACCCTCCGCCAGAAGATCACCGGTAGCAGCAAGGGACGGCCGGCGGACCCAGGCGCAGCGCAAGGCCCGCGGGATATCGATGCCCTGATCGCCCTCAAGGCCATGGTGCTGAGCATTGACTGGGGGGAGATCTCCCAAGAGCGCATCGACGCCTTTTTTGCCGAGATCGCCGCCCTGAAAA
The DNA here is from genome assembly GCA_964430285.1 of uncultured Desulfobulbia bacterium. Lineage (GTDB taxonomy): Bacteria > Desulfobacterota > Desulfobulbia > Desulfobulbales > VMSU01 > VMSU01. The sequence goes on from CAYSFY010000084.1 coordinate 5,326, forward strand.
AGAGGTGGCAGCAAGATGGCACCCTGGTTCAGGGGCTGGAGATCCTCAGGGCCTACGGACAGTATATCTTTGTCAAGAAAGATCAGGCCCACCCTGATTCCTTCAACCAGCTTTTTGCCTCATACAACAGCCTGGAGCGAGTGCTGGACTCGGAACACCTGACCCCGGCGGACAAAAAGGATATCATCTCCCTGGAGTTGCAAAAATTTATCGCCCTCAAAAAACAGATCGCCGAGGTGAAGGGCAAGGGGCAAGAGACCAGCTCCCCTCCCAGCGTACCCCCGGTGGCGGAGAGAGAGGTCCCGGCCCAGAAAGAGGTCGGGGGGTGGGGTCGGGAGGAGAGCGGACAGGCCGCCTCGTTTCTGACGGCGGTGGATAGCAAACTCGATGATTTCTTTGCGGAAAAGGATGCCACGCAAGCGGCGGCACTGCGGGTGGCGGAACTGCCTCGCCATCAGCGAACAGCGGCTGACGATGATGGCGCGCCGGCAGCCATGTCCGACGATATTTTCCTTCCCCTGGCAGACCGGGATGAAGGGCCGGCCATGTTCATGGAAGAGGTAGGCGCCCCGGAGCAGGAGGAGGGAATTGCGGCCCAGCAGGAAGAGGCCTTGCTGCCCACCGAGGCGCTCGCCCCGGCCCGGATGGTTGACGAGACCGTCCCCTTGCCGGCAGCACCGGAAATCGGCGGTGGCGCGGAGTCGTTGGCGGAGCTTCTGCCTCCGCCCAAAAAGGAGACTCGTGCCAAGGCCCGCGGTAAAAAGGTTGACGCCCCGGCAAAGGAGTCCAAGAAAACACCGGCACGGCGGAAAGCTGAGCCGCCTCCGCCGGATGTGCTCCCGGCTGCCGACGCGCTCTGCGCGCCGGCGGCGGTAGTGGACGAGGATGTCATGCTGTCGGTCGGGGATGAAGGCCCGGCGATGTCCATGGAGGAGGCCGTTGCCCCGCGGGAGGAGCTTGTGGTCGCCGTCATGGACGAAGAGATTAAGGCCACCCCGGAGGAGGAGCTCGTGGTCTCTGTCGTGGAGGAAGAGACCCGAGCCCCGGCAGAGGAGCCCTTCCTCATGGTCATGGAGGAAGAGACCAAGGCCGCCCCGGAGGAGGATGCCGGGGTCTTGGTGATGCAGGAAGAGGCCTTGCTCCAAAGTGAGGAGAGTTTTTCCAGCTCCATATTTGCAGAGGCCATGCCGTTGCCTCCATACGCGGAAAGCGGGGATGCCGAAGAGCTCATGGCCGAGGTGCTTCCCCTGGCGGAAGAGCCCGACCGGGCGGTGAGCCACGGCAAGACCATCTCGGTTGCCGATGAGGTTGGCAAAAGTGAATTGAGCGAGCTGCTGAGCGAGCAGGAGTTCAACGCCATTGACGATCAGGACCTTGCCTTCGACCGCGCCGCCGGTGAGGCCGATGCTGCCGAGGAGCTGTTCGCGGCAGGGATTGTCAGCGCGCCGGTGGAGCCCTCGCCGTCGGCATCGTCATCCCCCCCATGGCTTGACGAGCTTGGCCCCATGATTACCGGGCTGCAAGGAGAGTGCTCCGATGCGGCGATTGCTGCCCTCCACCGGCAGCTTGCCGCCGTGTCCGCTCAGCAGGGGTTACCCCCTGCCGACAGTATCGCCTTGGACATGCTGGCCGCCGTGTCCGCCCAGCTTGCGGCCATGGCTCCAAGCGACAGGGCGGCAGGGGCCGCACTCCTCGAATCCCTGAGTGCCCGGTTGACAACCGCCTCCACCGGGGTGGGTACCGGTGGCGATGCCTCGCTGTTGGTCGTCATCCACTCCTTGGTGCATGACTTTGTGGTCTGGCAGCGAGAGGCGATCCGTCTAACCACGGGGCGATACCACGCTGATCAGGCCACCGGGAAAGCTGCCGCCGCTACCGACAAGCCCCCGGCAGCAGCGGCGGCGCCTGCCCTGGCGGAAGAGACGCGGCTAGAGCCCACTCCCCCTACGGCAACCCTGCCCCGGCAAGATCACACCGCGCCCGCGCCCACATTCTTCGGCAAAATCAGGCAACTGTTTAAAAAATAGCGCCTATGTTTTTTTGCGAGGATTGCGGGGCCAAAAACCTGCTCACCGAGGGTGCCATAGCCGGCAAGACCATTCAAGTCCGCTGCCAGGCGTGCCAATACCTCAACACCATCACCATCAGAGGGGCGGAGAGAGTCGCACCCGTTGCCAGGCCGCCGGAAACAGATGCCATCGCCCCCATTGTCAGACCCTTTCTCTTGTTTCCGGGGGTGCAGGGGTGTTACCTCTACCAGGCAGCCGACCACCGGCTGGTCCATGTCCTCTCCCTCAAGACCAAGAGCGAGGTACTGCTGGGGCTGGGGGCCATGATTGCCGCCAACTTCGCCATCGGCAGCGCCTCATATCCCGACCTCCAAGAGCAGGTGATCGCCATTGAGGACAGGCGGGTCCTGAGCCGCCGGATCGCCGGTTCGCTCTACCTGATCCTGATTGCCTCCCCGTTGCCGGCCTCGGCCGAGTTCCTCATGGCCTTGAATCTGGCCGTAAGCAAATTGTTGTCCTGCGATGCCGTCTCCAGTGCCGGTTGATCTCTCTGCCCTCGCCGGGGTGTTGGGCGTCAAGGGCTACCTCATGGTCGATGGGGAGGGGCGTCCCATCGCCCGGATGAATGAGCCCCCTGGTAGCGGCTTTGCTCAGGCGTTGGCGCAGTGGGGGAAGCGGTGTGCGAAGGTGGGGAAGGGGTTTCGGTATCTCGCCTTTACCCGCAAGAGTGGCGAACAGTTGGCGATGTTTCGGATCGGCCCCAACTTTCTGGGGGTCATCGTGAAGAAGCAGTCCGATGCCAAAGACACCCTTGAGGAGATAGTCACCATCATCAATGGCCTCACTCCGGGAGAGAGGGGCCACTCTGACCTGAACGGACAAACAGAAACGGAGGTATCCCCATGAATACTGATTCCAGTACCATCATCCTGCTGTTGACCCTGGGCATTTACATCCTGATCCTCATTGCCTTCAATAAGGCGAGGAAAAAATACGCCGGCGGCAAAGTGGGGGATGTCATCAATCTGATCCTGGCCACGGTGGTCTTGCTGTTCATCTCGGATTATGTGATGCTGCTCTCCAGCGTCATCTCGATGCAGACCCTGTCGACCATCCAGGCCTTGGGCCGCACTGCCGCCTTGTCGATCCTGGCCCTTGGCGGGGTAAAGGTCGCGGGGTAAGCAGGCCCTGGGCACCAGGGCCTGGGGGTGGGCTGGGGCCGCTTCGCCATTGGAATAAAATAACTCCGCCGTTCACGATAGCCCAAATGGCATAAGGAGCCGTAAAGGAATGAGCCAGATTGCCCATGTTATTTCGTGACGGCTCCTAACCTTTGTGGCGGCTACTTTCTGGCAAACAGGGAGAACAGCCCCCCCTTCTGCGAACTGCCACCCCCTTGTTCAATCTCCTTGACCACCTCCAGCATGATGTTCCTCACATCATTGATGATCCTCTTCTTCTCGGTGGAGCTTGCCTGATACTTGTTGACGTACTCCAGGACCTTTTCCGTCTCCCGCACCAAGGCCATGGTCTGGCTGCTACCCAGGGTCTGGTTGACGCGCAGGAGGATGTTGCGGAAAAAATCGTTGAAGCTACGCATCAACAGATGGCTCCCCTCCTCGGCGTATTCAAATTGGGTAAGCACCGTCTTGACCCCTTGGGCGATCTGGGCGACAGGCCTGCCAAAGGAGTACGCGGCAATGACCCCCTTAAACTCCGCCCCTACGTCTGCTTTGCTCTCCTCGATTAAGCCTGTGCTCTGCATGCCAAGCTCTAAGGCAATTTTGGTATGCAAGGCCTCGATAATGTCGTTGTAGACCGTGATGATGGCCGAATAGTCATTCTGTGACTCCCCAACCTCCAATTGCACCCCGACGCTCTTTTCGATCAAGCCGTAGGACAAGAGGGAGTAGAGGATCTTATACACGGCAAAGGAGTCATAGCCGCTCTCGTTGATGATCTGGCGCACGGTACGGGAGCCATCCACCAGGGTCATGACTCGCCACTCGTTGGCGGTGAATTTGATCTCCTGGGTCTGCCTGTTCTTGTCGGAGATCTTAAAGATCAAGTCGTCGCTGGGGATCTGTTTGGTCAGCACCGACATCTCGTCAATCCGGCGGGAGGCCTCAAGAATCAGGCGCATGGGATTCAGTTCGGTCACCAGCATCCCGGTCAGGTTCAGGGCGCAATCCTTGTATTCGAACTGTCCCTGATCCCAGAAGAGGATGTTGTACAGGATCTCCTCGATCTGCTTGCGGTTGTACTCATCCAAGGTCTCGCGGGAGAGGCAACCCGTGTCCACCAGGGTCTTGCCCAGGGACTCCTTCTGCTCCCGAGAGAGTTCAAGGCATTTCTGCAGCTGTTCCGCCGAGATCAGGCCGTTATTGCGCAACAAATAGCCTAAGCGGGACTGTTTCTCCGAACTGATGGCGTAGACGATTGTCCCGTTCTTGAAAAAGACTTTGCTCTCCTTGGCACCACTGGTCACCCGCAGCACGCCGCTCTTGTTTTCATCACACAGCAGCTGCAACAGACTGGTCAGAAAGAGGCTTTCAAAACTGCCTTGTAGGTCCATAACGTCCCTTTACTGGAATGGAGGGGAAGAGAAGAGTATTCGTACGCCAGGGGGCTAACAGCATCACTCCGCAACAGCCGTAAATAACCCATGCGCCATTATCCTCAAAAGGAAACGAATAGTCAATTGGTTAGCGGCGGCAGGGAGGGGCACCACAGTTTTTCGTTGCGCAGGTGGAGAGGATCGTATACGAAATTGGTGTGCCAAATGAAAAAATCATGCGCACCGGGTGCTGCCAGATGTGCGGTTAATGGATTGATGAAGGGGGGAAGATGGATGAACGACGCAAGTCCCAACGCATAGCGGCCAAGATTGCGGTGGATCTGTTGCTGGCCGATGAGAGTGGCGAGGCACTTGCCGGGCCGGTCGGGGTTGAGATCAATACCCTATCTCTGCACGGCGCGAGTATAGTGTTGCCGAGCATGCAAGCGGATGGCCTGCACTTTTTCTTCGCTTGTAACGATCGGGAGGGGTGTTGCCTGAAGTTGCGTTTTGTGGACGGGTCTGGCCGGGGACACTTTATCTCCTGTAGACCCGCATGGTTCAATAAAGAACTGGATAAGAGACCGATGAACTATACGTTGGGGCTCGAATTTTCCAAGGCGGAGGAGCACGACCAGATCAAACTGCTCGATCGCATCGCCCGGGGCAAGTCTGAAAAGGCGCTGTTCGAGGTCATTGGCGATTTTTTTAAAAAGCAGCTGTAGGTAAGCGGTGCGCAAGAAAAAGCCATGCACACCCTTGCGCCCTAACGGCAAATAAATACCCCCCTCTCCCTGAAACGCGTTCAGAGAGAGGGGGACAATGAGACTCCCTGCGCTGGTCCCGCGGCCTGCGGGTGCTTATGGCGTCTGGGGCGGGGGGTCCACCTCGGGGAAGGTGAGCACCGCTAGCTCGGTAGCCAGGTCGTTCAGACTGGCGGCCTTGATGGTGTTGCTGGTAATCGAAAACACGTAGTCGTCCATGAACACCGAGCGCTTGACCAAGGAGTCGGGATTGCTCCACCACCACTGGCCGCACTGGCCGCTCCAGCTGGTTTCATACGCCGGGGGGAAGGGGTGGGCGATGTCGCCGCGATGGGAGAAGCCGGTCGTTGCCGAGACATCGTAGACCATCAGGCCGTTGAAGGTCATGTCGCTGCCGTAGCCGCCGTTGTTGCCGCCCTCGCAGACCACCATGGGGATGGCCAGCACCCCCTTGGGGGCGAAGTAGTTGAAGGCGTGGTGGTCGCTGGTCGCATCCGAGGCAGTGCCCCGCGTGCCGATGATCTCCTTGTGGAGCAGGGTGGGCGAGGAGATGGAGCTGACATCGAAGATCTGCAGCATGATCCCCTCAAACCAGGCAAAGGTGCCCATGTCTTCGGCATCGTAGCCAATGGTGAGGAGATGATCCTGGTCCAGGAGATGGATGTAGGTGGAGAACCCCGGGATCTTGAGTTCGCCGCTGATGGCCGGGGCAACGGGGTTGGAGAGATTTAAGGCAAAGAGCGGATCGGTCTTCTTGAAGGTGACCACAAAGCCCCGCTCCCCGTCAAAACGCACGGAGCGGATATCCTCCCCCGGCGCGATGCCATCCACCTGACCCACCTTCACCAACTCGCCATTGACCTCCTTGAGTACCGAGACCGTATTGCCCTGTTGCGTGCCCCAGCCGATACCGGTGGCCACCCTGAGCGCGCCTTGGTACTCATCCATGTGAAACTGGTTGGCCAGGTTCCCTTTCACCACCCCACTCCCCTTATAAACGGTCGAGACCAGCTGGTTGTTCAAGGCAAATTTGTGGATCAGGGTTGCCTGATCAATCCCGGCCTGGTCGGTAAAGAACCAGGGCTGGTTGCCATACCGCCACTGGGAGGAGGCGACATAGAGGGCAGCGGTGGAGGCATAGACCGTTCCCTGCTGGCCGATGACCGTGGTGCCGTGCACCTCGCCGCTGCCATCCATGGCCGTGGAGATCAGGGTGAGGAAGTTGGAGTTCTCCTGGTCCGGCAAGGGGGCTTGGTAGTAGTCGCCGCACTGACCGATGATGTTGACCTCCTCCTGGGTATCGCCGTTCACCTGCTGACGATCAGTGACCGTGGGCAGCCACTGGCTAAGATCGGTGGCCAGGATGGTGGCCCGGTTTTGCTCCTTCACCGCCTCGAACATGGCCACGATCTCCTGCGCGCTGAACTTGGGCTCCGTCACCGTGCCGTTCCCCGGCCAGTACTCGTAGTCGTACCACTGGTAGCAGACGTTCAACTCCTCGGGCCAGTAAGTGAGACCGGTGATCCGCGGCGTCGGAAATGTCGCCGCGGTGTGGACGGCGTTGCCGATCCGTCTGGAGTTGAGATAGCTGCCGTTAACGGTCATCTCCCGGATCACAACTGGTGCGGTGATCTCCGCCATGTCCACCACCGTGATCTTCATCTTGGCCTCCCCGTAATAATAGCCGTAGGAGCCATCCCACATGATCGGCATGGCCATGGCCCCGCCGGGTTCGGGGAGTGGCTGTTCCGCATCCACGGTGGAGTAAATATAGGCCTTGCCCGCGTCCACGAACATGCGCAAGGGCTCGCCCTCCACGGGAAGCGAGGCGATCTCGTGGGCCTCTTCCGGCGGCCAGGCATCGACAATGTGGAGGCGCTTCGCGGCCAGCAGGTAAATGTACTTGCCGTCATTTTTGACAAAGTCGGCCTCATCCACCCCGGCCACCTGAACATTGGTCTCGGAGTAGCTCTCCGCTTTGGGGGAGGCGGGCACGGGTGCGCCGACGCCGGTGACCATATCCTCATAGGCCGCCGGAGGCCACCAACCGGTGTAGGATGAGCAGCCATAGGTCTGGTAGATGTCGCGGTAGCTATCTACCTGTTGCTCCATGCGGGCGATGGCCTTCTTCTGGAAGCCAGCGAGCAGGGCCGCGCAACTCTTCACCGGCTCCAGGGTGGGCGGGGCGGGCGGTTCTCCCAAGCCGGCGTCGGCATTGACCCAGAAACCGTCAGTGGGCTTGATCTCCACCAGGGGCTCGAACTCCTTGGCGGCCAGATAGGCGTCAAGGCCCGAGGGGAGATAGACCCGCCAGTTGCCCAAGGTCTTGTCCCAGGACCAGACACTGACCACCTGCGCGGTGAGCACCTCGGCCACCGGCTTGGCCGCAACCCCCTTGAGGCCGACCAGGTGCCAGCCCGGTTGGTAGGCCGGGGCCGTCTCCGTCGCCACTTGGCCTTGGATCACCAGCTCGGTCCCGAAGGTGCCGCACCCCCGGACCCAGAACCCCTCGCCGGCATGGATGTCGGTGAACAGGCCAAACCCCTTGCTGGCGGCATAGGCGGCCGTTGCCTTGGCCCCTTGCGAGGTATGGATGAGCCACCCCCCTTGCTGCCAGGCCCAGGCCGACTGGAAACACACCCCGTCAAGCACCGAGGCGATGGCGGTGTCCGTAGGCTCGATGGGGGTATTGACCAGGCTCCAGTGGGCAGCCAAGGGGATGGTGTGGGTCTCGGCCCGCGCCCCGGGACCATCAAGGGAGGAGAGCAGCAACAGGGCCAGGGCCAGGGCGAAAACGGATCGGGTCTTCATGGGGATACCCTCCGGTCGAAGTGTGCGCTGAGGTGCGTGGAGAGGTGGCGTGGAGAGGTGATGCTTATGTTAATATCATTTCGCTTTTCGCGGGCGTTGTCAAGGTCGGGAAAAATCCAAGCAGGGAAGGGGGGCACAGGGTTCCGTCAAAGTTATAGCATCATGCCGAGGAAGCGCAAGATTTCATCATCTCGGCATCGTTCCCACGCAGGAGCGTGGGAACGATAGTAAAATCAAGCAGGGAAGGGGGCAAACCTCGGCCTCGCTCACCTCACGGCTGCACGGAAAAATCCACCGGGCAGCGCACGATGCTGCCCGCCTTGTTTTTGAAGAGCAGATAGCCCTTGTCCAGGCCGAAGAGATAGAGGCTGCGGGTGACCTCCACATCCTGGCGGCAGTAGGTGATGATCTTGTCGATGCGTCCCTCCTGGTACCACTTCAGGGCCATGAGACCGTCGGCGGATTTCTTCACCCCCAGGGTGTGTTCGGCTAGAGTGTTCAGGCTCAGCCGGTAACCCAGCCGCTGTTTGACCTGTTCCAGGATGTCCAGGGTGGGCAGGGAGGCCAGATCGTGGGCGCCGTAGCCGGCCAGCACCTGATTGTCGAAGCGCTTGTTGTTGAAGCCCACCACCAGCTCCAGGGTGTGCAGGTGGGCGATCAGCCGCTCCACCTCCCCCTCCCGGAAGACCAGATACTCATCAAGCCCGGCATCGTAGACCACGGCCACGCTCACCAGCATGCGCTCGGCCAGGTGCCACCCCCCCACCTCGGCGGCGGACCTCTGGGTCTCGATGTCAAAGACCCCGTAGCGTGCCGGGATCCTGGGGCGAGCCACCGTGTGCCGTGCTCCATCGCTCTCCTCCACGGCCAGCGGCGGCTGGGCCCTCTCCCCCGCATCCTGCACCACCGTCACCCTTGCGAAGCCCGCATCCTCGCCCCCCGCCAGCAGCCCGGCCAGCAGCCGCTTGGCCGCGCCCTTGTCAATGGGCCGGTTGCCCGAGCCGCACTTGGGGGAGTGCACGCAGGATGGGCAGCCGTTCTCGCAGGGGCAGGATTGGATCACCGCCATGGTCTGGGCCAGCAACTCGCCGATCTTGGCAAAGGCCTCGCGGCAGAGCCCCACCCCGCCGGGGTGCCCGTCGTAGATGAAGACGGCGGCCCCTCCGACCTGGGGGTGAAAGGGGGTGGAGATGCCGCCCACGTCGTTCCGGTCGCAGAGGACCAGCAGCGGAAAGATGCCGATGGCGGCGTGTTCCAGGGCGTGGATGCCGCCCATGAAGTGGATGAACTCCTCCTCCAGCTGTCGTTGCAGAGTCTCGGGGATCTCGATCCACAGCCCCTCGGTCTCGAAGACCGTGGGCGGCAGCTCCAGGGGTTCGCTGGCGATCAGCCGGTGGCCGTTGACCAGACGGCGCTGGAAGCCGGTGACCTGGTCGGTGACCTTGAGCCGCCCCAGCGACACCCGGTAGCCGAGGCCGGTAGCCGCGGTTAGCGCCACCACCTCTGTCACCTGCAAGATCTCGGTCTCCTTCCTGCCCATGGTACGAGTGAAGTAGTTGACCTCGCGCCGCTGGGCGGTCACCTCGTGCCCCTCCAGGTCGAGGGCGGTGATCAGCCAGCTCTCGCCCCGGTGCAGGTAGATGGCGCCGGGGTGGCACTCCTTCAGCGCACGGAGGCCGTCGATGCGCCCCAACTCCTGGCCGTGGTCGCCAGCCTCGCGGATGACAAAGGCGTTGCCGCTGCCCCTGAGGTCCACGTGACGGTGCGGGTACTTGCGGCCACTGTACCAGGTGCGGCCGTCGGCCCCGGTGAGCAGGGCTGCCTCGGCCACCAGTTCGGCCACCGCCACCCGGGCCGCGGGCTCGGCCATGAGCGGATCGTCGGCCCGGAGGGGCGCCTCGGCCGCGGCGCACAGCAGGTGCTGCTTGGCAATGGTCAGGTTGGCGGGGTTCAGCACCGCCGCCTCCACCCCCCGGTCGAAGAAGGCGCGGGGGTTCCGCATGAAGTACTGATCCAGGGCGTCCTCCTGGCCCACCATGACGATCAGGGAGTCCCGCTGCCGCCGGCCCACCCGGCCGCCGCGCTGCCAGGTGGCCATGATGGTCCCGGGATAGCCCACCAGGATGCAGATGTCCAGGCTGCCGATGTCGATGCCCAACTCCAGGGCGCTGGTGGAGATCACCCCCAGGAGTTCGCCGCTGCTGAGCCGGCCCTCGATCTCCCGCCGCTCCTCGGGCAGGAAGCCGGCCCGGTAGGAGGTGAGCTTCCCTCTGAGCCCCCCCAGCCGCTCCCGGGTCCACATGAAGATCAGTTCGGTCATCTTGCGGGCCTGGGTGTAGACGATGGTGCGCAGCCCCCGTTTCAAGGCCGCCTCCAGGAGCTGGCTCGCCGCATGGGCAGCGGAGTTGGTGGGGTTCAGGAAGATGAAGTGTCTCTTGCCCCGGGGGGCGCCGCTGCTGCTGACCACCTCCACCTCGCGGTTGACGAGGTTGCGGGCCAGCTCGCCGGGGTTGCCCACGGTGGCGGAGGAGAGCACGAACTGGGGCCGGGCCCCGAAGCGGGCGCAGATGCGGGAGAGCCGCCGCGCCACCCAGGCCATATGGCTGCCGAAGACCCCTCGGTAGGAGTGCACCTCGTCGATGATGATGTGGCTCAACCCCGGCCACAGGGCGGCCCAGTTCGCGCTGTAGGCCAGCATGGAGAGGTGGAGCATGTCCGGGTTGGTGATCAGGATGCGGGGGGGCTGCTCGCGGATCTTCTTCCTGCGGTAGGCCGAGGTGTCGCCGTCGCAGATCAGGGCCGTGCCTGCCTCCAGGCCGGGGAGGTGACGACAGAAGGCGTCGATGGCCCGCAGTTGGTCCTGGGCCAGGGCCTTCAAGGGGAAGAGGTAGAGGGCATGGGCAGCCGGATCAGTGAGCAGCCGTTCCAGCACCGGCAGGGTGTAGATCAGGCTCTTGCCGCTGGCCGTGGGGGTGGCGACGATGACATCGCGGCCGGCGCGGATGAGGTCGATGGCCTGGGCCTGGTGGCTGAACAGGCGTTGGTGGCCCGATTCCCCGAGGGCCGCAGCCAGGGCAGGGGGCAGCGGGCTTGCTAGCTCGGCGAACTGGGGGTCGCTCGCGGCCAGCTCCTCGTGGTGCACCACCTGGGGGCCAAATCGGGGAGACCCCTTCAACGCCCGGATGTATTCGGCGACCCCTTGCTCTTGTTCTCTTGTCTGCGCCATGCCTTCGTGCCCTTCGTGGCCTTCGTGGTGAGAATCATGTGGCGAACAGAAACGCAACCCCTGCCCATGAACTTTTGACGGTTTCGCAAAAACCGCTCAACCGTCGCAGGCACGCTCAGTAATCCATTAAAATTACATTGGCAGATGGTCAGCTTCACGACTTTTTGCGATTCCATCAACTTTTGTTAGGGTTCGTCAGCCGGCGATTTGCCCTGCAAGGCAGTGATCACTTGGCGGTGACCGGCGGAGAAGGCGAGCCCGTTCAAGTCGGCCAGGGGCAGCCAACGGCTGGTGGTGGTCCCAGGGGGAGGTGCGCCGACCAGGCGGCAGCGGAAGGGGTGGAGGACGGCCCGGTACTTGGTGAAGCTGTGGCTGACCATGGGCAGCGGGCGGTCAATGGTGATGGTCAGCCCGCTCTCCTGGCCGATGGCGTCGGTCACGGCTGGGGCCGGG
>CAYSFY010000084.1:17155-18062 GCA_964430285.1 uncultured Desulfobulbia bacterium
CGCCAAGGGGGCGGCGGGGAACTCCCACAGCTTGGCCCAGCGCTCCCCCGCCGGCCGTTGGCGGACGAAGATCCGGCCTGCGGCATCGCAAATCACCGCCACCACAAAGGTGAGCGGGATGATCTTGGTGGCGGGGCCGCTCACCGGCCGTTGGCTCGTGGCCCCCTGCTGATAACTTTGGCACTCGCTGGTCATGGGGCAGAGGGCGCAGCGGGGGGTCGAGCGGACGCAGACCAAGGCCCCGAACTCCATCAAGGCCTGATTCCAAGCCCTGGCCTCGCCGCGCGGCAGCAGGGCCTCGGCCAAGGCCCAGATGCGCTCGTGGGCCAGGGTGGACTTCACCGGCTGGTCAATGGCGAACAGGCGGGCAAAGAGGCGTTCCACATTGCCGTCCACCACCGGGTAGTCCTGTTCGTAGGCGATGCTCAAGATTGCCCGGGCCGTGTACTTGCCGATGCCGGGCAGGGCCAGGAGTCCGGTGAGCGTGTTCGGCAACTCGCCGCCATGGTCGGCCATCACGATTTTGGTCAGGGCATGGAGATTCCTGGCCCGGGAGTAGTAGCCGAGCCCTTCCCACAGCTTCAAGATCTCCTCTTCGCCGGCCATGGCCACCTGGGCAAACCCGGGGAAGCGTTCAAGCCAGCGTTGGTAATAGAGGACCCCGCGCTCCATTTGGGTCTGTTGCAGCATGACCTCGGAGATCCAGACCTGGTAGGGGTGATAGTCCTGCCGCCAGGGCAGGGGCCGGGCATGGGCGGCAAACCAGGCGAGGAGGTGTTGGCGCAGGGCGGTGATGGTGGCTGGGGGAGGGGGCGTTGCCATGGTGCCTATAGTAAATGAACCGGCAACAATGAGAAACATCTATTCTTGTTGTGGGAGCGTCGTCCACGGCGCGATCAAGCCTGAA
>CAYSFY010000085.1:0-13687 GCA_964430285.1 uncultured Desulfobulbia bacterium
GACCAGATCGCCGCCGTTGATCGCTGCCTGGAGAAGTATGACTTTCGCCAGGCCCTGGAGTTAATCAAGCATATGACCGCGCAACTGGAGAAAGAACATGGAGAGCAGAGGTAACCTATGAGCACGCATGACAGCAACCCGGCAGGCCGCCCGGGCAACCACCCACCGCGTGCTGGCGAACGGCCCGACAAACGGGGGACCATCCTGATCGTTGATGATGACCCGCAGAGTCTCACCATCCTGGGCTTTGTGCTGAAGGACGCCTATGAGGTGTTGGTTGCCCCCAGTGGCGAAATGGCCCTGCGCATCCTGGAAGAGGTGGCCCCCGACCTCATCCTGCTCGACATCGTCATGCCGGGCATTGATGGCTATGAGGTCTGCCGCCGCATCGCCCAGATGCCGCAACACAGCCGGACCCCCATCATCTTTATTACCAGCTTGGCCAATGAAGATGATGAACTGAAGGGTTTTCACCACGGCGCCGTGGACTATATCCACAAACCGTTCAGCCAAGAGAATGTCCGGGTGCGGGTGGCGCTGCATTTTGAACTCAAACGCAACCGCGACCTGCTGGAGATGGCCCTGCTCAAGAACAGGCTTATCCTGGAGGCGGCGGCGGAGGGGATCTGCGGGATTGACGCACAGGGCTTGACCACCTTTGCCAACCCGGCGGCCCTACGGATGACCGGTTTTACGGAACAGGAGTTCATCGGCAAGAATCAGCACCAACTGATCCACCACACCCGCAAGGACCGCGCCCCCAACCCGTGGGCGGAGTGCGCCGTCAGGAAGACCCTGGGGGACGGTCAGGTGCGGCAACAAGGGGACGAGGTGTTTTGGCGGAAAGACGGGAGTTCGTTCCCGGTGGAGTATACCGTCTCACCCTCCCCCCAACTAGGCGGGGCGGTCATCGTCTTTAAGGACATCAGCCACAGGCTGAAGATGGAGTTGGAGGCACAACGAGCGCAGAGGTTGGAGTCCATCGGCATCCTGGCCGGGGGCATTGCCCATGACTTCAACAATCTGCTCACCGGCATTATCGGTTTTATTGAGATCGGCATTTGCGAATGCGGCCACCAGAGTCCTGCCGCGGCCAGTCTACGCACCGCCAAGAGCACCTGCTTTCGGGCCGCTGAACTGGCGCGCTCCTTGATCACCTTCTCCGAGGGCGGCTTTCCCATCAAGACCAAGGTCAATCTGGAGCGCATCATCGACCTGCTGACCGCCAATCAGCCGCCAGGCTACCGCTTCCAGCTCGATCTGGACGCCAACCTGTGGCAGGTCATGGCCGATGAGATGCAACTGAGCAGTGTCATCCATCATCTGCTGAGCAATGCCAAAGAGGCCATGCCGGACGGTGGCGAAATCCACATCATGGCCCGTAACTATCCGGACGGCGGGGAGACCCATGCCGACCTGGGCAACACCCAATACCTGCGGTTATCGGTTATCGATCACGGGAGCGGGATTCCGGCGGAGATCCTGCCGAAGGTATTTGACCCCTATTTTTCCACCAAGGGTCGCGGCAGCCAGAAAGGGATGGGCATGGGACTCGCCATCAGCCTGTCGATCATCAAGAAGCACCAAGGCCATATCGTGCTTGACCCGACCCCGGGGGGGGGCACCACCGCCACGATCTATCTCCCCCTGGAGAGTTAGAAATAGACCGGCTTGACCTTGGCCTCCTCATCGGGACGCAGGCCTCCGGCGGCAATGGCCATTACCGTCTTCTTGGCGGACTTGATCATATCGTTCATGCCAATGCCGTCCCAACCGAAACCGCAGATATGGAGACCGGAGAACTCCTGCTCCATCTCCTGACGCCAGGCCAACAGCCGCGGGTGATCCATCTCCAGTTGCGGGATGCCGTGCTCCGGCCGCAGGACCTTGACGAACAGAGGGGGCTCGGGCAGCTCCATCAACTCTCCGAGATCGGCATAGACCCGATCGACCAACTCCTCATCCGAGAGGATCAGGCGCTCAGGGTGACGCCGCCCGCCCACCAAGGCCTCGATCAGGACCTGACCGTTGGGCGCCCGGTCCGGAAACATGTGGGAGGTAAACATGGCACCCAGGGTAAAACGCCCCTCCCGTTCCGGGGCCAAATAGCCAAAGCCGTACGGGACCTTGGCCGAGCCGGCAAAACCCATCACCACATTGATGATCCGCGAGACCGGGACGCAGGCGATGGGGGGCGGTTTGTATGATGACAGGAGCTGCAGGCAGGCATTGACCGGCAAGGCCAGGACCACATGGGCGGCGATTACCGGCCCCTGATCGGTCTGCACCTGCCACCCCTCCTGGTGCTGGACCACCCCCTGGACCAGGGTATTGCAGGCCACCTCCTGCCGGGCACTCAGGACCTTGACCAGCCGCTCCATCCCCTCCGGGAAATTGAGCATGGAGGGCAAGCGGTCCAGTTTCTTGCCATCCCCCCCCCGCTTTTTACGGATCAGCCCCCGCAGCACCGACCCCGCCTCCATCTCCAGCCGGCGTACCCCCGGCATCACCGCGTCGATACAGAGCTTGGTGTAATCGCCGGCAAAACTGCCGGTAACCGCCGCATCCACCAGGGGCAACAGTTCTCGGCCGAAACGGTACTCCACCCACTCGCCAATAGTCATCTCCTGGGCCATGGGCGTCTTCCACAGCTCGGCCAAGGCCCTCAGCTTACCAAAGGCCGAGACCAGCGGCGTGGTCAGCACCGCCTTCAGGCTTTGGGGCAAGCGTACCAGTTTGCCGCCATGGCAGACATAGCGGAAAAAATCGCCAAGCGGCGCGGCCTGGGCCTCATCGTAGAGGCCGGTATCGTGGAGCAACTCCTGACTCTCCGGAGTGTTGTCGAGAAAGCCGTGGGGTCCCCACTCCCCTTGGAAGCCACTCTGTTTGAAGGTCTGTACCGCCCCGCCGGGGCGGGCGCTCTTCTCCATGACCAGGACCTTCCGTCCCGGGAGCAGAGTTCGTATAAAATGAGCGGTACTCAGGCCGGACAAGCCGCCCCCGACAATCACCACGTCGTATCGATTCTCCATCCTCTCCCCCCTCGTGTTGTCAACCTCTTGGGTCAATCCCGAAACTATGCCGTTAGTCAGTTCATATCTGATGGCATCGCAAAAAATCGCGCGGATGACCATCCGCCCCACAATTCCAATGTGTTACGGGGTATGCCAGGGGCGGTTAAGCGGTTTTTGCGAAACCGTCACCTCTTGGTCATGGTCGATAGCCCGACATGCAAAAGGTGCCGTCAAGGAAGATGCAAAACGGTATAAGCGATTTACTAACGGCTCCTAAGCGATAATGGTCTTGCGACCGAGACCATATCCATATACTATAGGAGATTAAAAATTGATGGTCTCGTAAAAAATCCAAAAAAATCGCCCATCCGCCAAGGTAACGGCAAGCTGCTCTCTTGCGTATCCGAGTCGGTTGATGGCGTTTGGCGAAACCGACAAAATTCCTGGTCTTGCGGCCCCCGGCAATCCGCTGTCGCCCACAGGCCAGAGTGTGTTTGTCCCGCAAATCCATCCCCTGATGATCGCTGTGAACAATTGCCCCGCAGTCAGCAAAAAAAGAGTCCTCATCCTCTCCTACTCCTTCAGCGGCCAGACCAGCTGTCTGCTGCGCCAGCTCCAGACATCCCTGGCCCAGGAGGGCCACCTGGTGGTTAAGGAGCGGATCACCCCGTGCGAGCCGTTGAAATTCCCCACCGACTCCTTCGCCTCCTGCCTGAAGATGATGATCACCACCTTTTTGCGGCTGCGCGTTCCGATCCAACCCCTGCCGCCGACCTGCCGCGAGCCTTACGATCTGGTCATCCTTGGCGGCCCCACGTGGTCGTACAACCCGAGCGGCCCCATCCTCTCCTTGCTCGACCGCGATGGCCAGACCCTCTTCCGTAATCAAACCGTCCTGCCGGTGATCTCCTGCCGTGGCTACTGGCGCCTACACTACCACGGACTCTCCAGAATGCTGCGACGCTGCGGCGCCACCGTCCCCAATGTCATTATCTTCTCCCACCCGAGCCCGGAACCCTGGCGCACCATCGGCGTCTTCCTGAAGATAGCCGGCAAGTCCCCGGAACGGTGGCCGCTCTTGAGTCGTTACTATCCCCATTTCGGCCACTCCAAGGGCCAACAGGAGGAGGCTGCCCATTTCGGCACCCAGATCGGCCATGCCTTAAGCCAGGGCAGACCGTTGAGCGATCTTGACTTCACCACCGCCATGGCCCTCCCCTGAGCCCCGCGCCAGACCCGCAATCTTGCCGATTTGACAAAAACCCGTCAATACTGAAGGCATCGCAAAAAGTCGTGAAGCTGACCATCTGCCGATGTGATTTCAATGGGTTACTGGGCGTGCCAGCGATGGTTGAGCGGTTTTAGCGAAACCGTCAATATTCAATACCGGCCTGGGCCTTAATGCCCGAGGCATAGGGGTGTTTGACCGCGCGCATCTCGGTAACCAGATCCGCCACCGCTATCAAGGCCGGGCTGGCATCACGGCCGGAAATCACCAGATGCACCTGGGCCGGACGCTTGCGGATCACCTCCAAGACCCGGGCCTCCGCAACCAACTGATAGGTCAGCAGGTAGGTTAGCTCATCCAGCACCACCAGGTCATAGGCACCACTCAAGATCTTCTCTTCAGCCAAGGCCCAGCCAGCCTCGGCGGCCCGCCGGGTCTCCGCTGGGTCCTGTTTCCAAGTAAAACCCTTGCCCATGACATGAAATTCCACCTGCTCCAGAGCCGCGCAGGCCTTGGCCTCGCCGGTGGGCCATCCCCCCTTGATGAATTGAATGACGCAGACCCGAAACCCATGGCCCACGGCGCGCAGCACCTGGCCCAAGGCGGCAGTGGTCTTCCCCTTGCCATTGCCGGTGTACAGCAGTATCAGCCCTCGTCGCTCCATCCCTGTCCAACCCATGACCATATAAACAAAAAAAGGGTTTGACCGGCAGTCAAACCCTCGCTCTTCGTCAACACGGCGTGCAATGCTACTGACCGCCGCCGGCCGCCATCTGTTTCTTGGCGTCCTCAATCACTTGGGTGATGGGCATGCCGTTGGCAGCGGTGGCAGCAGGATTGGCGTCCACCAATTTCTGCCATACCGCAATCGCCCCTTCAATGTCATGGAGATCATTCATCAATACCACCCCCTTGTTAAAGGTGGCCTGCACATGCTTAGGATCAACCGCCAAGGCCCGGTCAAAGGCGGTAATGGCCTCGGTAGGCTGGCCGTTATTGCGGTACATGATGCCAAGATCGGTGAGGACATTGGCATTATTGGGCTGCAGAGCCAAATAGTGGTTATAGGCGGCAATGGCCTTCACAAAGTTATTGGTGTCAAAGTAGGTATTGCCAAGCTGCACCCAGGCGTCGGCATCTTTGGCATTCGTGGCCACCCGCTGTTCCAGGGACAAAATGGCGCTGGCCTGCTGCGCATTCAAGCCGACCTGCCCCTGCTCCTGTCCCTCGGCGGCAGGCATGGCGGGGGTCGCACCCTGGGTTCCGGTTGAGGCCACTCCGGCAGGATGACCTCCTTGCATCGAACTATAGATCACCCCACCAAAAAAGCCCACGGCCAGGGCGACGACAACGGCAACCACCAAGGTCTGAGTACTAAAACTGTTGATCTGTGCCATAATCATAGTCCCACGGGTTTAAAGTTAAGGAAGGGCTAAAACGGATGAGGTGGAAGAGCATGCCGCCCTGTCAGCCGGCGGCCGGGATCAAGGCATCGTAGTCTTGTAACTTATTCAGGGTAATGATCTGCTTAACATCATTAATATAGAACGCTTTACGCTCCGAATACCGCGTCAGCCCCTCGGCGATCTGCATCGGGTCAAGGGTATGACTGCGAATCCGCCGCAGTTCCTGATAGGCGGGGAGCCGGTTGATGTTCAAGACATAGGCGCGAACCGACTCTAAAATGGAGTCATACTCTCTGATCCTTGGGGCGCTAAGACCGTCCGTGGCGTTCAGCTGACTGGCCCGGCCACTGGTATACATACCAAAGAGATTGTTGGCCTCTACCGCATACTTGGACCCGCCCCAACCGGACTCCAGTGCCCCCTGGGCAAGGATCAGGCTGGGGGGCAGGACATTGATCATGGCCACCAGTTCCGTTGCACTTGCGGTCCCGTATTTCCGGACCAAGGAGAGCACAAATCGGGTCTTATCCGCTCCAAGTTGCAGCTGCCACGCCAGTTGCTCCTCGGAGAAGGTATCCTCCGCGGCTTGGCCACCAAGCTCGGCCAGGATCGCCAGGAGTTGCTGCCGTTCCTGACTGACCTCGTTGACAGCGACCATCACGGTGGGCAGCAAGGCCCCGATAAACTCTTTTTTGCGTGCTTCTCCCTCCAGTCCGCCGATGCCTTGCGGGAGGTGGCGGGCAGAGGAGAGGGGTACGTCAGTAACAAAACTTAACTCCGGGTACTTGGTCTCTTGCGACAGGGTAACCATCTCCCGGTTATCCGTCAGCGGCGGAGTGAGATCAAAGTCGACATATGGCCCAGAATTTTCTTTCTGCTTGAGCGGGGAGTATGTCGCCTCTGGGGCAGCCTGCTCTTTTCCGTCCACGGCCGCGGCAAAGACTCCCCCGTGGGGAAGGGAGCACGATAAAGGGTAACTATCCCCGACCACGGTAACCATCATGGCCAGCAACAAGGGGCCCGAACAAGGCAAGGCCAACCATTGATGCCAACGCCACCAACCGTTCAGGAAACGATTGGATACTGATCATCCGCGCTTATCACACCATGGAACCCAAAAAGCTTACCATGGTGCGCCAGGAGGGACTCGAACCCCCAACCTACGGCTTAGAAGGCCGTTGCTCTATCCAGCTGAGCTACTGGCGCCGATGACATCTTCGTTACAACTTGTGATCCAAGGCACGGGTAATGGCCTTGGTTAGGCAAGCGCAGTCAAAACGAGTTTGCAACTCCGCCCTCAAGCAAAAAGGCCATCCTGGCCTTTTCTTTATTAATTTGTTAGCAGCAGTTTATACTGAAATGGCCCATTTTTGTCAACCGAAAGCGTCGGCGTGGAGCTCCTCGCCCCTGTTGGCAAAAAAAAATCCCTGGCCAGCAGGCCAAGGATTTCATCTCCCATCGCTACGGAGGTTACCCTCGAGGAAGGATTTTCAAGAGAATGTAAGCAAACTAATCAATTCACGGCATCGGCCAAATGACTGCCTGGCTTAAATTTAGCGACCTTCTTGGCCTCAATCTTGATTGACTTGCCGGTCTGCGGATTACGTCCGGTCCTTGCTGCCCGTTCGGTGACGGAAAAGGTGCCAAAGCCCACCAAAGTCACGGTCTCACCCTGAGCCAAACTGCCCTTTACCGCCTCAACAAAACCGTCAAGGGCCTTTTCAGCAGCAACCTGTGACAAGCCAGCTGAAGTAGCCATTGATTTAACCAACTCTGCTTTATTCATCTCGTTTCTCCTTTCCAAAAGTCATTCATAAAAAAAGATGCAACCCATTTGCCTATCACCGAATCAAGGCTATCTCCCCGACGGCCTTTTACTTCCTACCAACATCTAAAATGCTTGTCAACTCTCGGCCTAAGAATTCTCGAAAAATTGTCGCAGTAGGCCGCCAACCTTGTTAACAGCGGAGATGATTGCCATTACTTGGGGCCAAACTTCACTCCCCACGCTCATCCACCTCAATCCACACCGGTCCCTTCACGGTATCCACCACCGCAATCCCCTGGCGCACCAACTCATCGCGGACCCCGTCCGCCCTGGCCCAATCCTTCTCCAAGCGCGCCCGTTCACGCTCCATGATCAATTTATCGATCTCCGGGGCCAAGGGACACTCCTTCAAGCGCAGGCAATTGATCACCTCGTTGACCCGACCCAAGGCCTCAAAGATATAGCGCTTCTGATCTTGGTCCAGTTGGCCTTGGCCAAGGACCGGGTGCATCTTCTTGATAAAATCAAAGAGAGCGGCCATGGCCCTGGATATATTCAGATCATCGTCCAAGGCGGTAAAAAAACCCTCTTCCATGGTGGTCACATAGGTGGCCACTTGGGGATGGGGGAGCCCCAGGGGCAGACAGATGAGCTTACGGGTGAACTCATCAAGGCGTTTCAGGTTTTTCTTGGCCGCATCCAGACGCCGCACGGAAAAATCGATGGTCTTCCGATAGTGGGTGCCCAACAGAAAGAACCTGACCTCCCTGGCGGTATACCCCTGACTCAGGAGTTCGCGCAGGGTAATGGCGTTTCCCTTCTCCTTGCCCATTTTCTTGCCATCCACCAGCACCATTTCGCTATGAAGCCAGTAGCGTGCCAAGGGCTTGCCGGTGATGGCCTGGGCAATGGCGTTCTCGTTCTCATGGTGGGGGAAGATCAGGTTGCAACCACTGGTGTGCAGATCCATGGTCTCGCCCAGATAATGGAGGGTCATGGCGGCACACTCCACGTGCCAACCCGGTCGGACATTACCAAACTCGCTCTCGAAAAAGATCCCCTGTTTCAGTTCGGCCAAGGTCGATCGTTTCAACAGAGTAAAATCAACGGGATTGTCCTTGGCGTAGTCGTCGAGATCCACGGTCTTGCCGACCTGGATCTTACTCAAGTCCACCCTGGACAACTTACCGTAGTCATGAAATTTGGAGATATCGAAATAGACCGAACCGTGTTTGGCATAGGCATACCCCTTTTTGATCAGCTGCGCGGCAAGGTCGATCATGGCGCCGACATGCTGGGAAGCCTTGGGATAACCGGTTGCCGGCCTGACCCCGAGCTGTTTCATGTCTTCAAGATACTGGTCTATGTAGTACTCCGTGAACTCCTTCAGGGGTTGGTTGTTGGCGGCCGCACCGTTGATGGTGTTGTCATCAAGATCGGTGAAGTTCATATAGTAGTTGACCGTATACCCTTTGGCGGTGAGTACGCGCTGCACCAGATCGGCAAAGACAAAGCGTCGGCAGTGACCCAGGTTGGCGAATTCATGGGCGGTTGGCCCGCAGGCATAAAAGGTGACCCGGTCTTTATGCAGGGGGGTGAAGAGCTCCTTTTTGTGGGAGAGGGTGTTATAAAACTTCAAGGCCCTGATCGCTTCCGGCTCGGGTGCGACCTCGGAGAAGAGGGCCGTGCTCAAGTACTTCTCGCCTCCATCCGGGAAGATGACCACAATCACCCCCTCCTTGATCTGTTTGGCTCGAGTGAGGGCAGCACACATGGCGGCACCGGAACTCATGCCGACAAAGAGCCCCTCTTTTCTGGCCAACAGACGGGCGGTGGCAAAGGCCTCTTCATCCGGGACATTGATGATCTGAAAGGGCTTACTCTTATCAAAGATACCGGGGCAGTAGGACTCCTTCATGTTTTTCAAGCCCTGGATCTTGTGATTGTAAAAGGGTTCCATGGCCGTAACCCGAACCTCGGGGTGGTGCTCGCTAAAGTATTGACACAGCCCCATCACCGTGCCGGTGGTGCCCATGGTGGCGATTACATCGGTCACCAGCCCCCCGGTCTGATCCCAGATCTCAGGCCCGGTTCCGTGGTAGTGGGCGCGCCAGTTGGCCTCGTTGTTGAACTGGTCGGTCAAAAAATAACGATCAGGATACTGGCGGGCCAAGGCATAGGCCTGTTCGATGGCGCCGTCAGTACTCTTCTTGGCCGGGGTCAGCAGGATCTCGGCGCCAAAGGCGATCATGATCTTACGCCGTTCGATGCTGGCCGACTCAGGCATGATGAGTTGACAGCGGTAACCCTTTACCGCGCAGACCATGGCCAGTCCAATGCCGGTATTGCCGCTGGTCGCCTCCAGCACGATTTTATCCGGGGTCAACTCACCCGAGGCCTCGGCAGCCTCGATCATCGCTCGGGCAATCCGCTCTTTCACCGAGCCGGCGGGGTTGAAGGACTCGATCTTGGCGTAGATGGTCACCCCGGGGTAGGGATTTAAACGGTTGATAGGGACAATGGGGGTGTTGCCGATATAGTCGAGGATGGTCTTCTTTTTCATGGTCGCTTTAACCAAATTTTGAGTCTCAGGGGTGGCGGTTTCGCAAGAACCGCGCAACCGCAGCTGGCATTCCTCGGAACACATTGAGATTGCATGGGCTGAGGGTCAGCATCACGACTTTTTGCGATTCCAGCAAGCGTGGAGAGAGAGAGAATTTTGACCTTATCCCGTTGCCTGCATGGAGTCAAGAGATGGTCATTGGTCAGGACTTTTAATCTAAAAAAGATCGGCAAACGATTGCCGGGTCTCACCACTTGGTAAAAAAAAAGGCAGGCACTCATCAACTGAGTGCCTGCCCGGAACCAACAAGAGGTGAAACAAGCTCTTTAGGCTTCTTTGCCCTGTACCGTAATCGCCATCTTATAGAGGATGGTCAAGATCAAGGCCCCGGCAGCCCACACCGCCATACTGATGCCAATCTCAATGGCAGTGGGGTAGTACTCGGTGACCCGATCAAAGGGGTTGGGCACAAAACCACCCAGGACCATGCCAACGCCCTTATCAATCCACAGCGAGATGAAGAGCATTCCACAGCTCAGGGCTAAGGTACTCTCTTTTTTCTTGATCTGCGGGAAGAGGAGCATGGTGGTGGCAATCAGGCCGATGGTGAGAGAAAAACGCATGGGCAGGACCAGGTTGTCATGTCCCTCAAGTCCCCAGAAGAGATAGTCCAGGGTATGCATATGTCCCGGTATCCGGCTGTAGTAAGCAACAAAGAACTCAAGACCCAGGAAAAAGAAGTTGGCCAAGGCGGCGTAGGTGATAATAGTGCCCAGCTTTTGAAAGGCCTTGTCGCCGGCATCAAAGTTAGCCACCCGTTTCAAGACCATGGCAATCAACACCAGCAAGGAGGGCCCAGCGGCAAAGGCCGAGGCCAAAAAGCGCGGGGCGAGGATGGCGGTCAACCAAAAGTGACGACCGGGAAGACCGCAGTACAAAAAGGCGGTGACCGTATGGATGCTGAAGGCCCAAGGGATGGAGAGATAGATAAAGGGCTTGACCCACTTAGGATAGTGCACCCCTTTGTTGTGGGAACTTAAAATGACCCAGCCGCAAATGGCATTCAAAAACAAATAGCCATTCAGAACGATCATATCCCAGAAGAGCATGGAGTTGGGGGTGGGGTGGAGCAGGACGTTCATGATGCGCATCGGCTGACCAAGGTCAGCGGTGATGAACAGGATGCACATGGCTACCGCGGCGATGGCCATGAATTCACCAAGAATGGTGATCTTACCAAACTCCTTAAAATCATGGATGTAGTATGGCAGCACCAGCATCACGCCCCCGGCTGCCACCCCGACCATGAAGGTAAACTGGGCGATATAGATCCCCCAGGAGACATCCCGACTCATGCCGGTGGCGCCAAGTCCATAGTTGAACTGGTAGAGATAGAAGAGACCGCCAATGGTGATCACCCCAAGCAAGAAAAATATCCACGCCCAATACTTGTTGCTTCCTACTAACGCCTTCTCTAGCATAGTTTCACCTTAAATGATGTAGAACACGGAGGGTTTGGTGCCAGCACTTGGATTCCGCTGAATGGTAAAGTTGGCCTTCAGGACCTGCGAGACCTCTGAGTTCGGGTCATTGATGTTGCCAAAGACCATGGCCTGCGTCTGACCTGTAGCCTCAACGCAGGCCGGCAGCTTGCCAACAGCCAATCGCTCCGGGCAGAAGTTGCACTTCTCGACCACGCCACGCATCCGGGTGGGGTAGTTGGGGTTAATCCCATTCTTATAAAACTTGTAGTTGCCGTTGGCGTATTGCTCTCTGGGATTTCTCCAGTTGAAGCTTCGTGCCCCATAGGGACAAGCGGCCATGCAGAAACGGCAGCCGATACAACGATGGAAGTCCATCACCACCCGACCGGTATTGTCTTTAAAGGTTGCCTGGGTGGGACAAGCCCGAACGCAAGGAGGTGAGGCACAGTGGTTACAGAGCAACAGGACCGGCAGTTCGTTCAGTCCGGTATTCCGCTTATACTGGCTGTAGCCGGTAAAGCCGTGCTCATAGTCGTCCTGCCAGATCCACTTAATCTCATCCTTGGGATTACCAAAGTCTGGGACATTGTGCTCATAATGGCAGGCCTTGATGCACTTATCCGCCAGACCGGCATGCTCGGCAAATTTCTTGATGTCAATGACCATGCCGTATTGAGTCCCCGTGGACTCCTCTTCGTGTCCACCATGGCCAGCAGCAGGTGCTTCCGCCTCGCCGTGAGCCGCTGCACCATGTTCTTCCGCCGAGGCGTGGGCCTCCCCCTTCAACAGCATGCCGAAGGCGGAAGGGGCAGCTATCCCGGCAACGGCCGAGAGGCCGGCGATCTTCAAAAATTCTCTTCGCTTAACATCCATTACTTTGTCTCCTTAGGCTGGAAGTGGCAATCCCAACAAAAAGGGTCAACCGCGGCATAGGTATGACATTCATCGCAGAACTTTTTACGATCAGGATGACATACCATACAGCCTAGTTGGAGGCTCTTGATGTACTGCTTGCCTTCCACCTCGACCAATTTACGATTCTCCTCCCGCACGACCTCATTCCGCCAGTCATCAAGGACCACCATGTGTGCGTTCCGCATCTCGGTGGCCGGCAGCACACATTTTTTGAACTCCTTGGGCAACTCGGGTTTGGGTACGTGCTGGGCACGCACAATGTTGTACCACACGGGAAATGTCATAATAATGACAAAGATTGCAAGTCCGGTTAACACTTTTCCTCGATCATACATCGGCATCACCCTTCCATTCCTTCAAGGGGCTCATAACGCAGGCCCGATTCCCGTTCTTTCTCCCCATCCATGATCAGGGCGTTACCAACCAATTCGGAAACCCCGCACACCGCGGTGCCCGGGTTCCAGAAATCGACCAATGCGGTTAGTGTGGCGCGATCAATGGCACAGACACAGGAGAGGGTATTTACATCGTGCTTATCCTTGACAAACTGAACGGCATTGGCCCTGGGCAGTCCGGCCCGCATCCTGAGTTCCATGATCTCGCCGGTATTCAAGCCGGTGCCGGATCCGCAGCAGAAGGTAGACTCACGAATGGTATTTTCCGGCATCTCAAAGAAGTTATTGGTCACATTCTTCAGGACATAGCGGGGTTCATCCATCAAGCCCATGGCCCGAGCGGGGTTGCAGGAGTCGTGGTAGGTTACCCGGCGGTGGTTGTTGCGGCTCGGGTCAAGCTTCAGCTTTCCATGCCTGATCAGATCGGCCGTGAACTCGCTGATATGGACCATCTTGGTGGAGGCGGCGTTGTCGAACACGGTGCCGGTAATCGGTGATTTCGGCACTTGCAGGAAATCGGCAGGACCATTCATGGTGTCCATGTACTGGTGCAGCACCCGCCACATATGGCCGCACTCACCGCCCAGGATCCATTTAACCCCCAGCCGTTTGGCCTCGGCATACATCTTGGCGTTCAACCGTTTCATGGTCTCGTTGTTGGTGAACAGACCAAAGTTACCACCCTCCGAGGCATAAGTGCTGAAGGTGTAATCCAAACCAATGTGCTCGAAGAGCAGGAGGTAACCCATGAAGGTGTAGATCCCGGGCTCGGCAAAGACGTCGGCCGACGGGGTGATGAACAGGACCTCGGCCCCTTTACGGTTCCAACTCGGGGTGATCTTGATGCCGGTAATGGCCTCAATGTCATCGCAGAGGTACTCGGCGTTCTCTTTCAGGGTGTGGGGTTGCAACCC
>CAYSFY010000085.1:13697-17903 GCA_964430285.1 uncultured Desulfobulbia bacterium
ATGTGGTTGCCGGTACGGTTGGAGTTGGCGGCCGGCTCCAGGATCCAGTTGGTGTTGGCGCCAACCAGATGCAGGAGTTCACGGGCCATCATGGTGACCTCGGCGGTATCGATGCCGTAGGGGCAGAAGACCGAACAGCGGCGGCACTCCGTGCACTGGTAGAAGTACATAAACCACTCTTTCAGCACCCCAAAGGTCATCTCCCGCGCCCCGGCCAACTTGCCCAGGATCTTGCCGGCCTTGGTGAACTCGTTGCGGTAGA
Source organism: uncultured Desulfobulbia bacterium (assembly GCA_964430285.1). Classification (GTDB taxonomy): domain Bacteria; phylum Desulfobacterota; class Desulfobulbia; order Desulfobulbales; family VMSU01; genus VMSU01. Next base: position 13,960 of record CAYSFY010000085.1, read on the forward strand.
TGGAGCGCATCAGTTCCGCTCGGAGGACCGGCATGTTTTTCGGATCGCCGGTGCCCAGGAAGAAGTGACACTTATCGGCGCAGGCCCCGCAGCGGACACAGCAATCCATAAAGATCTTCAGGGAGCGGAACTTGTCCAGGCGCTCCTTCAGACCATTGATGATGATCTCCTTCCAGTTCTCGGGAAGCAGCCAATCCTCGCTCTCCGGATCCCATGTTCTGGGAGTACCGAATTTACCTGGCAAGGATTTGGAATGGTACTCAACCATCTCCTTTTTGGCGGGATAACAGAAATTCCCTGGCTGAAATACCGCCGGGACATCCCACCAGTCCTGAGTCGGAACCGCACCCGTCATCAGGGAAGGCTCCCTCGCGACGTTGACCCCTAGTTCATCTGCTTTCAATTTTGCCATTGTCAATATCCTTGCGTGCTGGTGATTCCTAAATTAACTCTGCCTAACCCTATTCGGCGGCAGGGGTTTCTGCCGGCAACTCTTTATCCACCGGTATGCCGGCGTCAACCATAAACTCCCTGAACTCATCTTCGTAAGCGGCATAGGAGTGGGGTTTCAAATTCGGGTCATTCCATGGATTGATATGACGGACCATGCGGCTATTATTGGCCAAGTTTCTGGTCGGGCTCATGAACACCCCGCCCATGTGCATCAGCTTGCTGAACGGGAAGTAGATAAGCAGAGTACAGACCAGAAAGATATGTACATAAAAGACGGCGCCCAAGTCACCGATAATGGTGGGGTGCAGGGTAGAGAGGCCCACAGCCAGTTGTTTGATGCTGACCACATCGACTCGGGTCACATAGCGCATCAGCATGCCGGTGCTGGCAATGGCGAAGATCAGAAACAGGGGGAAGTAATCGGCGGGCAACGAGATATAGCGCACGTTGACCAGCATGATCCGCCGCAGGAAGAGCAGAGTAATGGCCCCCAGGATCACCAGATCCGACTGGTAGAGGTGGGGCAGGCCGATCTGTAAAAAGCCATCGGCATAATCCAGGATATTGACGAAGAAGGGGACGGGATCGGCGAACAGGCGCAGATGGCGAACCACAATCACCAGAAAGGAGTAGTGAAAGAGCAGACCGAAGAGCCAAAGGTACTTGCTTGAGCCGTAGCGCAGTTTCGGACCATCATAGACATCGGCCTGGGTGTTGCGGAACAAGGAGCGGAACAGGACCACCTCCAGGAACATCCTGAGGACCACGCCCGTGGTGGTGGAGGGGTTGTCCAAGACATCCTGCTTGATCCAGGGCAGGGAGTTGGCTTGGCCACAGGTGGTCGGGATGCGGAAGGGTACCGGCGACTTGGCCCAACCCACCACCTTGTTGATGAAGCCGCCAATAAAGATCAGGATTGCCAGATAGGGGAAGACAATGCCAAACAGTGCCTCCATTCCAATCTTTGAGCCGATGGTGGCGATGACGATAAGACCAAGGACGGCGACGAAGGGATACAGGATTTTCATTTACTACGACCTCGCTTCATGGTGATTTGACAAGCTAAGAGTTCTGAATAACTTTCAGCACAATTTGCTCTTCTTGATTACTACCCATCACAGCCGAGGGACACACCCCCCGGTTCATGGCATCATTGCCTCTCTTGTACTCATTGCCCTTGACCTGCCAGAGCAGCTCCCGATCCGCCATGTAGAGGTCGAAGACCTTGAGGGCCAAGGCGTCAATCTTGGCCCCGAGATCGAACCACTCCTGGCCCGCGGCCATCACAGTGGCCAACCCCAACTCCGCGACCATGATCGCCTTGAGCTGATAGACAAAGCCCACTGCCGCCGAAGGGGCAAAGGTCTGTACCGAGCGGAGCTTAATGAATTGATTCAACTCCGCGGGCATGGCCTGGGCCGGCTGCGCCCCGGTCAATTGATTAAAGACCGCTGTCAATCCGGTCTTGACCGCGTGCCCCAGGGGGTTGGCGAATTGATCCTTCTGCTTCATGAAAAAACTGGCGCCATCGGCTGAATAACTGGCCAGAACCGCTTCAATCCATTTCTGGACAATGGTTGCTTTTTTTTCCGCCAGCGCTTCGGTGAAATTCATATCGGTAATTCTACCTTTTTTGCCAATCAAATCAAAGAATAAGAAGTTAAGAGTGAACCCTCATTCATTATGAGTGCAACACGGTTATCACGTTTTTTTCTTTTTTTCAACAGAAAAGTACGCCTTATTTTTCCGTTGCCCAGAAATGTTACTCCGTGGTGGCCGCGGAGGGAGGGGAAATCGCTGCCAGGGGAAGGGCTTTGTGGCGTCAGGGCACTACCTTCTCCACCAGTTTCCAGGACAACCGGCCCTGGGGGCGAGAGAAGTGAAGCTGATACCCTCGGCAGGCATGGACCAGCAGGCTAACCACCAGGGCAGCGACGGCAATCACACCCATGAGTCCGTAAAAGCGGTCCACCCCCAGCTGATCCGTGACGTAGCCACCCACCGAGGTGGCCACCGAGCCGATGCCGAAGAGCAAAAAGAAGTTGATGCCGAAGCCCATGCCATGGAAGGCCTTGGTGGTGTACTTGGCGATCAAGTAGTTCTGGCAGGGCTGCCACGTATAGTAGACAAGGCTGAACAGGCAGCTGACCGCAATCAGCTTGTTGTCGGAGAACTTGCTGATCAGATAAAAGATCGGGGTCACGATGGCAAAGACCACGGCCGGGAACAGCTCCGGCCTCTTGATCTTGTCGTTGATATAGCCGCCAAACCAGGCACCCAGCAGACCGAAGGAGAGAACGGCCGTGGTCACGTAGCCCGCCATCACCACCGGATAGTCATAGTTGGTGACAAAGCGGACCTCCTGGATAAACAGGGCCGGCAGGAAGGTGAGTGACCCCCGGAAGATGAAGCCGGAGAGGGTGCTGCCCAACAGGAGGAAGAGCATGGCGATGGGCACGAAGCTGGCCCCGTCCCCACCCGCGGACGCGGTGCCCTGGCCGTCGCTGCCGTGGTGCGCGGATGACGGTTGCCGCCGCAACTGGGCAAGGGAGGCAAACGAAAAGTCGGGTTCGCCCGGGACCTTGCTGCGGTGCAGGATGATGCTGAACAGCAGGCCCAGCACCCCATACAATAGATAGGCGGCCCGCCAGCTGTGGAAGAGCCAGATGCAGCCCGCGCCAACCATCGGGGTGGCAAACATGCCGAGGTTACCCATGACCCCGTGCACCCCCATGGCCTTGCCCCGCCGCGAACCCACCCCCCGGGCGATGAAGGACAAGCCGGCCGGGTGGTGGATGCTGGAGAAGAGCCCCAGCAAGGCGTAGGTGATGGCAAAGGACCACATGCCGAAGGAGAGCCCGACCAGGAGCGAGGAGATCGACATGCCGAACACGCCGATGGTCAACACCTGCTTGGCGCCCAAACGATCCGCCAGCAGGCCGGCCGGTATGCCGCCCAGGCCATAGAGGAAATAGCCGACATTGGCGATGATGCCGATGGCCATGAACGACATGGAGTTCTCACCGGCAACCACCACCATCACCGCCGAGAACAGGGTCATAAAGCCATGGGTCATGAAATGGGAGCCACTGGCCAGCCAGATGACCCGGGTCTCCGTGTTGTCGTGTCGATGAGCCGCCATAGGTTTGCACCTGCCTGGGTTAAATTGGATCGATGGGCCGACACTCCTGATCGGCCCCTGTTGCCCGCTTACCTCTCTACTGCCACTGGACCGGCTTGGTCAACAGGGGGTCGATGAGCACCGTCCCCATCTCCGGGTCGTCCTTTTTGTCAAAGATCGACTCGTCGATCTTGGCCTGATCGGTGGTGCCGAACCAGTTTTCCCGGGCATCCACGTCAAAGTCCTGGGCCTCGGCCACGGCGATATTGTAGTCGGTGTTGTCGTGGATGTTGTTGTTATGGATCGTTGCCCCCTTGACCTGAAAGAGGTAGTTCCACTTCTTGATGCCCGTGATCTCGTTAAAGCTGAT
>CAYSFY010000086.1:0-6615 GCA_964430285.1 uncultured Desulfobulbia bacterium
CCCGGTCGCGCCCGATCAGGCGACGCGCAACGCGATCGGCCTTGGCCTCCAGACTGCGTTTCCGTGCCTGATCGTACCGGCAGACAAAGTAAATGGTGAGTAGGGCCAGAATGATGGACAAGGCGGTGAGGAGTATCTGGACCTTGAAGAAGAGCCCCTGTTCACGCTTGATATTCTGCCAGAGCAGGGTGTTGACCTTTCTGGTCGTCTCGTTTGCCTGCCTGAACTCCCGGTTGACCTGCAAGGTGAAGGCGCTGGTGGCTCCTCCCGTCGTGACGGCCCGTAGGTTGTCTTGGCTCGACTGGATCAAGGTGGCGAACTGTTTTTTCAGGTCCCGGAGGCCATCTGCGAATTCCGCGGGAAGGACGAAATGATGCAGAGAGCCCTCCGTAGCAATCTGGATCATCTGCATGGCCTTGGTGCGAGCCTGTTGCAAAAGATCTTTCACCTCGCTGGGGGCCAAGGTGCGATCGCCGTTGACGATTTTGTCGTAGGCGAAATGGGCGGCACTGGCATTGATGCTGATATGATTGATGGCCTGCAGTTGCAGATTGTGACAGGATGTCAATCTGAAGGTGATGAGGACATTCAGGACATGAAAGGCGACGATGGCGAAAAGAATCAGCACCACCACCAGACGTCGGCGACAATGCGACGATAGCGAGCCATCTATGCTGGTACGGGAATAGGACATGCCTTTAGTGTATCGATGCCGAGTTGATGAGTGCGCAAAAAAATAGCGAATCCAGTGATGGGGCGAGAGTATCCGCTTCACTGGAACAACGGTTTCATCCCACGGATCTCTCCAGGACGGGCGTATTGGGGAGGGTCAAGTTGCCTCCCGACAATCACCAACAGCTGGGCCACCAGGGCGTTGAGTTCCAGGGCTTGCGAGGAGAGCTCGGCCGAGGCGTGAGCTGATTGTTCAGCACTGGCGCTGTTTTGCTGCACCACGTTGTCCATTGCCGAGACCGCCGTGTTGACCTGGCCAATGCCTTGTGCCTGCTCCTTGGATGCCGTCGCAATCTCGGTAATGAGGGGCGCCACTTTTTCCGTACTTTCCTGGATCGCTGACAGGGAGTGGACAATTTCCTTGGTGACGATTACCCCGGCTTCCGCGTTCTTCGTGGCGCCATCGATCAAATCCGTGGTGCTGCGCGCGGCTTCGGCGCTGCGCTGGGCCAGATTGCGGACCTCCTCGACCACCACGGCGAAACCCAGACCCGCCTGGCTGGCCCTTGCTGCCTCGACAGCGGCGTTCAGGGCCAGCAGATTGGTCTGGAATGCAATTTCATCTATGGTCTTGATGATTTTCGAGGTCTCTGTCGCCGAGGACTTGATTTTTTCAATGGCATCGGACATGCGAAGCATGGCGTCAACCCCGTGCTGGACATTGGCTTTGGACTCTTGCATCAGGTTGTCGGCCTTGCCGGTGTTTTCAGCACTCTGGCGAGTCATGGCGGATATCTCTTCCAAGGAGGCTGAGCTTTCTTCTAGCCTGGAAGCTTGTTCGCAAGCACCATCAGCCAAATGTCGGCTGGCGTTCGACACTTGGCTGATGGTGCTTGCACCTGGGCAGCGCTGGCTGCCAGTGCGCTGATCACCTGCTTGATCGATTTGCTGACGCCCCGCACGATCAACTTGATGCCACGCTGGCCAATGAGAATTGTACTGTTTCGCGTAGCGGCAGGAGTGACAGGCGGGAAAAAGGATTGTTTCGAAGGGTATGGGTGTAGCCAATAGGAGGCATAAGGGTTCCTTTTCGATAATCATAACTAATTTACCATGCGCTTAAGTGCATGTGAATGTGGCAAATTGTCGCACGGATGGCAGTTCTTTCCACTAGTGCCGCTCTAGCGATCCCGCGAAGATTGGCGGTGTGCATAGTCTCCCCCCCCCCTTGAAGCTTCGGCCCAAGGTGATGGGCATCCCCGGGATCTCCATGTTCATGCATAACCCGGAGACCGAGGAACTCTATCAACAGGCCCAGGCCTTTGAGAAACGAGTAGGAAAGGGGACGTTGTTGCTTTATTGCCTTAAGCCCCTTGTTCTGCTATCCTCTAATTCATGCCTAGACACGCCCGTCTCGACATCCCAGGTCTGTTGCAGCACGTCATCGTCCGTGGCATTGAAGGTGCCGATATCTTTTCGGACGATGCAGACCGTGGGCGGTTCGTTGCCCGCCTGAGCACCCTCCTGCTCGAAACCGATACCGACTGCCTTGCCTGGGCGCTGATCCCCAACCACTTCCACCTCCTCCTGCGCAGTAACCGCCTTGAACTCTCCCTGTTCATGCGCCGGTTGCTGACCGGCTATGCCGTCACCTTCAACCGGCGTCATGGTCGCAGCGGCCATCTCTTTCAAAATCGCTACAAGTCCATGGTCTGCGAGGAAGATCCCTACCTGCTGGAATTGATTCGCTATATCCATCTCAACCCCTTGCGCGCGGGCCTGGTCCAGGATCTCAATGAGCTGGAGCGCTATCCCTGGTGCGGGCATGGGGCGTTGCTCGGCCAGCCGGCAATGGCTGGGCAAATGATCGATGAGGTGTTGGCGCTGTTTGCCAACAACGCACAGGGTGCCCGCTACGCCTACCGGCAGTTTCTCGCCGCTGGCGTTGCCCAAGGGCAACGGCCCGAATTGGTGGGTGGTGGGCTGCGCCGGAGCCGGACCCAGGAGGGCGCTGCCGCGGACGGGAACCTTGCCGATGAACGGGTCTTGGGCAGTGGGAGTTTTGTGGCCTCCTTGCGGGGTGAGCCCCGTCTGCGCGGCAAGCTCTCCCACGCGGTGGACTTGGACTCTTTGCAAGTCATGGTCTGCGACCTCTTCACCTTGCCGGCCGGGGCGCTGCAACGACGCGGCCGCCGCAACCAATACGCGGCCGCGCGGGAGCTGTTCTGCTATTTGGGGGTCAGGGAGTTGGGGTATAGCGGTGCCCAGGTTGGCCTCCCCTTAAGCATGGGCAGTTCATCCGTCTGCCGCGCGGTGCGGCGGGGAGAGGAGTTGGTCGCATCGCGGCCAGAGGTGGCGGCATGGTGGACAGCCAAGATAAAGCAATAAAGCAACAACGTCCCCAGGTGGTGCGCATCCTGGTGCTGGTGGTGTGGGTGGTCCTCTTCGGCCTGTTGCTGAAGCGGGATTACTTCCTTGACACCCTAAGCCAGCGCGAGGCCAGCGTGGTGGCGGAGCACGCCCGCAAGAGCTTCATGGGGGTCTACTTCAAGGGCGAGCGCATCGGTTATGTGAAAAATGCCTTCAGCAACGGGGAGGGCGGGGAGTTGCTCTTGCGGCAGGAGGCCTACCTGCTGTTGAATATCCTGAAGGAGAGGCACCCGGTGCGCATGCAGGCCACCGCCCGGCTCACCCCCGCCTCGCAGCTGAAGGGGTTTACCATCCACTTCGAGGCGCCGTTCTACCGCATGGATGCCCAAGGCGAGGTGACGGGGAATGTGGTCCACTTTGTCATCGATACCGGCAAGGAGAGGATCAGCGATTCGCTACGCTTGACCAGCCCGCCCCTGCTCACCACCAATCGGCGCGGCTACCTCCTCACCGCCGGACTCAAGGAGGGGGACAAGATCAAGGTCCCCTCCTTCGATCCCCTCACCTTGGCCGGGCAGGACGCGGTGGTGCAGTACAAGGGGCGGGATAAGCAGGTCATCCAGGGTCGGGTCTATAACCTCCACCGCTTTGTCGAGGACCATGACAGCATCCGGGTCAACAGCTGGCTAAACGACGAGGGGCTGGTGGTGAAGGAGGAGTCGCCGGCCGGTTTTGTCTTCATCGCCGAACCGGAGTTTCGCGCCACCGCCATCAGCAACCAGGGGGCGGAGTTGTTGAGCACGGTGGCCGTCCCGGTGCAGGGGCGGATGCCTGACTTGGCCGGCCGCCAGAGCCTCACCCTCCGGCTTCAGCTACCGCCGGAGGCCGACTTCCCGGTCCTGGGCCAGGACCGCCAGCAGCTGCATGGTGACACCCTGACCGTCACCCTGGAGAGGCTGCCGGACCACGATGGCGCGGGGTGCGCGGGAGAGGCGGCGGAACTGGCCGCCACCCCCTATATCCAGGCGGAGGCCCCGGCGATCAAGGAGTTGGCCCTAGCCCAGACCGAGCACGCCACCAGCCGCTTGGCCAAGGCGAGGGCCCTGGCCCAGTGGGTCTATGGAAACCTGGAAAAACGGCCGGTGCTGGGGATCCCCGATGCCATGACCACCCTGGAGAGCCGCAAGGGGGATTGCAACGAACACGCCGCCCTGCTCGCGGCCCTGGCCCGTAGTGCCGGCATCCCCACCCGGGTGGTGGCCGGGGTCACCTTCCATGCCGGGGCCTTCTACTATCATGCCTGGAACGAGGTCTGCCTGGACGGCGGGTGGATATCCCTGGATACCACCACCAATCAGTTTCCCGCCGACCTCGCCCACATCAAGTTTGTCCAGGGGGGCATCGAGGAGCAGATGCGGATCGGCGCCCTGCTCGGCAAGTTGGCAATCAGTGTGCAGGAATAGGGGAGGCGGATGATGAGCAGGGTACGAACGGAGGACGAGGAGAACACCCGGGCCATCGAGATCACGGGGCTCAGTAAGCGTTTCGGCAGCTACCAGGCGGTGGACCGCATCGATCTCATGGTCAAGCGAGGGGAGATCTTCGGCTTCCTCGGCCCCAACGGCGCCGGCAAGACCACCACCATCAAGATGCTGGCCGGCCTCCTGCGCCCGGATGCCGGCCGCATCGTCATCAACGGGCACGACCTTAGCCGGGAGCCCATCCTCTGCAAACAGCAGACCGGCTACATCCCGGACCGCCCCTACCTCTACGAGAAGCTCACCGGCATGGAGTTCCTGCGCTTCATGGCCAGCCTCTACCAGCTGCCGGCCGCGCCCTTCGAGGAACGGAGCCACTACTACCTTGAGCTCTTCGACCTCCTACACTGGCAGCACCACCTGATCGAAAGCTACTCCCACGGCATGCGCCAGAAGTTGATCATGACCCAGGCCTTGATGCTCAACCTGCCGCTGCTCATCGTCGATGAGCCCATGGTCGGTCTGGACCCCAAGAGTGCCCGCCTGGTCAAGGAGCTCTTTAAACGCCATGCCGCGGCAGGGGGCAGCATCTTCCTCTCCACCCACTCCCTGGAGATCGCCCAGGAGCTGTGCGACCGCATCGCCATCGTCATCGAGGGGCGCTTGCGGGTGACCGGCAACCTGGCCGATCTGCGGCAGGAGGCCAACCTGGCCGACTCCGACCTGGAGGATATCTTCCTGCAACTCACCGGGGCCCAGGAGCTGTTGTCGGTGATCACCGCCTTGCGGAACGAGGCTCCATGATGGGTGGCTTCATGATGCGAGGCTCTATGTCGCGCCGCACCCTGATGCTCCCCTTCTGGTGGTCGGCCAAGAACCGCTTCTTCCCCGGCGGCCGCCTCCCGGCCAGGAGCCTGTTCATCCTGGGCTTCGGGATAGTCGTGGAGATTGTCCTCTATCTCATCACCCTGCGGGTGGTGGGCTACTTCCACCGCCAGGACGAGCTGGGGATCATCTTGAGCCTCAAGATCTTTCAGATGGCCTGGATCACCCTCTTTGCCATGCTGATCTTCTCCTGCCTGGTGTCGGCGGTCTCCGCGGTCTTTCTCTCCCAAGACAACGAGATCGTCTTCGGGGCGCCGGTGGCCCCGGCCGAACTCTTTGCCATGCGCTTCTGGACCGTGGCCCTGTATACCGCCTGGATGATGATCTTCTTCTCCATCCCGGTCTTCTCGGCAATGGGCACTGTCTTCCAGGCCCCCTGGCCCTACTGGCCGCTGATGGTGATGGCCCTGGTGGCCACGGCCTTGACGGCCATCGGGGTGGGGCTGTTGATCACCATCATCCTGGTCAATCTCTTCCCGGCCCGCCAGACCAAGGATATCGTGATGTACCTCTCCCTCTGCTTCGGCATCTTCATCGTGGTCATCTTCCGCATGATGCGGCCCGAGGACCTGGCCAACCCCGATAAGTACGGCCACTTCCTCGACTACCTCTCCTCCATCTCCACCCCGGCCGGCCCCTACGTGCCGGCGGCCTGGGCCGCGAACCTCCTGTCCCTCTACCTGCTGGACCATGAGGTGGACTGGCTCCTGGTGGGGCTCCTGCTCACCACCCCGGTGGCCCTCTATATCCTGGGGGAGGGGGCGATGCAGCGTTGGTTCTTCTCCGGCTTCACCAAGTCCCAGGAGGCCTTTGGCGGCTACCGCCAATTCCTGAGCCGCCGGCCCTACCAGCCGCGCTTCCGGGAGTGGTGGATCTACAAGAAGGAGGCGATCAGCTTTCTCCGGGACTCCACGGAGTGGTCGCAGCTGTTCATGGTGGGGGCCTTGGTGGTGGTCTATCTCTATAATTTCAAAGTGTTGCCCATGGACCGGTCCTTCATGCGGGAGGAGTACCTGGCCAACCTCCTGGCCTTTCTCAACATCGGCCTGACCGGCTTTGTGGTGACTTCGCTGTCGGCCCGCTTTGTCTTCCCCTCCATCGGCGCCGAGGGGGGGAGTTTCTACCTGATCCGCTCCTCCCCCTTGTCCATGGGCCGCTTCCTGCTCCACAAGTTTTTCTTCTATGCCATCCCCTTCACCGGCCTCTCCCT
>CAYSFY010000086.1:6625-15328 GCA_964430285.1 uncultured Desulfobulbia bacterium
GTCCTGGTCTCGTCCCATCTCCTCCATGTCCAGGGGCCGATTCGTTGGATCTCGGTCTATGCCACCCTCCTGCTCACCTGGGTGGTGGTGGCCATGGCCTTGGGCTTTGGGGCGCTCTACGCCGATTTCAAGGCCGAGAACCGGGCCGCTGCCATGGGGGGCCTGGGCGCCATTCTCTTCCTGTTCACCAGTCTCTCCCTGCAAGTGGTGGCCTTGGCCGCCGGGGCCTGGCCAGCCGCCCGGGTGGCCAGGTCATGGCTGCGGCATGGCAGCGTGCAGGGGGGGGATGTGGCCCTGGTGATTGGCTGGGCCGTTGGTCTGTTGGGGATTGCCTTGCTGGTGGCGGGCTATCTGCTGGTGCGTGGGGTGGCGCGGCTGGAGGAGGAGGGGTGAGGTGGTGGGGAGGAAGAGGGGGCGTGGCACGCGGTCAGGCACCCCCTCTCTGGCGGGTGCACCCCTGTGCCCGTCAACAACCGCAGTCGCTCTCCTCGGTTGGCTGGGCCCCACGCCTTTCGACCTCCATGAGCCCCTGGATGAGTTGCGGCAGCGGCAAGCCACCAAAGGAGGCCGGGAGCTTCCGGCCCTGCCAGAGCAGGGTGGGTAGGGCCTGTATGGGGATGGCGGCCACAGGATCGAGTTGCGGCCCAAGGGACACCCCCCATTGGGCGCGCTCCGCCTCGGGCACGGCTTGCTGCCGTAACTGTCTGAGGCTCCTCCCCGGGGCCTGATCCACTTCCTTGAACCAGGACCAGAAGTTTCCCTGTTGCTGGGCGAGCAGGGTCTTGACGGCGAGCCGGCACTCGGCCGCTCCGTCTGCCCCAAGGCCCTGTTCAGTTTTGAGGAGAGGGTTGCACCCCGAGGCCAAGGGGTAGGAGATGAAGGAGATGGCGAGCCGGCTAGCGATGGTGCCTGCCATGAGGGCCGGGATGGTACGGATCAGGTTGCGGCAGTGGCCGCAGGAGAGGGAACCGATGATGACCAACTCATGGGGAGCCTGGGCCGCGCCCCCGATGCGGTGCTCGGGCCTGGCCGGAAAGAAACGGTCGTATTCGTCCGCCACCAGGCTGGAGAGCAGTTCGGGGGCCATGAGGGAGCGCTCCCGCGCCGAGGTCTGCTCCACCCCCTGTTGCCGGAGGGTGAGGAGGGCGGAGAGGAGCAGGATCAGGAGGGGGAGGGCCAGGGGGAGGGGCCGGGGCTCGCTCGCCCCGAGGGGGAGGGTGCGACATGGGGCTCTCCCGGCGGTCACCAAGGTCAGCAGGAGCAGGAGATGGCAAAGATGGGTGGCCAGACAGAGGGGGCAGGGCTTAGCCAAGTCCCGTTCCATAATCAGCAGAAAGATCAGAGTGCTCAGGATCAGGCCGCCGACCATGAGGCCCGAGAGCCAGTAGCGTAAACGGTCCTGCCAGCACTGGGGACCGTTATACAGGAGGATGGTGTAGTAGGCAATGGCCCAATAGGGGACGGGCAGGCTCAGAACATTCGCGGCCGGATGCCCCATGGCCTCGGCGCAACTCAGACCCGCCTGGAAGCGGCAGAGGGTGGACACCAGACCGCCCGCCTTGCCAAGGTGCTCAATGGCCAGTAGGGCCATGAGCGCCATGGCCAGCAGGCAGAGCATCTGCCAGCAGATGAGACGCTGCTGCCCGGGACGCTGTGCTCTGCTGGCCATGAGGTATGCGGCTAGGCCCTATTTGCCGCCGGTCTCATTGAACCCCTCCTTCTTCCACTCGGCGCCGCCACCTTTCAGGAAGAAGTAATCGGTAGCCCCCTGCTGTTCCAGATAATACTGCACCCAGCTCACTTGCTTGCCGACGATGTCGATGATCAGCAACCCCTTGGACGGGATCGCCGGACTCTTCTCTTCCAGCAGCTTGACCATGGTGTCCAAGGGCATGACCTTCAACTTCGGGAGCTTGATCGGGATCTCTTTCCGTTCGTTGGTGCCCCGGATGTCGATGATGGTGTAGCTGGTGTCCTTGCTCTTGGCGATGAACTCCGCTGGGGCGAGCATCTTCTCCGCTAGTTTCTCCTTGCTGATCAAGGAGGTCTTGATCGTCTCCGCGGTCTGCGGTTGATCGAAGATCAAGGTCCGCTCCGGCTGCTCCTTGGCCCAGGTGAAGATGCCGGCATCGTAGACCTTGACATTGGCAAAGCCCCACTTGGCCGCCTTTTCCGAGGCGTCGTAACTCTTTTCACAGGTGATGCCGTTGCAGTAAAAGACCAGGGGTGCGGGCCCGTCCTTGGGGCGTAAGCCGCTGAGATCGGCCTCCTGCATCTTGGCGACCAGGAAGTTATGTGCCCCTTTCATGTGGATAACCTTGAACTCCATGGCGTCACGGGAATCGACAATAATCGCTTGGTCGTAAACCGCAGCCAGCTCTGCGGTGGTAATGGGTGTAATGGCGGGGTGTTTGGCGCGCAAGGGAAACTCCTCTTCCGCCTGCGCCAGAGTGCTCCCCAGTAACAAAACTCCCGTCAAAACCAACACCCCCTGTCGCAGCCACTGTTTGTTTACCCGCATGCCAATTCTCCTCTATCCATGTGTTGATAATTATGCCCTGACTGTCAGGGCGGTTGTTTGCGGCTCACCGGTGTGGAAGCGGTTGATCTCCTCCCGCAGCATGGTGGCGGTCCCCATGTTGTTCTGGGCCACTTGGCCCACGTGCTGTATCGCCTGACTGATCTGGGCCACTCCCTTGCTCAACTCATCCATGGAGGTGGCGATCTCATTGATGATCATGACCTCGGACTTGGTATTCTTGCCGGCCAGGGTGAAGTCCTTGTTGACCCGGGCCACCAGTTCGCTGCCAATCCCGATTTTGTTGATCGTATCCTCGATTAAGGCCGAGGTGTTCTTCGCCGCATCCGCCGAGCGCTGCGCCAGGGCTCGCACTTCGTCCGCCACCACGGCAAAGCCGGCACCAGACTCGCCGGCCCTGGCCGCCTCCACTGCGGCATTGAGGGCCAAGAGATTGGTCTGGAAGGCAATTTCGTCGATGGTCTTGATGATCTTGGCCGTGTTCTGGCTGGCTTCGGTAATGGCGGTCATGGATTCGGTCAACTCCTGCAAGGAGTTGATGGCCTGTTGCATGACCGTTGAGCTTTGGTCGATCTCATGATTGGCATGGCGGGTGTTTTCGGCGGTACGTTGGACCATGGCGTCGATCTCCACGACCGAACTGGAGGTCTGTTCCAGGGCTGCCGCCTGTTGTTCCGTGGCATCGGTGATCTTGTCCGAGGCCAGACTGACTTGACTGACCATGCTGCCCACCGAGTGGCACATCTCGTTCATCGCTTGCCCTAAACGGCCGACCTCGTCTGTTCGGTCCACCGCCAGGGTCTTGCTTAAATCCCCTTGAGCCACCATTTGGGCCAGTTCCACTCCGGCCTTGAGCGGGGCGGCGACCCCTCGGGAGATCACGAAACCGCTCAACAGGGAAAGGGCAACCACCGCCACCAGCCCGCCCGTCAAGATCCGTTGCAGGTCAGCGGCAATCCTGTCGGCCGTGGCCAAGTCTTTACCCGCCATGGCGATGGTGAGCGTTTTCAGGGTCGAGAGTTGCGCGAACATGCGGTTGATGATCTCTGCCCCTGCCTGGTTGGACTGGTAGGCCGCCTCCTCCTTGGTGAACTCGGTGCTGCTTTTTAAGACCTCCTGCAGGAGCTTCTGGTACTCGGCTAAATCCGTGGTCATGGTGGCGATGCTGGTCTGGGCGGCAGCATCCGGGGTCTGGGCCGCGAGCGTGGCCAACTCCTTGGCCAAGGCGGCCGCGTCCCCCATGATCTCCTGCTGCATGCTCTCCATGGCCGCGGGGGAGTCACTGGCGATGTGGGCCACCTCCCGCAGGCGGATGGTGGCCAGGTGCAGGCTGACCCCTTGTAGGGTGTCGAAGGGGATGACATTATGGTTGTAGACCGAACTCACCAGTTGGGCCTCTCTGTTGATCCCTTCCACCCCCAGCAGACCAATGCCCAGGGTACCCAGAGAGATCAGGGTGAAGGTGAGGACCAACTTAATGAGGATCGGGAGGTTTCTGAACCATGCCAGCATGCTGTTCTCCTAATTGTTGGCCAAAGGGGGCGGGAGGGGAAGAGTCGTGGTCCGGCGGGGAGGGCTTGATCACGAGTAGGTCAAGTCTATCAAAAAATAAATTGGATAACAAAGTAAAAATGTAATAACACTAGGCACTGGTGTGCGATTGTGACAGGTGCCCACAAACCTCGCAATCGATGCCGGCATGCACGCAAATCTATTGATATACGTTGGTCGATCGCCAGTGCGGAGGCGGCCATACAGCAACTCCCTGACGTTGAGGTTCCCATGACGATGCACCCCAAGCCCCAACCCCTGCCCGCGTTCGACCCCTTTCAAGACCGCCTCTGCCGCGACATCAGAAACGACCTCTCCGAGGGGTTGCTTACCATGCTCCAGCGCTTGGATATGGAGGTGTTGCTCCCCATTGCCGAGGGCTACCGGCAACGAGAGCTCGCGCCCTGCCAACGCGCTTATATCGACGATCGCCTGACTCGTTACCGGGCGGTGTTGCAGGAGATGGCGGCGGCCGGAATCGGCCAAGACGATGTCTACGCCGTTGCCCGTCTCCTCTGGAATCAGGGGCTCTTTTTCGAGGTCCACGAGTGGCTGGAGCACCATTGGCTGACAGCGGTTGACCCGGACAGGGCCATCTTCCAAGCCTTGATCCGCGCCGCCGGCACCTATGTCCATCTGGAGCACGGCCGCCTGACCGGGGCCCGCAAGATGGCCGCCAGGGCGGTGGCCGGGCTCACCCTGCACCAGGGACGGATCCCCCCGGCCTTTCCGGTGGCGGAGTTGATCGTCAAGCTCACCGCCCTTGACCCGCTGTCGCCGCAAATTACAGTCTGACCCGCCTGCCAACCGAGCCCGTCTCCACAAAAAAAGGGGCAGTCTCACGGTTTTTCTTGTTTCCCGCCCCCATTCCGCGAAATAATGGATCCATCCCCACCTCGCCGCTATCACGGGGCGGTAAGCGCCTGTGGAGATCGGCTACTGGCTGGGCGCGGGGGTGCTCGCCTCGCGCTCTCTACTCTGCGCAGGGTCGATCCTGGCGATCAAGCAATAAAGCAACAACGTCCCTAATAGGAGGCGACCATGCCCCGAGATATCCCGGTTGGTAACCGCAAGCTGCTCTTCTGTTTCGATCAGGATTACTGCATCCGGGATCTCTACTTCCCCCATGTGGGTCAGGAGAACCACGTGGGTGGCGGCCATCTGCGACTGGGGGTGTGGGTGGAGAACCGTTTCGCGTGGGTGGGGCCGGAGTGGCAACGGGACCTGCTCTATCAAGAGACCACCCTGACCACCGAGGTCAATCTCTATCATGGGGGGCTGGAATTGCTGCTGGTCTGCCACGATGCCGTGGATTTTCACGAGGACATCTTGGTCCGCGAGATCAGGGTCGAAAACCTGGCCAACCGGGGGCGGGAGGTACGGCTCTTCTTCTCCCACGACTTCGAGATATCAGGCAACAGTGTCGGCGACACCGCCGCGTTCGATCCCCAGAGCCAGGGGATCATCCACTACAAGGGGGCGCGTTATTTCTTGGCCAATGGTTGCAGCGCCGGGCAGCCCGCACCCCAACAGTTTGCCGTGGGCCAGAAAAACAGCGAGGGGACCTTCCGCGATGCCGAGGACGGCGAACTCTCCGGCAACACCATTGCCCAGGGGTCGGTGGACTCCGTGCTGGCGCTGCACCTCAAGCTCCGGCCCATGGCCCAAAAAACGGCCTACTACTGGCTGGCGGCAGGGGAGAGCTGGGAGGCGGTGCAGCGGTTGGATGGGGTGATCAAGCATAAGACCCCCCAGGCCATGCTCAAGCGCACCACTGACTACTGGGCCTTGTGGGTCAATGTCGAGACCCCGGGCTTGGCCCTCTTTCCGGAGAAAGTGGCCAAGCTCTACCGCCAGAGCCTGTTGATCCTAAATACCCAGATCGACTGGCAGGGGGGGATCATCGCGGCCAATGACTCCGATGTCATCCTCTTTAACCGCGACACCTACTCCTATGTCTGGCCCCGGGATGGCGCCTTTGTGGCCCATGCCCTGGATGCGGCCGGGTACCCGGGGGTGGCGCAACGCTTTTACCAATTCGCCGCCAGGGTGATCGACGATGGCGGTTACTTTCTCCATAAGTTCAACCCGGACGGCACCCTGGCCTCGTCCTGGCACCCCTGGTCCCAGGACGGGGAGACGCAACTGCCGATCCAGGAGGATGAGACGGCCCTGGTGCTGTGGGCCTTGTGGAATCACTTTGTCAGCTACCGCGATATCGAGTTCATCAAACCCCTCTATCGGCCGATCATTAAACGGGCGGCGGATTTCCTCTGCTCCTTTATCGACCCGGAGACCGGCCTGCCCCAGGCCTCCTACGACCTGTGGGAGGAGCGGCGGGGGATGCTCTCCTTCACCACCGGCACCGTCTTCGGCGGCCTCACCGCCGCCTCCCTGTTCTGCACGGTCTTTGGCGAGGACGAGCGGGCGGCGCGCTACCAGCGGGCTGCCACCGCCATTCGCGATGCGGCCAGCAAACACCTGTGGCGGCCGGAGCAAAACCGCTTCTGCCGCATGGTCAGCCGCAATCGGGCTGGGGAGTTGCTCTATGACGACACCGTGGACGCCAGTCTGTGGGGACTCTTTGCCTTTGGCCTCTATGGGGCGGATGACCCTAAGATAGAGGCCACCATGGCGGCCATGAAGGAGCGGCTGTGGCTCAACACCGAGGTGGGGGGCATGGCTCGCTATGAAGGGGATAGCTACCATCGGGTGAACGAGAGCTACCCGGGCAACCCCTGGTTTGTCTGTACCCTGTGGTACGCCGACTATCTGACCGCCTTGGCTCGCAGCGAAGCGGAGCTGCAACCGGCCATCGCCATCCTGGCCTGGGTGGCGGACCATGCCCTGCCCTCGGGGGTGCTTGCCGAGCAGGTCCATCCGGATAGCGGCAGGCCTCTCTCGGTCTCGCCCCTCACCTGGAGCCACGCCGCCTTTGTCACCTCCGCCCGCAAGATCATGCATTGCCATGCCCGGCTTACACGGTGCCCCCAGTGCGGCAACCTGCCCGGCGACAGCAGGGTCGGCGACGATTGGCTGGAGCGGCTGTTCCGCGAGGCCTGCGACTCCATCCACGGGATCTGCGCGGTCAAATAGAGGGCCTGCCGGTCAGGCGCTGAAGCCGCCGTCGATGGTCAGACTGGCCCCGGTGACGAAAGCGGCCTCGGGGCTGGCCAGCCAGGCCACCAGGGAGGCGATCTCGTCGCCGGTGCCATAGCGGGGCAGGGCCATCAACGGGATCAGGGTCTTGGCAAAGGCGCTGCCCGCAGGGTTCAGATCGGTATCCACCGGCCCGGGCTGCACGTTGTTGACGGTGATCCCCCGGGGCCCCAGATCACGGGCCACCCCCTTGACCAGCCCCACCAGGGCGGCCTTGCTCATGGCGTAGACGCTGCCGCCGGTGAACGGCATGCGTTCGGCATTGCAACTGCCGATGGTGATGATGCGTCCCCCTGTCTGCATATGCCTCGCTGCCGCCTGAATGGCGACAAAGGCGGCCCGCACATTCACCGCCAGGGTGCGGTCAAAATCCTCGAGGCGGTAGGCGTCAAGGGGGCCGATAACGGCGATGCCGGCACTGTTGACCAAGATGTCTAGGCCGCCGAGTTCTTGGGCGGCCCGGTCCACCGCCGCCACCAAGGCCCCGGCGTCGGCGCTGTCGGCCTGCAGCGCCAGGGCTCGCACCCCCGAGGCCCGCGCCGCCACCGCCGTCTCCTCGGCCTGATCCTTGCGGCTGACATAGGTAAAGGCCACATCCGCTCCTTCGCGGGCCAGGCGTCTGACAATGGCCGCGCCGATCCCCCGGCTGCCACCGGTTACCAGTGCCCGTTTGTTTGCAAGTGGTTGGTTCATCGCTCTGTTCCTCCTGAGGTGTTAGAGATGGATAAGGGCACTCTCGCTGGTGTCGTCGAGCGAGCCCCAATGGCGGCAAACTGATCCCCGGGATGGCCCCCTGCCCTTGGCCGGGGCAGGGGGGTGATCTTCAGGTCGTGCAGTCTGCCGAGGAATAGCGTATCCCACCCGCGCGGCCCTTGGCCATAGGGATCAGCCCTCATTTGCAAGGCCCCGCCTCTGCCGGCAAATAAGGTGATGGCCTTATTATTTCTCTTTTGTTTTTAGGATATAACAGGTCGTCCACGAGAAGAGATGACTGGGGGATTGACCCACCGCGCCACCTCCATCGGCGGCACATTGCCGCATTCAGCCCAGGAGGAGAGACCACATGCACGCCACGCCCTACGTTGAGGTCTTTTTTGACTATATCTGACCATGGTGCTACCTCGGTACCGTGCGTACCGACCGCTTGCACCGGGAATTCGGGGTGGAATTCCGTTGGACCGTCTTCCCCCTCCACCCGGAAACCCCGCCGGAGGGGATGGAACTCGCCAAGCTCTTTGCCGGGCGTGAGCGGGTGATCAGCGAGATGCGGCAGCGCTTGACTCGCCATGCCGCGGCCGAGGGTCTGCCGCCGTTGGCGCCACGGACACGCACCTACAATAGCCGCCTTGCCCAGGAATTGGGAAAATGGGCCGAGTTGCGAGGCCTGGGTGGGTCGTACCGGCGCGCGGTGTTCCAGGCATATTTTGGCGATGGGGTGAACATCGCGCTGGCGG
>CAYSFY010000086.1:15338-17856 GCA_964430285.1 uncultured Desulfobulbia bacterium
TTGGTGCGGATTTGCGAAGCGGTGGGACTGCCGGAGGATGAGGCGCGAGCGGTGATAGCCGCGCGGGACTTCGCCGCCGCCGTGGACGCCGATTGGCAACGGGCCCGGGAGTTGCGCATCACCGCGGTGCCCACCCATCTCCATGGCGGCAGGAGGCTTGAGGGGTTTACCCCCTACGATGATTTTGTCCGCTTGATCGGCATGGACAGGACCGTGCCACGTTAGCCGTCACCTATCGCCAGCAAGGAAGGCCCTCCATGACGCACAATTCATTCAACGACGATATCCAGCAACTGCTGGACATCCTGCCACCCCAGATCCGGACGGTGATCGAGGGCAAGGAGGAGCGCCAGCACTTGATCGAGATCGTGCTCGACCTTGGGCGCACCCCGGAGATCCGCCTGCCGGGCCGCATGGAGATGGTCAGCGAGCTGCCGGTCAGCCGGGAGGACCTGGATTATGTGGTCGCCCGGGTCGGCCGTTTCAACGACGACAACCGGGCCGGCATCGAACGGACCCTGCACCGCATCTCCGCCATCCGTAACCGCCTGGGCACGGTGGTGGGCATCACCTGCCGGGTGGGCCGGGCCATCTTCGGCACGGTGGATATCCTGAGGGAGGTCATCGAAAGCGGCCGCTCCATTCTCCTGCTCGGTCCCCCCGGGGTGGGCAAGACCACCCTGCTGCGCGAGTCGGCCAGGGTGCTGGCCGACGAGTTGGGGAAGCGGGTGATCATCGTCGATACCAGTAACGAGATCGGCGGCGACGGCGACATCCCCCACCCCGGCATCGGCCGCGCCCGGCGTATGCAGGTGCCTGCCACTGCCCGGCAGCATGGGGTGATGATCGAGGCGGTGGAAAATCACATGCCCCAGGTGATCGTCATCGACGAGATCGGCACCGAGGCGGAGGCCATGGCCGCCCGCACCATCGCCGAAAGGGGGGTGCAGCTGGTGGCCACGGCCCACGGCAACACCTTGGACAACCTGTTGCAGAACCCCACCCTGGCCGATCTGGTGGGCGGCATCCAGGTGGTGACCCTCTCCGACGAGGAGGCCAGGCGGCGTCACACTAGAAAGACCGTGCTGGAGCGCAAGGCCCCGCCCACCTTTGACGTCCTGGTGGAGATCCTGGATAAGGAGCGTCTGGCCGTGCATCATGATGTGGAGGCGGTGGTGGATGCCGTGTTGGCCGGCCATCCGGCGCAGCCCGAGCTGCGGCGCCGCACCGAGGATGGCGGGGTGGAGGTCCAGCCGGCCACGTCGCCGACCCCAGGGGTACGGCGACCGGCGGCCGGTGGCGAAGGGCGGCCACGGCGGCGGACGATGCGCATCTTCACCTATGGGGTCAGCAGGGAACGATTGGAACGGGCCATTGCCCGCTTCCGGGCGCCGGCCGAGGTGGTGGACGAGCCCGGCCGGGCCGATCTCCTCCTCACCCTCAAATCCCAGGAGAAACGGCAGCCGCGCCGCTTGAGCGAATTGCAGGCCGGCGGCATCCCCCTCCATGTCCTGCGCGGCAACTCCGTTATCCAGATCGAAAATTTCCTGCGCACGGTCTTCGAGCTCGATATCCCCGGCAGCGGCCGGGATGGCGCCCTGGAGGAGGCGGAGGCGGCCATCGGCGCGGTGCTCGCCAATGGCCAGCCGGTGGAACTGAAACCCCAGGCCGCCAACATCAGGGCCTTGCAGCATCAACTGGCCAAGCGATCCGATCTGCTGAGCGAAAGCAAGGGCAAGGGGCCGTTCCGGAGGGTGATCATCTACCCGTGACCCCCGGCGGGCTGGGTGAGGCCCCGGCCCGGACCGCGCCGCCAGGGGTGGACTCCCCCGGGGCACGCGAGAGAGGGGTGGGGCTACCTTGGTCCGCCATGGCCACAGGTGCAGGCCAACCCCCGGGCCTTGGCAAAGGCCTCCCGCCCCTCCCGGAAGGTCAGCCCGGCGATCAGCAGGGCGCCGATGGCATCCAGGCTGCCGATACCGGTGAGTTGGTAGCCGACACTGGCCGCCAGCAGCGCCAGGGAGAGGGAGACGCAGGCCTGGGAACAGGCGGCGTCGGCCAGGATTGCCGGCGAGTTCAGGGCCGTGCCGACCCTCAGCTTATGGCGGATCAACAGCCACATGCAGGCAATCGACACCACGGAGACCACGATCCCCCAGAGGGTGGTCTCCGGCCGGTGGCCGGTGACTAGGTTGAGTACGGCCGTGGCCACCAGGCCCGTGGTCAGCAGGTAAAAAGAGCCGCCGGTGGTGCGCAGCGCCCGCCGCTCGAACTCGTCGAGGCTCTCCCCTTGGTTGGCGCCGATTCGGCGCAGCATGTGCCAGATGCCCACCGCCGAGATGACCTCGATGAAGGAGTCGACCCCGAAACCGAACAGGGCCAGGGTCTCGTCCTCGGCCCCCAAGGCCATGGCGACCACCCCTTCCACCAAGTTGTAGCCGATGGTGAGCAGGGTCAGCAGATGGGCCCGAGCCAAGAGGGTCGTGCGCGCGCTTTCTCCCATGTCAGCTACCCCCTT
>CAYSFY010000087.1:0-14052 GCA_964430285.1 uncultured Desulfobulbia bacterium
ACCTGCGCTTGCCCAAAGAACAGGTGGAGGGGATCGAGTTTCTTGTTGAAAGAGGGGCTTGTCATTTTGATGATTGCTGCCGGGAGGGTATTCGACGAAAGGTGGCAGAACAACTGTGGGCCGATCGCGAGACGGCGCGTCGTCAGGGGGGCACCCCCCCAGGACAGGCAGAGTATCTTGATATCTTGCGGGCGCTTACAGAATTGACTCAAAATTTCGACGACCCGACACAGAGGGAAGAACGACAGTTGGCCCTGTTCGACGACATCAGCGAGTTCGCCCTGAAAAAGTTCGTCGGACATGGCGACTCATGATCCTGCTGAAAGAGTTCTCCTCAGCCATCCGCAAGACTCTCTTGGGGCGCGCCGACCTACTCTACTGCCTAGGAAGGCATGAACTGGAGGGTAAGGAAGAGACTGCGGATCTCTTTGGCTACGAAAGAAAGTGTCATGAATCAAAAGCCCCAGTCAATCCCCTCGGCGGACAGGGTGGCGTTGAGTCCGGCATTGATCAACGCACTACCCTAAATCACAACCTGCCCGTTACACCTGAAACGCCCCCAACTGCCCTTACTCCACCTCAGGCCTTTGCCCCTTGGCACCGTTCCTGGAAATTTCCACATAACCCCTTGGGGGAAAAATACTTTGGTTACAAACTTCTGCAGCAGGAAATAAAACCACAGACGACGTCGCCAGCAGGCAGGGACAGGATTGCCGCTGAGATTGACGCCTCGCCCCCTGAACGCTTACCCAATCGCCAACCTACCCCCATCCGTTTTTACAGGGTGGTAGAATCCCGCCCCACCCCTCCTGAGACACAGCGAGACTCACCGGTGGGGTGGGAGGCACGGCTCTCCCCTTTGATGGGGGAAGACATAAGTGATCACAATCAGCGACCGCCACTCCCAGCGCCATTAACCCCATGGCCGCGACTCTGGCCATTCCTGCGCGCTGCATTGGGGGTGGAAAACCACAGTCACCACATTGACCTGACCCGCTTGGTCGACAATCTATCCCGAGGTCGGCAACTGCGGAACTTGCCTAAACTCCACCGACGTGGTTGGGCACCGGTCTGTCAGGTACTTGTCGACCTCTCCCCCCGATTACTTCCCTTCTGGGGCGACTTCCACCGGCTCTGCACCGCACTTACTCATCTGCGTGGCATGGCCGGACTAGAAGTGTTGCACTTCGCGGATGGGCCGGAAGGGCCATGCCGCCCTTGGCACCCCAATTCCCGTCAACGCAGGAGGCTACGGGCTTATCACCTACCTGAATCGGGGACCCCGGTGTTGCTGTTGAGTGATCTGGGTTGCCTATTGTCTGACAATGAACCGCAACACAAAGATGACGGCGACGACGACGGGCTATCACCACACTCAGAAGGCCCTCGTCGACACTGGCTTCACTTTGGCAAGCGTTTACGCCAGGCAGGCCTCTCGCCGGTGGCCCTGCTTCCCTGTCCGTCGCGGCTGTGGGATAAAGAATTAGCCCGTCTTTTCTTCTCTGTGGTCTGGGACCGTGATGGCCGTCCACCACGGCGATTAGGCACCAAGCATCCCGTGCCTGTGCCGGATGTCGGGAGCAGGGCAGCTGGAACGCATCGGTTGCTACGTCTTATCTCCCCAGCTGTTCGGGTTGAGCCATCCCTGCTGCGGGCTATACGCACTCTGCTGCCCCCCGAAGAGTCAGACGTTGGCTGCGAAGCGGCGGTCTGGCATCACCCTGAGGTCTGGAGCAGTCCCACGGCCCTTACCCTGCAATGGCAGCAAATCCCCGCTTGGCGGCGCGCTTTCATGGATGAGGTGCCTGCTAATCTTAAGAGAGAAGTGGCCTCGCTCATTCGAGCCCATCATGCCCACCTCTCCCCTATCGTCGCGGCCGAAGAGGAGGTGATTCTCGCCTGCTCCCTTGATGAACCAGCGGATCAGGTTCGGCTCGATTACCTCCGAAGAGCCTTTCTTACCCTGCGTGATGCACCTGAGTATCCCTTCCAAGAAGACTTGCGTGCATACGCCCTTGACATGGGGGAACGGCAGGAAGAGGGGATCTGGACTTCCAACCAGGGAGAACCCCTGGCCGCTCTGCTGGCCTTGACGAAAGCCCAGGCCGCAGGAGAGGCGGTTGACACCACCTACCCAGTGGGGTTCGATTGCAACCGCGTACGCTGGGTGCTTAACCAGAGTGACGATCCACCCCAGTGGTTCAGCCTCAAACAGGAGGGGCGACACTTTACACTGCACGCACAAGGGGAAGAAAAAACAGAGTCCGCCCACTTCCAAACAGCCTCTCCTCTGCGTCAAATCCGTCTGCGTCACTCACGTGTGCAGTGGATGACCGAAGACGAGACGGGCCGACTCTCACATCCTAAAGATCGGGACCTTCGCCGTACAAACGTTTTTGAGATCCCACAGCAGCCACGCTTGCATCTCATCGGTAGCGAAGAGGCATTGGTCATTGAGGGCATTTCCCGGCCCGAGTGGGCACAGCGTATTGGCCAAGACGAATACGGCCTTTATGCCGATTTTGTTTATCAAGGACACAGTCAACGCTTCCGCTGGATAGCGCCGGGCTGGTTCTGGATGGGATCGCCGTTGCATGAGCCGGATCGATCTCCTGCCGAAACCAGTCACGAAGTGATACTGACCTATGGATACTGGCTGGCGGACACCACCTGCACCCAAGCCCTGTGGCAGGCAGTGATGGGTAAGAATCCCAGTTGTTTCAAGGGTGACGAACATCCGGTGGAGCAGGTGAGCTGGGAAGACGTACAGTCCTTTCTCGACCGACTCAACCGCCTTACCCCCGGCCTGGAGGCTCGGCTGCCGACCGAGGCGGAATGGGAGTACGCTTGCCGGGCCGGTACTGAAACTCCATTTGGACTAGGGAAAAACATCACCCTGGAGGAGGTGAACTACAACGGGTCCCCGTATCCGTCGTATGTAGACGGGCACCGTGCAGTCGGTTACATAGGGCATGGTCGATTAGAAACCGTGGCAGTGCATGTCCTTTCCTGCAACGGTTGGGGGCTGTACCAGATGCACGGTAATGTCTGGGAGTGGTGCGCAGACTGGCTGGAAAGGTATCCGTCTGGGCCGAGCATAGACCCGGTAGGACCATCGCTAGGCATTGACCGCGTTCTTCGTGGTGGCGGAGGGTTAGATAGCAGCTGGAATTGCCGCTCGGCAGCCCGTTCTGGCTACAATCCCGAGAAGTGTTTTGCCCTCTACGGTTTCCGCCTTGCCCGAGGTCAAATGCCAGGACGAACAAACAGGTAGGTCAGCAAGGAGATATAACAATATGTCGTTCAGATATTTTGTTGCAATTACCCAAGATTCTTGAACACGTCTGCCAACACGCAATTAGTCAATCATGTGTTTTGGCAAGAGGAACAGATTGGCGAAGGGGGTAGGTAGCCAAGACCACACCATTGGTCTTCGTCTTGCTCGTGCCAGAGAGCCTTTTGGCCGGGGCTTTCGACGTGGCCGTCATCCTGTCCTTCTCATCTCCACATGGTGATGAGAAGCCGATGCACACCGATATTCGGGTAGAAAGAAGGTTGAAGTCCCCCGGGCATTTGCCGCCATGCCATTTTTTCTCAGGGAGTGCTCCATGACCGACGACCCGCGTTACCCCGCCATCTTCCCCGAGGCCTGGGCCTCGACCTGGGGGTGAGGACGAATACGGTCTGTGGATGGCATTCAACTACCAAGGGGTGCGGCACGCCTTCCGCTGGATTGCACCGGGCCGGTTTTGGATGGGGCGCCGGAGGACGAACAGAAGCGTTTCCCTTATGAGACCCGTTAAGAGGTAGTTCTCACCCAAGGCCTCTGGCTGGGGGAGACCGTGGTCACCCAACCCAAGCCCTATGGAAGGCGGTAATGGGGGATACCCCCAGTCACTTCAAAGGTGACGAACATCCTGTGGAACAGGTAAGCTGGGATGATGCCCAACGATTCATGAAATGCCTGAATGAAGAACGGGACGATCTGGGCCAAGGCTACCAACTGAGGCGGAGTGGGAGTATGCCTGTCGGGCAGGAACCGAGACACCGTTCTGTTTCGGGAATAATATCACTCCGGCTGAAGTGAACTATGATGGCAATCATCCTTACCCGGGCGGGATTAAAGGGTTGAATCGGGCAGAAACGGTGACAGAGAAAGACCTACCTTGCAATGGCTGGGGGCTGTACCAGATGCACGGTAATTCTTGGGAATGGTGTGAAGACGGGTTTGTTGACTATCCTTCGGGGCCTGTTATAGACCCGATAGGCCTCTCCCAAGGAGCCCATCGGGTGTTGCGAGGTGGCTCATTGATCGACTACGCCAGATTCTGTCGGTCTGCCAACCGGCCCAGGACTCCGGGGACGATCCACTGGCTTTCGCCTTGTCTTAGGCCGAACAGTCGTGCAAACAGGAAGATGAACCGATCTGGTGGTAAACCTGACAAGCAAAACATCACGGCGCAGGCGCAGAGCTGTCAAAAACAAGGTGAATTCAAACCGTTCCATAATATATTTCCCCTCAACATCATGCCTTCCCCTTCACCAACTCCTGCATATTGCGGCGGATCTGCTCATACCCCTCCTCCGTCACCCCGGCACCCAGGGCCACCATCCTGGCCATGGCTGCCGTCAAAAAATCCCCCGGACCGTGGGCATCGGCATTGACTGCCAGTTTGGCCCCCACGCGGGCGGCCATCTGGGCCACGTGACCATTGGTCAGGGAGTGGCCCTTGCGTCCCGAAAGTTCCAGCAAGACCCCCTTGGCCGCGGCGAGCCGCGCCTCCTCCTCGGTGATGAAACCGGGGTGAGCCAACACATCCACCCCTGCCTCAATGGCGGCCAGGTTGCTGCCGGGGATCACCGGTTCGACGATGGTCTCGCCATGACCCACCACAATCAGGGCGCCCAAGCGCCTGGCCTCCTGGGCCAACTCCGTGAACTGGCCAGGTGGCACATGGGTCAGTTCGATGCCGGGGATAAGCCTGGTGGTGGAGAAGCGGTTCAGGTCGGCGGCGGCCTTGACCATGCGCGGGATGATGAAGTCGAGGTTCGAGGAGTCGGCATGGTCGGTGATGGCCACCGCCTGGTACCCCAGGACCTCGACCCGGCGCAGGTGCTCCGCCGGCACCAGGGCGCCGTCGCTGAAAAAGGTGTGGGTGTGCAGATCGATCATGGTTGCAGTTCTCCCCGTAACGAGTGCTGACAGGCCTCGGTGATCCGTACCCGGACCATGCGTCCAGGGGTCAAGGTCTCCCGGCTGTCAAAATGGACAATGTGGTTGCTGCCGGAACGGCCATGCCACTGCTCCTCCCTGCCCTTGCTCTCGCTCTCCACCATCACCGTCAGCAGCTGATGAATATACTCCTGGTTGCGCGCCAGGACGATCTCGTCGATCCGTTTCTGCAGGAGGGCCAAGCGCTGGGCCTTAATCTCTTCCGCTACCTTGTCCGCGAATGCCACCGATTTGGCCTGGGGCCGATCGGAGTATTTGAAGGAGAAGGCCCCGTGGTAGCGCACCTCTTCCACCAAGGAGTAGGTCTCCTGGAAATCCGCCTCCGTTTCGCCGGGGAAGCCGACAATGATGTCGGTGGTGATGGCGATATCCGGTCGTTTTGTCCGCAGGGCGTCCACCAGTTCCAGGTAGCGAGCCCGGGTGTATTTGCGGTTCATCCGTTGTAGGACCCGGTCCGAGCCCGACTGCACCGGCAGGTGGAAGTGGGGGCAGAGGATGGGCAGGTCGGCGAAGCATTGCAACAACTCCGTAGTCAGGTCCTTGGGGTTCGAGGTGGTGAAGCGTAAGCGCTCAAGGCCCGGCAGCCCGGCCACCGCCCGCAGCAGTTGGGCAAAGGTATGGATCTGTTGGCCCTTGGCGTCCCGGCCGTAGGAGTTGACGTTCTGGCCCAGCAGGGTGATCTCCTTGACCCCCTGCTCCAGGAGGAGACGGGCCTCGCTGACGATGTCGCTGAAGGCCCGGCTGACCTCGCGCCCCCGGGTATAGGGGACCACGCAATAGGTGCAGAAGTTGTTGCACCCCTGCATGATGGTGATAAAGCGTTTATGGCTGGGGCCGTTGCCGACCTCCGGCAAAAAGGGCGGGATCACAAACGATGGCGACTGGTCAATAGCCACGATCCGTTTGCGGTCACAGGCGATATCGGCCAGCAGGGTAGGGAGGTTGTAAATGCACTGGGGCCCCATGACCAGATCCACGAAGGGGAGGCGCTGCAACAACCGCTGCCCCTCCTGCTGAGCCACGCACCCCACCACACCGATGATCATCTCCTCTTTTTTCTGCTTGAGGGTCTTCAACTGGCCCAGCAGGGACATGGCCTTCTGTTCAGCCTTCTCGCGGATGCTGCAGGTGTTGACCAAAACGATGTCGGCATCGTTAATGTCGCTACAGGGGAGGGCGCTCTCGTTTAAGAGCTGGGCCATGATCTCCGAATCCCGGTCGTTCATTTGGCAACCGAAGGTCTCAATATAGTAGTTGAGGCTAGTGGACATTGGCTCTAAAGATTTGCGGCGCAACATCGGCGATGATGGCGGCGAGATCGTGATGGAATGAGGTGGGGTAGCGGATGATAATCTGCCCCTCCTTGGCATTAACGGTGGTGACCAGGGCCATGCCGTCATACCCCTCCAGGATGAATTTCAAGTAGCCGATCCGTTGGGGGTTAATCCGCAGGGGGAGGGTGGCGATGGTTTCGGTGATGGCGCGCGTGGAAGCCATTATATCTGAATATCTCCTTGGTCTTGGGGGGATACCCCTTGGTAGGCCGCGATCCTGGGCTCCACCGTGTCGCGGAGGTACTCCTCGGTCTGGGCCTCGGCCCGGCCGGCAAATTGGCCGGAATCGCCAATCAAGGCCATAAGTTCGTCGAGAGAGAAAGGGATGGCGGCATCTTTGGCCAAGCGGGAGAGGAGGTCATTGTCCAGGCCCTCCTCCTTAACCACCAGGCCCGCGGCCACCGAGTGGACCTTGATCACTTCGTGCATCTCCTGGCGGCTCTTGCCCCGTTCCACACAGGCCATCAGGATCTTCTCCGTGGCCATAAAGGGGAGTTCCTGGGAGAGGTGACGCGCAATTTGTTTCGGATAAACAACCATTCCGTCAGTAATGTTGACATATAATCTCAAGATGGCATCGGTCAGCAAAAAGGCCTGGGGCATATCCATGCGGCGGATGGCGGAGTCGTCCAGGGTGCGCTCGAACCACTGATTGGCATAGGTGGCGGCAAAGTCGGCAGGGAGCCCCATGAGCTTGCGGGCTAGACCGGTCATACGCTCGGAGCGCATGGGGTTACGCTTGTAGGCCATGGCCGAACTGCCCACCTGATTCTTGGCAAAGGGCTCCTCCTGAACCTTGAGGTTGGAGAGCAGGCGCAGGTCCACCGCAAACTTGTGGGCCGAGGCGCCAATGCCGGCCAGGGTCTCGGAGGTCTTCATGTCGAGCTTACGGGTATATGTTTGCCCTGTAACTTCAAAAATTTCGTCAAATCCAAGCTTTGTAGCCACAAGTTTATCCAGTTGTTTAACCTTGTTGTGGTCGTTTTTGAACAACTCCATGAAGGTGGCCTGGGTGCCCACCGTGCCCTTGGCGCCACGGGCCTTGACCTGCCGCTCCAAGGCCTCGATATAGTCGAGGTCCATGATCAGGTCTTGAATGTAAAGGGTATTGCGTTTGCCCACTGTGGTCGGCTGGGCCGCTTGGTAGTGGGTGTAGCCCAGGGTGGCCAACCCTTTGTGGGCCAGGGCAAAGCGGGCCAGATTGCGAATGACCTTGATCAAGGCCTGTTTGATGAGTTGCAACGCCTCTTTTTGGATCATAAGATCGGCATTGCAGCCGACGAATTGCGAGGTGGCCCCGAGATGGATGATCGGCTCGGCAAGAGGGCACTGCTGGCCAAAGGTAAAGACGTGGGCCATGACATCATGGCGGATCTCTTTCTCTTTCTGGGCCGCCATCTCGAAATCGATGGTGGTCACATGCTGTCGCATCTCTTCGACCATGGCCCTGGTAACCAACTCCAGGCCCAACTCGTGCTGGGCCTCGGCCAGGGCAAGCCAGCATCGGCGCCAGGTCTCGAATTTTTTTTGCTCGGAAAAGAGGTGCTGCATCTCTTTGCTGGTGTAGCGGCTCACCAGGGGCTCTTGATAGATGGTTCGGTCCATTGGCTTAAATTCCTTGCTCGTGCGTTACGCAATGCGTTTTCAATTTTTAACGACGTAAAAACAACTGTTGTCAGTAAGCGTATTTCGGCCACCCCCTCATGCGCCCTGCGCAGGAGGGGGTGAATTGCCGTCTATTGCCAATGTCGCATAATCAATATTATGTTTATTTCTGCAATATTGTCTTATATCAACCGCTTGTCTTCAATACTCTCAGATCAGGACATCGTGCAGCATGATCTGGGGTTTGGTCTGACCGTTGAAGCGGTTCTCCTTCAGGCTGAAGGCCAAGGTCAATAGTGCCTCGCCATTGACTGCCTGTTCGGCAACACTGGCAAAGCCAAAGCCAACCCCTTCCAGCCAACGATCCGCCAAGAAGGCTGCAAACCGCAGGTGGTTTTTCTCTTTACCAATAACTTGCATATTTCTCAACCTGCATGGCCGATCGGTGGTGAAAATTGGCTCCGGATTGCCCTGGCCAAATGGCGCAAGCTGGGCGCAGGTGGTCTCCAAATCGGCGAACTCCGTTTTGTCGGTCATCACGAAATCAACATTGAGTCTGGGGTGTTGCTCGTTGCTCCCCCCATAACGCATGAGGACGTCGTTGGCCATGGTCACGAAGGGATGAAAGTTCTCTTCCTTGAGCGACAACCCCGCGGCACAGCTGTGGCCACCGTATTCGAGAATCTTCTCGGCACAGGCGCTAATGATCTCATGGATATTGATCCCCGGGATCGAACGCGCAGACCCTTTTAAAACGCCCATGCCGCCAAAGATGATGGTCGGCTTATGAAAGAGGTCAACGAGCTTGGAGGAGATGATTCCCAGGAGGCCCAGATGCCAGTTGCGATCGTGCAGGATGAGGCATGGTTGCTGGCATGGCCCTTGGGCCTCCACCATGGCGATGGCCTCGGCGACCAGTTGCGTGGTCAGCTCCCGGCGCGCCATGTTTTCTCGATTAATGACTTCGGCCAACTGTCTGACCACCACCGGGTCTCCCGAGGAGAGCAGTGTTGACGCCCTACCCGCGTCCCCCATCCTGCCGGCGGCATTGAGCCGGGGGCCGATCTGAAACGAGATATCCTCGGTGGTGAGGTTCTGGCCACGAGGAAAGTGGCAGAGTTCAAGCAACTTGATGAGGCCCGGATTGTCGGTCTCGACCAAGACTTCCAGCCCAGCCTTGGCCAGAATGCGGTTCGTGCCCCTGAGGGGCACCATATCGGAGATGGTGCCGACCGCCACCAGGTCAAGGAGCTTTTTCAGGTTGGGCGGTGTTTGCGCTTGCTCCTGCCAATACCCCTGCTGCTGGAGATAATTCCTGAGCCCCATGACCAGAAAGAAAGAGACCCCTACCCCGGCCAGATCCTTGCTCGGGAATTGGCACCCAGCCTGCCATGGATTCAAGATGGCGTGGGCTGGTGGCAGCTGTTCCGGCGGCTGGTGGTGGTCGGTGATGATCACCTGCCACCCTTGGTCAACTAAGCGCACTACTGGTGCGAGGTCGGAGATGCCACAGTCCACGGTAATTAACACCCCCGGTCTCTGTGGAGAGAGACCCTCGACCAATTCCGCCTTCAGGCCATAGCCATTCTTGAAACGGTCCGGATGACACGAGCAACACGGTACCCCCAGATAGCTGAAAAACTTCACGAGCACGGCGGTGGCGGTGACGCCGTCCACATCGTAATCGCCATAGATAACAATGGGTTGTTTGGTCTTTATGGCGTGCTGGATGATCTCCACGGCCTCCTGCATCCCCTTCATTAAAAATGGTGATGGCAAGGCCTGCAAGGTGGGGTAGAGGAACTCTCGCCCCTCGTCCGCCAGGAGGAAACCACGCTGCACCATGATGGTGGCCAAGGGGAGCGGAATATTGAGGGCCGACTGGAGATCGGCCACCAACTGAGGCTCTGGATCGAGGGGGCACCATCTCTTTTTTGCGGCACTTGTTTGAGTATTATTTGTCAAAATATAACGTATTAACGTATTGTTGTGAATTGCAAGTTAAGTATAAGTTTAACTTTTGGCGTCTTTGATGAAAGAGGCTATAGTAGCATTGATCGCTGAAAATTCATATGGCTGAAACCAAGTAATCGTCGGATCGGCCCTGAACCAGGTGAGTTGTCGTTTGGCGTAGCGTCTGGTGTCCCTGGCCAACAGGGAGCGGGCCTCATCCCAACCCCACTCGCCTTGCAGATAGTTCAACATGTGCCGATAGCCCAAGGAGTGCATGGGCCGCAACTCGCCCGTGTACCCCATCCGCAAGAGATTTTCCACCTCTGCCAGGAGCCCAGCAGTGAGCATGGTCTCCACCCGTTGCTCAATCCGCTGGTAGAGTTCATCCCGGTCGCGGCTGAGCCCAATTTTGATTACCTTGGTCTGGGGAGTTGAGCTTTGCCGCTCTTGGTGCTCGGCAATAAAGGCGGACCAGGTCTTACCGGTGCCGCGTACGATCTCCAGAGCCCTGAGCAAGCGATAGGTGTCATTGGCATGGATGCGCCCAGCTGTCAACGGGTCCTTGTGCGCCAACTCCAGCAGCAAGGCCTCCCGACCTCGGGTGGCAAGCTCGACTTGCAGGTCCTGCCGGATCTCCGGAGCAATCTCGGGCAGGGTAAAGAGTCCTTGTTCCAGGGCGGCAAAGTAGAGGCCGGTGCCGCCGACCAACATCGGCAGCCGTCCCTTGGCCTGGATCTCGCGGATAGCCTCTTGGCAGTCGGCCACAAATCGCGAAGCGCTGTACTCCTCATCCGGTGAAACGTAATCGACCAGATGGTGAACCACCCTGCTCCGCTCCGCCACGGAGGGCTTGGCCGTGCCGATATCCATGTGGCGATAGATCTGCATGGAGTCCACGCCAATGATCTCGCAACCGAACTCCTCCGCCAGGGTCAGGGCCAGTTCGGTCTTGCCGATGGCGGTGGGACCGGCGATAAAGATCAAGGGTGGGGCAACGATCTCTCGCTCTGTGCGGGTAGATTGCGACATGGTTGGCAAGGGCAAAAAAAATATGAGCGGTGCAAACAGAAAAGTGAAAGTTTTTTCTGTTTCGAGTATATTGTTAAATTTTTCTAAAATTGATGGAATCGTAAAAAGTCGTGAAGCTGACCATCTGCCAATGTAATTTTAATGTGTTACGGGGCGTGCCAGCGGCGGTTGAGCGGTTTTTTTGCGAAACCGTCAAAATTTGATTGATGCCAACCTCATACCAGGAGACCCCCCATGCCAGCAAGAGTATTTAATTTTAGCCCCGGTCCCGCCACCCTGCCCCAGGAAGTCTTGCAGCAGGCTGCCAAGGATATTGTCAACTATCACGATAGTGGCATTGGCCTGATCGAAATGAGTCACCGCAGCAAGGATTTCATTGCCGTGACCGATGAGGCCGAGCGTCTGCTCCGCGAGTTGATGGGCATCCCGGCCAACTACAAGGTCCTCTTCCTCCAGGGCGGGGCCTCGACCCAATTTGCCATGGTCCCCATGAACCTGCTGGGCGCCGACAAGACGGCGACCTATCTCAACACCGGCACCTGGTCGAAGAATGCCATCAAGGAGGCCAAGCTGCTGGGCAAGGTGGAGCTGGCCTTTGACAGTGAAGGGACGCGTTTTGACCGCATCCCCGAGAATCTCGATTTCTCCTCGGCCGACAACCACGAGTATCTCTACTTTGTCTCCAACAATACCATCTATGGCACCCAGTATCAGGAGTTCCCACACACCAAGACCACCCTGGTCTGCGACATGAGTTCCGATATCCTCTCCCGTCCGGTGAATGTCTCCTCCTTTGGCATCATCTTTGCCGGGGCGCAGAAGAACATGGGCACTGCCGGTTGCACAGTGGTCATCATCCGCGAGGACCTGCTGGACAAGGCCCCGGCCACCCTGCCCACCATGTTCAAATACAAGACCCACGCCGACAAGGGCTCCATGTTCAACACCCCGCCCTGCTTCGCCATCTACACCGTGGGCCTGGTCTTGAAGTGGCTCGCGTCCATAGGCGGCGTGCCCGCCATCACCGAGATCAACCGCAAGAAGGCAGCCATGGTCTATCAGGCCATTGACGCCACCCCGTTCTACCGGGGCCATGCCCAACCCCCGTCGCGTTCCAACATGAACATCACCTTCAACCTGCCCACCCCGGAGCTGGAGGCCCAGTTCGTTAAAGAGGCCCTGGCCAAGGACCTGAACGGCCTCAAGGGTCACCGCTCGGTGGGCGGTATCCGGGCCTCGATCTACAACGCCTTCCCAGTGGAGGGAGTCGAGCGTCTGGTGGAGTTCATGGGGGAATTCGCCAAACAGAACGGCTGATGGACTATCAGGGCACCGTTATCCGGCCTCCCAGCGAGGCCGACAGCATCATTTTGCAGGTAACGGTGGGTTGTTCCCATAACCGCTGCACCTTCTGCGGGGCCTACAAGGGAGAGAGTTTTCGCTATAAGGATGAGGCCGTTATTGATCAGGACCTGCATTACGCCGCCAGCCACTATGGCGACAAGAGCCATCTCTTCCTGGCTGATGGCGATGTCCTAATTATCCCTCAACAGCGCCTGGTGCCGCTGCTGAAAAAGATCCGCGAACAGCTGCCGCGGGTGCGGCGTATCCGCCTGTACGGCAACCGCAAGAGCATCACCAGTAAGACCCTGGCCGAACTCGTGGAGTTGAAGGGGCTGGGCCTGGATCGCATCTACATGGGGCTGGAGAGCGGCGATGACGAGGTCCTTGCCGCCATCCGCAAGGGGAGCACCGCGGAGCAGATGATCGCTGCTGGCCAGAAGGTGCGGGCGGCGGGAATTTTTCTCTCGGTCACCGTGCTGCTGGGGATTGCTGGCCTTGATCGCTCCCCTCGGCACGCCGTGGCCACGGCCCAGGTCTTAAACCGGATGCGCCCCAATCAGATTGCCGCCCTGACCCTGATGCCCATGGCCGGGACCCCGCTCCATGACCAGATGCGGCAGGGGAGCTTTACCCTGCCGGACGAGTTGTCCCTGCTCCGTGAGTTGCAGACCATGCTCCACCACCTGGAGTTGGATAAGGTCCAGTTTCAGGCCAATCACGCCTCCAATTTTTTGCCCCTTGATTGTCGTCTCCAGCGTGACAAGTCGGCAACCATGACCCTGATCGCCAAGGCCCTGGCCGGTGATATCCCTCTGATGCCCGACTACCTACGGGGCCTATAAGACACCAACATGCCTGACACCCAAGAACTCACCCAACTTATCCCTGTGGCCAACCTGGACACACTCCAGCGGACCGACCTCAAAGGCATGAGCCAACAGGAGATCATCGCCTTGGTCCGCGCCGCCGGAGAGCCTGCCTTCAGAGGGCGCCAGCTCTTCTCCTGGCTCTACCGTCCGGGGATCACCGCCTTTTCCCAGATGAGCGACCTCTCCCTCGCCTTTCGCGCCAGGCTCGCGGAGTGTGCCGAGATCAGCCGGCTGACCCTGCTTGCCCGGGAACAGTCCAAGGACGGCTCGGTGAAGTACGCATTTTCCCTAGCCGACGGCAAGACCATCGAAAGCGTGCTCATCCCGGACCAGGGGCGTCACACCTTGTGCATCTCCTCCCAGGTGGGGTGTGCCATGGGCTGCCGCTTCTGCCTCACCGGCACCATGGGCTTCATCAGGACCCTCTCGCCCGCCGAAATTGTCAATCAAGTCCACTTTGTCATGGAGGAGTTGCAGCAACAGGGTAAAGGCCGCTTGAACAACCTGGTGTTCATGGGCATGGGCGAACCCTTGGCCAATCTCGACAACCTGCTCACGGCCCTGGATATCCTGCTCGATCCCGCGGGGCTCAACTTCTCCGACCGCAAAGTCACGGTCTCCACCTGCGGCTTGGTGCCCAAGATGGCGGAACTCGGCCGCCGCACCACGGTCAATCTCGCCATCT
>CAYSFY010000087.1:14062-15419 GCA_964430285.1 uncultured Desulfobulbia bacterium
GGCCAACTTCGACAACCTGATCGACGCTCTCAACATCCTCATGGAGCAGACCGGCCTCGATTTCTCCAGCCGGAGGATCACGGTCTCCACCTGCGGCATCATCCCCAAACTTAAAGAATTGGGCGAGGCGGTGACGGTCAATCTCGCCATCTCCCTGCACGCTGCCGACGACCAGACCAGGGATCTATTGATGCCGGTGAACGCTACGTATCCATTGACCCAGCTGCTGGAGGCCTGTCGCAACTACCCGGTGCCCAAGAGACGCCGGATCATGATGGAGTATGTGATGATCAAGGGGCTGAACGACTCCCTGGCGTCAGCCAGACGTCTGGTAAAGATCCTGCATGGTATTCCCTGCAAGATCAACCTCCTGCCCTTTAACGAGTGCCCCGCCCTCCCCTACCGCTCACCCTCCCGGGCCACCATCGAGGCCTTTCAGCAGGTCCTGTTGCAAGCGGAGTTCACCGTGATGATCAGGGAGAGCCGGGGGGCCGATATCTCCGCCGCCTGTGGGCAATTGGCAGCGGAGGCACAAGGTCTATAACGAAAGCGACAGGGTGCTGATCACCGTAATACGGCCAGGCCCCATGGCCACAGTCGCATCAGTATAATATCAACAGTGAACAAGTTGATTTAACTATCATTCAATACGTCTTAATTGGAACCATTAAAATGACAAGAAAAGATCTCCTGTTACCGATTATCGGCCTCCTCTTTTTGCTCGGCGGTTGTGTCAGCCATGACCTGGACGCAACCCTGGCGCAAGGGGCAAAAAGGCTCACGGGGAGTCAATTGCGGGAGCTGGTCAACGGCAGCGCGGTAGAACTCGCTGGCTTTGGCCAAAAGGCAACCGTTGAATTCTCCGGAGATGGCACCATGACCGGCACCAACACGGCGGGAGATAAGGATAAAGGTGCATGGCAGGTGAAGGGGGATGAACTCTGCCTGCACTTCAAAAAGTGGGTGCAGGGAGATGCCCTCTGCTACCGGGTGGCGGGAGATGGCAAGGGATATCAGCTCTTTAGCCGCAAGGGGATGATGATCTATGACCTCACCGTCATCACCCCCGGGCTGTCAGCGGATACACGCACTCCCCTGACGCCGCAAACAGCACCGGCCCACCAGGGAGGTGCCGATCACCCCGCCTCCTCGGAGAGGACAAGTGTCCCGGAGAGTGAGGTGGTTCCAGTCACCCGCCAGACCGTGGAGGATGTGCAGTATCTCATCCGCCAGAGTGCCCAAAACTGCCCGGGTTGCAACTTGGCCCATGCCCAACTGGCGGGCCAAACGCTCATCGGCGCTAATCTGCAAGGGGCTAATCTCACCGAGGCCGACCTGAGTCACGCCAACTTGCGCC
>CAYSFY010000087.1:15429-17836 GCA_964430285.1 uncultured Desulfobulbia bacterium
CCGGGCAAACCTGCGCGGCGCCAATCTCTATCGCGCCAATCTCCAGGGGGCGGACCTCGCCGGCGCCGATCTCACCGGCGCCAACTTGACCGAGGCCATCCGCTAAGGTGCATGATTAAAAGCAGAATTAAGAAAACAACCTGTTGACATGATTCGCTTCATGGTAGATTATGGCTCTATGAGAGAAACGTTAAGCCAGTCGAGTTAGCCCCACGATCGGCGACAGGATTATCCCCCTTGATAAGATCCTCGTCGCTCATATCCACAAGGCAAAGCCTACTGGACTTGAAATTCATGCATATTACCGGTTAGGAGAATACCACTGTGTCCCGTATCCTTGTAATTGACGACGATCCCTGGGTGCTCAATATCTTCCAGCAAATCCTGGAGGCCGAAGGGCATGAGGTCTGTACGGCGGCCAATGGTCAGGATGGCTTGGACCTCTTCCGTCAGCACCCTGCGGACCTCATCATCACCGACATGGTGATGCCGGTCAAGGACGGCTTGAAGATGATCATGGAACTCGACCAAGAGTTCCCCAATGTGCCGACCATTGCCATCTCCGGCGGCGGCGTCATCGAGCCGGAACGTTATCTGACCCTGGCCGAAAGCATCGGCACCAAAAAGACCCTCACCAAGCCGGTCAGAAAAGAGGATCTGCTGAATGCCGTGAATGAGTGTCTGCGCTAACCCCCTCATCATGTTACCCCCCTTCCCTTCCGAATACTCCCCTGCTTGCTAAGGTCATTTTTTAACTGTCCCCAGGCGATCGGTTAACCATTCTCCGATATCCCGAGTTTACCCCTTCCCCTGCTCCAGACCCTAGGGAAGATCGGCTGCCCTGCTGCTCCGGTCGAAGTCCGAGGGCCTCTACCCTCTAACAACGACGGCCCCGTTTTTGGCTAACCAGCGGCCCCCCGTCATCTCGCAACGGAGGGGTACTTTTTTTTTCGAGTAATTGTTGACGCCAATCCCTCCACCTTTTATGGTGGCCCCATCAGCTGTTAGCCCCTACCTAATCAATTATCCTGTGCCCCGGAGGAGTACCCCATGATCAGTAAAGAGCTATTGGATATCCTTGCCTGCCCCCAATGCAAAGGCGAACTCACCCTGACCCCCGCCTCGGACGGCCTGATCTGCCAGACCTGCAAGCTCCTCTACGAGATCCGTGACGACATCCCCATCATGCTGATCGACGAGGCCAAAAAAATCGATTGAGCCCCGCAGTGCCGAGCTCCTTCCACACCACCCCGGATGGCTGCTTTATCAATGCCCCCATCCGGCAGTTGCAGGGCGAACTCCTGCCGTTGCTGCTCAAGCACCGCTTGCAACCCGAGATCGGCCTGGAGGGGGATGCCCTCTACACCATGGGAGATCAGGTATTTACGGATCTGGCTCAAACCTTGCGCGCTGAAGGGCTCTCCTGTACCCTGCACGCCCCTTTCTTCGACCTCTCACCCGGGGCCTTGGATGCCCGAATTCTTGCCGTCAGTCGCGAGAAGCTGAAACGGGCCTTTGAACTCATTGCCATCTTCAAGCCCCGGGCCATCATCTGTCACTTGAACTATGAGAGCAACAAGCATGGTTACAAGCAGGAGGAGTGGTTTGCGGCAGCTTTTGAGACCTTCAACCAGCTCTTGACCATGGCGGCTCAAACCCAGACCATCATGGCCCTGGAAAACACCTACGAGACCGAGCCCAGCCAGCATCTCCGCATGATCCAGGCCTTGGACTCTCCCTATGCCAGGATCTGTCTGGATGTCGGCCACCTCATGGCCTTTGCCAAGTGCCCGTGGCAGACCTGGACCGAGGCACTGCCCTGGGTGGGCCACCTCCACCTTCACGACAACCAGGGCGACACCGACACCCATCAGGCCATCGGCCGGGGCCGCTTCGATTTCACAGGGTTCCTGGAGGCCCTGGCTCAACACGGCATCCAACCGGGGGTGACCCTGGAGCCCCACAGTGACGAGGACCTCTGGGAGAGCTTAAACGCCTTGGCCCGTCTAGGGGTGGTTGACCTGCGGGTTGCTAGCGTCTAGCCCAAGCCTTATCGGCTCTCCTGCTGGCAGCAAAAAAGGTGAGCGGTGCCCACCCTACCCCTGAATTCACGGCCCGGGAGCGACACCTCTTGGGCATCTCTCACCAGCATAGACCACGGCTGGCTGGTCTTCACACCCGCACAATGAACGCCTTACTCTCTTATTGCCATGACTGAATCCACCCCCGCCAACTTCGTCCACCTCCACGTCCACAGCCAGTACAGCATGCTCGATGGCGCCATCAGGTTTAAGGACCTGTTTGCCAAGTGCAAGGAGTATGGCATGGACACGGTCACCATCACCGACCACGGCTCCATGTACGGGGCGCTGGAGTTCTATGTGGCGGCCAAGAAAAACGGCTTGAA
>CAYSFY010000088.1:0-17729 GCA_964430285.1 uncultured Desulfobulbia bacterium
ATATCGAACTCTTCTTCCTCCTCTTCCAACAGTGGGTGGAGGTGTTGCCTTTTCCCGAGGATGAGCAGGACGAGACCGAGGCCATGGACAGGGTGCCCTCCCTGACCATTGATGGGCAGTTCTATTTTAGGGTCCGCTACCCTGACCACGAACACACCATCCGCCAACTGCTCCAGGCCCTGTTCGAAGAAGACCGCTCGCAGTATCAGAAACTCATGCTCCATCTGCAACAGGGAGCGGACGCCGAGGTTGCCGAACTGGCCTATCGCTTTCACCGCGGCCGGCTGGAAGACTTGGCCATCCCGGTGCTGGCCGAGGCGACGCATATCTATCTGCCCCTGAGATCCGGACAGGTCATGGGCAAAAAAGGGATTCCCCTGGTGGCTGAATACCGGGCGCCGAACTTTGTTCTGGCCCTGGCACCGAGGGAAGGGCTGTTGGCGCAAGCACTGGCTGGGATCAGCGACCCGGCCGTGGGGGCAGGGATCCGCTTGGAACTCACGGCCTTGGCCAACAAGGTGGTGGTGGCGGACGAGCTGGCAGCGGAAGAGCCCCAGAGTCTGCGCCGGGCTGTGGCCAAAGTGACTGCCTTTGTGGAGCTGGGGCTCGCCGTGGTCGCTGGGGGCGAGGTCGGGCAGGCAACCGGGATCCTGCAGCGCCTCTTTCTGGAGGACATCTTTCGCTTGGGGTACACCGGGCTGGCCGAGGTGGCGGCCAGACTGTCCAGGATGAGGCGTGAGGGGTGGGTGCGGGATTGGCCCCACGGCCTGGCCATTCTCGATCAGCCGTGGGAAGAGCGCGCCACCCTGCTCGGCGGACAGACCCCCATGATCCTGCGTCCGGGCATAGGCGGCGCGGGCAGCGAGGGGGTGGAGGACTACCCCAGGACCCTGGCCGATCTTCAGGAGACGGGCGAATTCGTGGCCATGCTGGAGACCCTGGCCCCGATCTATACGGCGATGCGGGCGGAGTGGCCCGCGGGCTGGGACCCCTTGGCCGAGATGCTCTGGGCCGATGGCCAGGCGAGAACGCTGACGGCGGTCACCTTGGGCACTCTGTGCTGCACGGCTGCCGCCAACTTTCTGTGGCAGGGGGTATGGCGCGCAGCCCCACTCCCCGTGGGCTCATGGCCGGAGATCCTGCCTCTGCTGCAACCGGAGGTCCTGGGTCGATCCGTGGCCGAACACCTTAAGGAACTTCTGCCAACGGCAGAGGGGCGCCAAAGGGCCGGGCGTTACTTGGCCCCGGTGTTGGCGCGATATGCCGAGGAGATGATGGCACTGGATCCGCGACAGCTGCCGGACCCGCGTTTCATGCACCTCTTTCTCTTTACCCCCTCCGACCATTGACCGTTAAGCAGATGGTAGCGAGGATGAGAGCATATCTCCTGCCGCCTACCCGTGCCCGCCTTCCCATGTTGTATGATGAACAGGGCTAAGCTGGTTGATATGCTGGTAAAATTTCACAGGATAGCCATGTTGGCCAGCAGTGCCCCACATCTTCCGTTTGACAACGCTTGATCTATCTGCCTACACTTTTGAGTAAGGGAGGGGAGCTGACGCCAAACCATTCAACACGGAAAAGGAGGGGTACAATGAAAAAGAAGAGCTATCTGTATTGCGTAGTCCTTGCTACAATTTTCATGATGATTCCCACATCAAGTCAAGCGCAGGCGAAAGCCGCGCCCATGGCCGATGCAAGCAAGATGATGCTCGAACATATCGACATGGATTGCACGGTCTGCCATGGCGAGGCTGGTCCCAAAGGGATGAAGATGGGCATGCATCCCAAACAGAAATGCACGGATTGCCACGTGCAAGGGGTAACCAAGGTCCTTACCCGCAAAGAGAAGCGCACGAGCATCGCCCGGGAGATGATGCTCAAACATGGAGCTGCCCTGCAATGCAAACTCTGTCATGGGGAGGGGGCACAGGGAGGGATGATGATGGAGCATATCGGCATGGATTGTCAGACCTGTCATGTGGTGGACGCACGATAACCGTTGCCCGGGCAGCCAGAGCCCAAGGGCCAAGGGTATACAGCTGAGTCCAGTGATCACTGGCGCATCCGCCCTTTTC
Organism: uncultured Desulfobulbia bacterium; assembly: GCA_964430285.1. Lineage (GTDB taxonomy): Bacteria > Desulfobacterota > Desulfobulbia > Desulfobulbales > VMSU01 > VMSU01. The sequence continues at coordinate 2,079 of CAYSFY010000088.1, forward strand.
GGGCGGGATCTCCTCTCCCTGGTCTTGAACCCAGCACGGCTACCCTTGGTGTTTAGGTGGTGAGGCTTGTTAACGATGGGTAGACCGGCCTTCGTTATAAGGCGTTGAGCGTTCCTCCGCGAGACCACGGAGTCGCGGAATCAGAGAAGGCCTCGGCATTACTTGCCGAGGCCTTCTCTGTTGTGAGGTGTGGTCAGCCTCGGTTATGGGGTTGGAGTTGGGTGCGCCGGTGAGGTGGTTGCGGCGGCGTCATACTTGGCTTCAGTGTGGCAGGTGGAACAGGTGCCAGGACCATTAAGCGCTCTGCCATAGAGGGCGCCAGTATATTGGGCGTGGCATGTGGCACAGGCCCTCGTCCAATGGATGTCGAAATCAGTCGATCCGGTGTGGCAGGTCGCGCAATCAGGCCGGGTCACGGTCCTGCCGCTGATCACGCCGTTGAAACCACCTACAGGGTCTTGGTCCACCTGACCCGTGTGGTCATTGGCCTTGGGGTGGCCAAGCCGCCAATTAGCGGCAACTGTTCGATGGCAATTGGTGCAGTCGCCCGGTCCGTACTGGGCGGCTAGGCTGATCTTCTCGCCGAAGGAACCGTCAACATTGGGGGCCATGTCGTGGCAGTGGGTGCACAGCCCCTTATGGATGTCGTTGACGGTGTTCGCCTTGTCGGGGTAGTGACAGGCGCTGGTGCAGTTGGGTACCGCCTTGTCCACCTGGCCGACATGACTCACCTTGTGGAGGTGGTTGTCGAAATAATCCGCGCCATGGCACTCTCCGCAGTCGCCGAGGGCTGGTGGTGAGTTGAGGGGGGTCCAGGCAGGGGGATCCTGACGGAACGGGGTGGTGATGTCCGCCGGTTTCAAGGCTGGCGGGCCACCCGCGGCATGACAGGTGCTGCAGTTGAACTGATGGATGGTCTCGACCACCTTGGCCTGGGTGTGGCAGCTGCCGCAGGAGGTGAGCCGGGCGATAAACTCGTCGTGGTTCGGGTAATTCGGTTTGAAGCCGGCGGCGATGGTGTGGCAGGAGGTACAGACCGAGCCGTCGTTATGGATGGCCAGCGTGCCATCGTTACGCCAGTAAGTGGTCTGGGTGTGGCACACTTGACAGATGGCCTTGGTGGCAGCGCCGCTGGCAGGGTCGACAAAGCCGTCCTGGGAATCGAAGAATTTGACATCCTTGGCGCCGCTGTTGGGGGTCTGGATAGCGGATTTGACGAGTTGGCCGTAGATGAGGCCGAAGTTGCCGCCGGTATATTTTTGCGCATCCACCGGGTCGCCGCCGCTCTGGATGGTGATGCTGTCAGCTCCGCTTCCGCCGGCGCCGTTGGTAATGGGGGCGGTGTCCGTGGCGGCGATGATCTCATAGGTCTTGTCGGCGGTGGTGTAGCCCAGGGAGAGAAGCAGTCCCCTGCCGTCGGTTCCCGACTTCTTGCTCCAGCGCGCGGTCTCCTGCCACGGCGCTTTGGCTGCGGCGTTGGTGAAGGTGATGGTGGTGGTGCCGTCACCATTGTCGGTAATGGTGCCGATGGTGCCTTCGGCCAGATAGAGACCACCGGCCAGGGAACCATCACCAAAGGTGGCGCTGGTGGAGAGCCAGTTGAGCTGTGGTTGCAGGTGGGGGTTATGGCAGTCGATGCACTTGGTGCTCCAGTCGCCGAGGGCGGAGTTATGGGTGTCACCCATGGAGAGGGAGGAGTGGGATACCTTGCGGACCTCGCTGCCGCTGGCGCCGTGGCAGTTGTTGCAGACGGCATCGGTGCGCCCCGAGTACTCCTGGGTGCCGGGGGTGGTGGGTGAAAATTGCCACCACAGGGAGTAGGAGTGGCATGAGCCGCAACGGACATTGTGTGACTCGTTGTGGGGGGCATCAAGGACCGAGGCGGCATTGGCGCTTCCTGCCGCCAGCAGGGCCGCCAGCAGGCCGGCCGTGGCCCAGCCGTTGGGGAGGGGGTTCCATGGGTTTTTCATTTTGGCTCCTTTTGGTTATTTATGGGAATTTGTTGGTGACACGGATCTGCCGGGTAAACATGGTCACGCCAGCAAACAATAATACCAATTTTTTTTGATGACTATACCATACCAAAGAGCAAATGCAATATCTTGGCACATCCGCTAAAACAGCAGGTCCGGCGCCGGTCTAGTAGGAGTCCCCGAGGAGTCCCATCTTCGTGGCGTACCGGACTAGGTCCGCCGTATTGTGGAGATCGAGCTTGGCCCTGATATTGGCGCGATGGTTGTCCACCGTCTTGGCGGTGATGAGCAGGCGCTCGGCAATCTCCTTGGTCGACACCCCCTGGGCCACCAAACGCAAGACCTCCTGTTCCCGCTGGCTCAAGGCGCCATAGGTCAAATCGGCGCTGCACGTCTGCTCGGAGGGTTCAATCAGTTTCATGACAATCTCCTGGGTCAGGGAGGGGTCAAGATAGTATTCGCCAAGAATTGCCTTTTCCAGACTTTCCAGCAGGCATTGGGACACCGACTCCTTGACGACGTAGCCCAAGGCGCCGGCCCGTAAGGCGCTGACAATATAGTCAATTTTGGCGTGCATGCTGACAATGACGATCTTGATGCTCGGCATGGCGGCGGTGAGGATGCTCGTCAGTTGAATGCCGCTCTTATCCGGCAGGGAGAGGTCGACCACGGCCAGGTCCGGCTTTAGGGCAATGGTCAGCCTCTCGCCGTCGCGGCCATCGCCAGCCTCGCCGATAACTTCAAAGGTTTGCGAGCGGTTGATAATCCGCTTTGAACTCTCCCTGAACAGGGGGTGGTCATCAATAATAAGTACCTTCTTTTTCTCGGACATCTCCCTTCTCCCGTGGAATTTCTATGAAGATCTTCATGCCCTCGCGTGGGCGTGAAACAATGGTTACTGAACCGGACAGGGACTTGACCCGTTCCTGAATCCCCAACAGGCCAAGTCGTTTGCCAAGGAGGGCCTTTTCGCGCACGGCAACAAGATCGCACCCTTGACCATCATCCTCGATCTGGAGCAGAATTTTTGACCCGGCCGACAAAAGTCGTACCTTGGCGTGGCTGGCTGCCGCATGCTTGTTGATGTTGTTTAAGGCCTCCTGCACCAGGCGGTAGAGATTGATGGCGATATCATAATCCAGCGCCAGGGACAGGGTGTCCATGCCTGCCGAGGTGAATTCAATGGGGATGCCTTTTTTCTTCGAAAAATCACGGCAATACGAAGAGAGCGCGCTCTTGATGCCCAGATGTTCAAGCCCGGGGGGCATCAGATTGTAGGAGAGTTCGCGGATGGTGCCCACACAGCGATTGAGCACTTCCGACCACTCTTCCATCTGCCGGCGCAGTTCGGCTGGATTCATGGTGTGCTCAAGACCCAGGGATTCACTGAGCACCTTCAGGGCGGAAAGCTCTTGCGCCACATTGTCGTGCAGGTCAAGGGCAATCCGCTTGCGTTCAATCTCCTGGACCTTGATCAGCTCCTGGGTCAGCGTATGGACCTGGGCCTCGGCCTTTTTCTGTTCCTCCTCCGCCTGAATCCGTTCGTTGATCTCCTTGGTCAGATCGGTATTGGCCTGGGATAGCTCCCGAGTCCTGGCCAGCACCTTTTGGTCCAACTGGGAGTATGAGTCCGCAAGCTTACTGGCCATGGCCGTGAACTCATCGGCCAGGGCCTCGAACTCGTCGCCGGTCTTTAAATCGAAATGATAGTTGAGCAGGCCATTGCCGATCTGTTTGGCACCCTCCTGGAGCACCTTGATCGGGGTTAAAATGGTCCTGGCCATATAGATGATCATAAACAAGGTGATGGCGAGTCCCGTGCCGATGGCGGCCCAAATAATGAAGACACCGATGCGAGAGGAAGCCGCGATCTCTTTTTCAGAGCGGGCAAGGTCATGCAAGTGGTTTGTCAGTTCTTGTTCCAAGATGGTGCCGAGTTCACTCTGCTCCTGATGGATGCTGGCATAGAGTTGGGCGATCTTGTCATCCTGCCAGCTATTCTCGGTCAAGTTGAGGATGTAGCGGGCCAGACTCATGACCCGAATGGCCCGGAGTCGCAGGTCTTGCTCCGCCTTTTTGGCCGCCACATTCCGTTGATCATCCAGCGGCAGATGTTTCTTGATCAGGGTCTTCAAACGGCGGATTTGGCCCTCGATCTCTTCTCGGTTAATCTCCCTGGCATTGATGGCCGCCTCCAACGAGATCAACACCTCTTTGAACTCCATCATGGCAAAGGCGCTGGGGGCGATGTGTTTCTGTAGATTTTGAAAGATCTGATTGGCCGAAAAAAAGGCCCTGCTCCCGAAAATGCCGAAGACAAAGATGATCAGCAACAACGGGGCGAAGATAAGAATGAATTTATGGCGTAACTTCAGATGGAAATTCATAAGGATAGGGGGATGGCCTGGTTACTGTGATCGGTTTGGCAAATACCGCTCAGCCAACGCCGGCACACACTGTATCGTGGCGAGGCGGATGGCGAGTTCGGTCTGTGGGCGAGACCATATAATTGCGCCGGGGAGTGCCGGAGAACCATTAATACGCGAAAGTCTACGGCATAAATAACCCGAGCCGGGAGTTGTGTCATTGAATTTCGTGGCCCTCCCCCCTGGCGGGGAGTCGGTTCCAGGAAAGATGATGGTCTCGTGAAAAGTCGTGAAGCTGACCATCTGCCAATGTAATTTCAATGGGTTACGGGGCGTGCCAGCGTCGGTTGAGCTGTTTTGGCGAAGCCGGCAAATATCGATTGACACGGTAGCACAGAAAAATTATACATGGCACACGAACGGTGTTACAAACAAAATAATCATCACATTCACGGGAGGGCCATCATGCACATGGCAGATGCGTTGCTATCCCCCGCCGTTGGCGGGATAATGTGGGCCGCCACCGCAGGCTTGGCTCTGTATGGTTCGCGCAAGGTCGGTCAGGAGATGGATGACGGCAAGGTCCCCCTCATGGGGGTGTTGGGCGCCTTCATCTTTGCCTCCCAGATGATCAACTTTACCATCCCCGGCACAGGCTCCAGCGGCCATTTGGGTGGTGGGCTGATCCTGGCGATTCTCCTCGGGCCCTACGCCGCCTTTCTGGTGATGGCCTCGGTGCTGACCGTGCAGGCCCTCTTCTTTGCCGATGGCGGTCTCTTGGCGCTGGGGGCCAATATCTTCAACCTTGGCTTCTTCCCTTGTTTTGTCGCCCTGCCCCTTGTCTATAAGGGCCTGGTCGGCAGGAATCCCAGCCGGCGGCGGATTACCCTGGCCGCCATCGTGGCTGGCGTGGTTGGCCTGCAACTGGGTGCCTTGGGGGTGGTTTGCGAAACCGTGACCTCGGGGATCTCGGCACTGCCGTTCACCACCTTCTTGTTGCTCATGCTGCCGATCCACCTGGGCATCGGCCTGGTGGAAGGGGTGGTGACCGCCGCGGTGGTCAACTTCGTCTGGACCACCCAACCGGAGATCATGGCTCGCTCCGCGGCCCATCAAGGCATGGGTGGCATCTCCATCAAGAAGGTGGTCGTCGCCCTGGCCGTGGTGACCATCATCACCGGCGGCGCCCTCTCCTGGTTTGCCTCGTCCAACCCGGATGGCTTGGAGTGGTCCATTGCCAAGGTCGCCGGCAACAATGGCGAACTGGAAAGCACTGGTGGGATCCACCAGGCGTTGGCCAAGCTCCAGGAGAAGCTCGCTTTCTTGCCTGACTATGGCTTTCGCTCCTCCGGGGCAGAGGCCACCGTCGACGACACGACGAAAGCGGCGTGGCCCGCCGTGGACCCCGGCACCAGCGTTGCCGGTCTGGTCGGTGGCCTCTTGACCCTGCTCGTTGCCGTCGTCATCGGCTGGTTGTTGCGCAGGCCACGGAGGAGTTGACCGCTGTTGTGGAAAACAGATATAACCTTACGAGGTTTTACTGGTGAACCCGGCAAAGCGCCTCCGGCGCGAGCACGTGTCCATGGCGTCGTGGCCGAGGCGTCAACAGCATCCGGGGCCAGCGTCTGAATGACGGAAAGATTAGCTGGAAATTCTCGAAAGGGCCACCGAGAACAATCATACCAAGGAGAGACTCTCATGAAAAAGATGGTGGGGATGGCGGCGGTCGTGAGTAGCGTTTTGCTCTTGGGGGTGGGCCATGCCCTTGCCTTGTCGCCGGAAACGACCATGCTCCTGGAATTGCTCAAGGCCAAAGGGGTGATCAGCCAACAGGAGGCCGATGAGTTTACCAAGACCCTGGAGGCCAAGGTGCCGGCGGCCAGCGAGGAGGATCATCACCATAGTGTGCAGTCGCTCTCCGACCGCGTCCAGCGGCTTGAGGGCAAGGAGGGGCGGTGGGATGAAGGTATCGGCAAAGTCCGCTTCAGCGGCCTCGTCGAGGTCGATATGGGCACGGCGCGGACCAAGGACGCGGCGGGCCATAAGGCGAATAGCAGCGATGTCACCCTCGCCACGGCGCAACTGAATGCCGATGCCACGATCAACCAATACCTCAATGGCCATCTGGTCGTGCTCTACGAAGAGGATCCCCTGGCTTCCGGCGACAATGGGCTGGGCCTGGATGAGGCCGTCATCGGTCTCAAGGGGGGGGAGACCTTCTCGGCCTACGCCAATGCCGGGCGCATGTATGTACCGTTTGGCCACTTCAGCAGCCACTTCATCACCGACCCGCTGACCTTGGCCTTGGGTGAGACCAATGATACGGCGGTGGTTGCGGGCTTTGCCAACGAGACCTTTGATGTCAATGCCGGTGTCTTTAAGGGAAAGGTCAAGGAGACGGGGAGGAGCGATCAGATCAACAGCGCGGTGGCCTCGGCAACCCTGTCGCTGCCAGCGGCAAGCGATGAGGGGTTGGCCCTGCGCGGGGGGCTCTCCTACCTCTCCAATCTGGCGGCCACGGATGGCTTGGAGGCCGAGACCGTGACCTCCGGCGAGGTGGCGGATAGCGTGGGCGGGGTGAGTGCCTTTGTGAGTCTGGCCTATGGCGAGAAGTTCTTCATTGACGCCGAATACCTGGGCGCCCTGGATAATTTTGCCGCCGGGGATTTTAGCTTTAGCGACGCCGACAACCGCAGGCCCCAGGCCTGGAACCTGGAGGCGGCGGCCAGGATCGCCAACGGCACGGAACTGGCCCTGCGTTACGGCGGCAGTAAGCAAGCCGGCAACTTCCTGGCCGAGGACGAGTATGGTGCCGCCTTGCTGTATGAACTCTTTCCCGAGACCTCCGTCATCATTGAGTACCTGTTCCAAGAGTTTCAGGATGAGAGCAATAACAGCCAAGCCACCATGGAGTTGGCAGTGGAGTTTTAGGCGGCGGTTGCTTAGTCTATCGACAAAACGGTTTGGCCAATTTCCCGCCCACAGCGCCCCGGCGACCAGGGCCCCCGCTTGGTAATTCCCCTCAATCCTTACAGAGTCGGGCCAGGATGGCCAGCCCGTCCGGGGTGAAGTTGGCCCCGGTCGCGGCCAGGACCGCCGCCGGCTCCATGAACTCCCCGCTCTCCACCTCCGCTTCCTGCAACACAAACGGGCCGTCGTGCCGGCAGCGAAAGACCCGGCCCCAGACCTGGTTGTGCCGGTCGCTGAAGAATGTGTCGCCCAGGCACTCCAGTTTGGCCGTGATCCCCAGCTCCTCCCGCAACTCACGGCGGGCGGACTCCTCGTAGCTCTCCCCCGCCAGGACCACGCCACCGGCGGCAATGTCGTAGTAGCCCGGGTAGAGGTCCTTGCTCAGCGTCCGTTTCTGGACAAAGAGTTGCCCTTGGCTGTTGAACACCAAGATATAGCTCGCCCGGTGGATGAGGTTTTCCCGCCGCATCCGGCGCCGGCTGGCCTGACCAATGACCCGGTTTTCGTTATCGACGATGGTCACCACCTCATCCCCCGGGGAGGTGGTGGCGTCGAGGCAGGGAGAGGAGAGGCAGGGGAGCAGGGTGCGGGCCAGGAGGTCAACGATATCGCTGACCTCGGCCGGGGTGGTCAGCCGCGCCTGATTGATCTCGATCTCCACCCCCAGGTAACGGGCGGGTGGGAGTTGCCGGCGCAGCCAGGTGGCGAGGCCATCCATGCGCCCCAGATAGGGGTAGTTGCGGCGTATCCGCCACTCCGCTCTCTCCTTCCGCAAGGCCCCCTGCCAGGCCAGGCAGAGGGCGCGTTCCCCCTCTCTGCCGCTGTCATAGAGCAGGCCGAGGTCGACGTGGCGGGGCTGGTTGCGCAGGACCGGGGTGAAGCTGTGGATGGCCAGGTGGAGCACGGTGCGGCCGGCCGCGATGGCCGTGGTCACCGCCTGCAGCACCTGCTGGCGATGGGGGAGGTAGTAGTTGCTGGCGATGGCAGACCGCTCCGGGCGCGGCAGGGGGCGGCTGAACTGGGAGAAGAGGTGGCGGTGGCCGGGTGAGCGGTTGAGGTCGATGAGCAGGCGGCTGACGGTGGCGGCCAGCAGGGGGGCTGCGAGCCGGCCCGCCAACTCTTGCGCCACCGGCAAGGCCCCCGGGTCCCAACCGCGATGGCTCGCCAGCAGGGATTCCTGCCTCTGAAAGAGGGCGGCGTAGGGAGGGGGGATGGTATTGCCGCCATGCTCGCAGGTGATGATGAGATAGGGGGTGGTCACCGAGGGGCGCCCCCGGGCCCGGGACCTCCGCGAGCCAACCTCTCCTCCCCCCGCGTCTTGCTGGGTTGGGCTAGCTGGGCCGCGGTGGTCAACCCGTCTCCTGCCGCGCCCATCCGTGTTACTGCCACGAGAACAGCTCCCCTGCCGCCAGACACCCCGCCAACCGGCCGTAGACCTCGGCCAGCCGCGTCCGGCCCGGGTTCGGCCCGGTGGCCTGCAACAGCCGGCGGGCCAGCGGCCCTTGGCTGACCATGCGCTCAAGGGCCGGCCAGCTCTCATCTCCCTGGTCCACGGTCTCGGTCAGTAACCGTTGCCACAGCTCGCCGGCCAGGCAGTGCGGGCCCTCCACCCCGAAGAGAGCCAGATAGGCCGGGTCTGCGATCACCGCCTGGTCGCCCAGGCGGATGGTCTGCTCCAGGATCTGGGCCAGGGGCTCCAGCGGGCAGGCCTGCTGTGCCGTTATCCGGCTCCAGCGCTCGTCGGTCAAGGCCCGCAGCACGGCGACCAGGGCGGTGATCACCGCCAGATCGGCCCTTGGGCACTCCTGGATATCCACCAGCCGGATCTCGATGGCCGAGCGTTGGAAGCGGGCAATGGCCCCTCGGGAGTTCAGCCATTCGTCCTGGAGGATCCCCTCCGGGTCAAAGGGGGCGATGTCGCGGTAGTTGCGCGCCAGGATGGTCTGTTGGTACTCTTCTTGGGTGTAGACCGCCTCGGGGATGATCGCCCCGGTGAGAGAGGGGATGCGGGCCTGATTGCCGCGATAGAACTGCAAGCGGTTGTCGAGGATGCCGGTGTCCCGGCCATCGACAAAGGGGGAGCTGGCGGCGATGGCCGGGATCAAGGGCAGGAGCAGGCGAATGGCCCCGTGCAGGCGGCCGAACTCCTCGTCGCCGTTAAAGGCCAGGTTCAAGTGGACCGATTGCAGGTTCGACCAGCCGTGGCCCTGGCAGTTGAAGATGCGGTCGTAGGCCTCGTAGACCGCCCGGTAGCCATGGGGCCACAGCCTGGTCTCCCAGAAGGGGTTCATCCACGGGTGCATGGCCGTGGGCAAGAGGGTGGCCCCCATGGGCAGCAGCAGCCGGTTCATGGTCCGGACCTCCTCCTGGAAGCCCGAGGCCAGCCCCTGGAGGTTGGGGGCCGGGCCGTTGGTCTTCATTTCGACCACATGCAGGGAGAGCTCGTTGGACCAGGCAAAGGGACCGCGCTCCACATCGTTGACCATCCCCCCGTCACCGGCCGCGGCCAGGAGGAGGTCGGCCACCGGCAGGACATGCAAGGTCTCCAGGTTGACAATCATGTACTCCAGCTCGATGCCGAAGCCCGCGAAGATATGGGGGGTAGCCGTCATGGACGCGCTCTCCGATGCCCTTAGGGCAGGGTTGATGTTGGTGGTGCGGAACGGCAGGGCTGGTGGCCATGGTGATTGGCCGCGTCTGCCGCCGCAGGGTGCTGGCTGCGCCAGGGGCGGCATGGCCCGGGGTAACGCATGATGGCCGCCACCGCCCTTTTCTCTACCCTCCTTGGTCTCGATCTGTCAAGGTGGGACCTCGGCTCGCCCCCTTTTTTCGCGGGGCAGCGGAGGATGCCCGGCCATGCCGTATCGCCGCGCCTCAAGAGAAGGAGAGGGCGTGGCGGCCAAAAGTGGCCAGCGGGCCACCCTGAAATCCACTGGCCATCCGGCGTAATATCGGCTATCCCATGAAGACGATTACCGCTGTCTGGTCGAGAGCCCCGTCGAGCCGGGAAGGAACCGGGCGTCGGCATCGCCCCTGTTTTCGGGGGGCGCCTCGGGCGGGCCGCCGAGGCCGGCATGCCGCGCCACCGGGTGACGGGGCGCTGGCGGATGATGAGTCATTGGCCTGTTGGCGGCAGCAGTAACCGTTGGCAATAGCAACCACAGGAGAGGCCATGTCCCCCATTCGCGCCCCCGAGCCCCTTGCCACCCTCCCCCAGGGGGTGCAACCCGTTGCCCAGCCGGGGAGCGCCGTTGGTCAGCCGCCGGCGTGGCCACCCAGGCAGGAGGTCATCGACCTCCACTGCCATGCCGCCGGCATCGGGGCCGGTAACAGCGGCTGCTTGGTCGCGCGGGCCTTGCGTAAAAGCTGGCGGTTCGGGGTCTATCTCAAGGCCTTTGGCGTCAGCGAGCAGGAGCTGCACCGAGAGGGAGACGCCCTCGTCATCCGCCTGCTCGCCCAGACCCTGGGCCAATCCCGCCGGGTGGCAGCCGCCGTGGTGCTGGCCATGGACGGGGTGATCGCGGCCAACGGGGAGTTGGATAGCGCACACACCGAGATCTACATCCCCAACGCCTTCGTGGCCCGGGAGTGCGGCCGCCACCCCAATCTCCTCTTTGGCGCCAGTATCAACCCCTATCGGACGGACGCCCGGGAGCGGTTGCGGCAGGTGGTGGCGGACGGGGCCGTGCTCCTGAAGTGGTTGCCGTCGATCCAGCACATCGATCCGGCGGATAGGCGGCTCATCCCCTTTTACCGGCAACTCCGCGAGCTGGGGCTGCCCCTGCTCAGCCATACCGGTTCGGAACACTCCTTTACCAAGGCCCGTAATGAACTCGGCGACCCCGAGCGGCTGCGCCTGCCGCTCAGCCTGGGGGTGACGGTGATCGCCGCCCATGCCGGTGGCAGCGGTAGGTTCCACGGCGAACAAAGCCGGGAGCGCTTCCTGCGGCTGGCCCGCGAGTATGCCAACCTCCACGCTGACCTCTCGGCCCTGACCCAACTGAACCGCTTGGGCCATCTCCCCTGGCTGCTCAGCCACCCGGAACTGCGCGGCCGCCTCTGCTATGGTTCCGACATGCCGCTGTTGAACACCGCCGTGGTCTCTGCCTGGGGTTATCTGCTGCGGTTGCCGCCGGGGAAGATCCTGGCCATCAACCGCCTTGCCAACCCCTGGGACCGGGATGTGGCCTTGAAGGAGGCCTTGGGGGTCACACCCGGGATGCTGCAAAACGGCATGGCCCTGCTTCGCCGTTCCGTAAAGCAAGGGTGATGCCGATACCTGTTTTTTTTCGATTCCTGCTCTGGACTGGTTTGCGGATTGTCAGACCATCCTCTTTGCTAACAGGACTCCCTTGGAGTTGCCCGGAAACTGGCTACCTCGCAAAAAAACCTTGTCTTGGCCCCTGGGATGGGATAGGTAAACAAGACGTGAAGGAGTTTGGAAGAGTTTCAGGCTAACCACAGGATTTCGGGGTTGTTGGCCGCTGGGGCTTTCTGTAAGCTGGGTGCGGCTTAGTCGGGTGGAGATAAACGGAAACTAGTTAACTTGTTGTTGAGCTAGAAGCGCCCACCATTCTGGTCACGATAGTGAAAAATCAATTTTTCATCTCAATCTGGTAGAAACTGAATAATTAATTGATAGGCAAATAGATTATGGACTCAACACTTGCTGCCGGGTTAATTGGTGCAGCCGCAACAGTCTTCGCAGCCTTCTTGGGCCAGTCTGGCGCTTTTGAATCGCTCTTCCGAGGCAAAAAATATCGTAAACTGCCGACTGAATGGGAATCTACCTGGATTGACATCGACGATCTGACACAGAAGGAGCATAGAGAGAAGTTCTTCATATCGAAACAAAAAGGCGGAAAGATTAGTGGCTATATCTTATATGATACCGCTCCTGACAAAAGATGGGAATTTGAAGGCAACTACACTGGCCGCTTCTTGCAACTGTTATATTTCCCTTCGGAAAAGGCTGATGATACGTTATTTCAAGATTACGGTTGCTATTTTTTCCAACTGGACGGCACTGAGTTTGTAGGCTATTCCATTGGATACGCCTATGAAGGAGGAACTATTGCCGCTTCAAAACATAAGCTCATCGCAAAAAGATAATAAATATGCTTTCCAGGCTCACCAGACGGCGGGGAACTTTATTATTTGAATCTATTTCAGTGGACGCCGCTGGTGGGCCTGGTCCTGTTGGGCGTCACAATCAATATCGGAGGAATTGCGAAATGAACTTCACCCAGTACGATCTTGGTCAACTAAGTTCAGGACAGATCGTAGAAGTCACGCTCTCTGGAAGCGCTGCAAATGTTCGACTGATGGACTCATCGAACTTCAACAGCTTTAAGGCCGGTCGACAACACCGCTACATCGGTGGCTTGGTGAAGCAGTCGCCGTACCGCATGCAGATTCCAAGTTCCGGGCACTGGTACGTCACAGTTGATATGAACGGCCTTCGGGGAACGGTTCGCTCCTCTGCCCGCGTGCTTCCAGGTGTCCTTCCCACTGCGCGATCTCTTCCTCTTGCAAGCGTGCCGAGTTTGGTGCAAAAAGACGAGCCACCAGGGATCGACTCGGTGTTTCGTGAGCACGACGTATTCATCTCGCATGCATCAGAAGACAAAGAAGCCGTCGTCAGGCCGTTGTCCGCAGCTCTCGTCGCAGAAGGTCTCAACGTCTGGTACGACGAATTTGAACTACGCATCGGAGATAGTCTGCGAAGAAAGATTGACCAAGGGCTTGCCAATAGTCGTGTGGGCTTAGTTGTTCTCTCGCACTCGTTCATCGCCAAGGGATGGACGAACTATGAGCTTGACGGAATCGTCACGAGGGCGGTTTCAGGGGAACAGGTGTTGCTCCCAATTTGGCACAACATATCCAAACAGGAGGTAGTTGCGTACAGCCCGTCGCTTGCCGACAAAGTAGCTCGGAGCACAGCAACGCATACGGTTGAGGAAATTGCGAAGGAGATCTCCGAGCTCATCAAGAGCAAGCGGTAGTGGCGTTCAACCCCTTAGTGCCAGCGTAATTATTAACCCGACAATGCCTCCATAATCCTCACTGCGAAGTTTTGGGGATAGGTACTTTATGAAAAACATTGAACTCCTCGACGAAGGCATCACCCACGATCTTCTGGTCGTTGCGTTTGATATGTGTTCGTCCTCGAAACTGATTGAAGACCTTTCTCGTACCAATAGCCTCATTGCTTATGATCGGTTGTTGAAAAACCTTCATCTGTGGCTTTGGAGTAACGCAAAGAAGCGGAACTTCATCGTCTACAAGTTCACTGGCGATGGTTGGATACTTCTCTTTCCCGTGTCGATGATTGACGGGGATAGCCTGATGAGCTTCCTCGTCAATCTCTCCAAGAAGCACAATGCTTTTCGCGAAAAGATCGTAGACAGCCATCTTGAGTCAATCCCTCCCTCCTTGGGGCTGACATTCGGTATAGAAATGGGCACCCTTAGAAAGTTTGTCCTTGGTAAGGAGATCGAGTTTGCTGGCCGAGCATTAAACGTAGCGTGTCGATTGCAGGCTGCTGTGAAAGACAAGGGCTCCGAGCCAGACTATCGGTGCCTCTTTTCACGCAAGGTATTCAACACCTACCTGAAAGACGTTGAAAAATTCCAGTTCCTTGATGTTGAACGCTCGCTTCGAAACATCAGTGACGGGGAGAGATACCGTTGCGTAAAAGCAAACCTTTCTAAACATGCCCATACTTAACCCATCATTCGAGGGACAGCCCAATTTCCTCACTCGCCAACCCCCTCATGAATAAATTCGCTAATCGACGATAACGCTTTTTCCGGGAGGGATTATGAAGGCATCTGATGAAGGTAAAGGCAACCATATCCCATACTTCAGAGGAAATTCTTTCCTGAATTTCTTGATGATTTATTCAAGTCTCATTCTTTTTATCGCTTTGTTTTCAGCGGTTGGGTTCAATGATTCCGTCGACGGTTACCTGACGAAGCCGAACTGGTTCCTATATGTTATTTTCTGGCCCATTATCTTTCTGCTCTACGCATATACCTGGAACGCCTTCCTTGACGCATGGAAGAGCCTTTCTACAAACGGCTGCATTTATTCAATGAAAGAAAAAAACACGACTCCTTCTGCGGAAAAAATGGTGGAGGTTTTCAATCTCTTTACACAATACCGAAGGAAGTCGCTCGTGGCGGCAGTTTTGGTTACTTTGCCGCTTATGTACGTGGATACGCTTTCGCTGCAAAAAGCTTATGGAATTCCTGAGGTGGAATACCGAGCAACACCTAAAAAGTTTGTTATTGAAACTGTAGAGGTTTCTTATCTCGTGTCGGCTGGAGGGAAGGAATTTTTCATCCCCGAGAAAAAACATCTGGCAAACCCACTCCAGAACGTTATTGAAAAGAAGGAGTCGCCCTATTTCGCCGTAAAAGGGACGGAATCACGTCTTGACCATGATTGGTGTGACGCTTGGCTTTTCGACAAAACAATCGGCAAAGTTGAGAACCTTATTTTTGTTGTAATAGCATATATCCAGCAATTCATTATTATTGTCCTTGCCTTTGCGGCGTTCTTCCACATTTGTTTACACATCGGTTTCTTTTATTTCTTTGAGAAGCTGAGTGTAACAAAGGCCAATGATTTGCAGCTACGACTTATATACGATTCGAATGTGTACGAGTTCGGTCTCGAAAAATGGAACTATGCCTTGAATAATATTTATTGGGTACTCGCGGTGGCGGTGCTTATACCTATCGCTTCCCAGTCATCCCAGCCGGTTGCGGGAGATGTTGGACAAACGATGATCAAACAGCTGGTCCCCCTCATCTTCGGTGCGCCGATGGTTTTCACCATTGTCGTACGTCAGGCTCGCTTGCCGGAAGTCTGGAGCCGGGTTGAACATGACGACGATGACAGGGTGGCGCTTTTTCATAAACAACTGCTTTGGCCCCTTGATCGAAACTGGGCGTCGAAGTTGGGAATCGTCATTGCTTTTGCGCTTCTCTCGGCATTACTGGGAACATCAGTCTTGAACTTTGTGGGGTTCTAGAGGTTTGAAGAGGAAATGGGGGACGGAAAAATTAGAGCCGGAACAACCAAAAGTTTCACCAGGTGGAAACGCCACCACTGGTGAACTTGGCGTTAAGCCCTGATCGAATCTATTCACACCCGTAAGGAAATTTTGCGCAATGGACATCCCACGGATATTCAACATCACTGAAAGTGCTCACCGCATCCACAACCCGATCACACCCGAAAAGCTCGCCACTCTCGGGGCGGCGCTGCATCTGGAATTGGGGACCCGAGTGCTCGACCTCGGCAGCGGTTCGGGGGAGATGCTGTGCACCTGG
>CAYSFY010000089.1:0-5786 GCA_964430285.1 uncultured Desulfobulbia bacterium
CCGCATCATCGCCGCCAACAACTGCCGCTCCGGGGTCTGTACCCTCTACAACCCGCACACCACCGCCGCCGTCACCATCAACGAAGGCGCCGACCCCGCGGTCCAGGATGATCTCATTATGGCCTTTGGCCGCATGGTCCCGGACCACGGCCCCTACCGGCACCTGGAAGGGAACTCACCGGCCCATGTCATGACCGCCATGGTCGGCAGTTCGGCCCTGGTCTTTGTCGAAGAGGGCAAGGCCCTGCTGGGGACCTGGCAACGCATCTTCTTCTGCGAGTTTGACGGGCCGCGCTCCCGCAAGCTCCATTGGCGGCTGAACGCCGATTAACGCAGCGCTCTAATTTGCCACCCACGGACAGAGATGAAAGTCACCACCCTGGCTCAACCGCAATCGACCGAGGCAACGGCGGCCGCCAGCGCGCAGCTGCCGGAAGAAGCCGCCACTACCATCGCATTCGGCTGGGATCGGGCCACGGACGAACGTTCCTGCCAGGCCTTTGTACAGCGGTTTAGCCGTCCCGAGCTCCTTGCCCTGCTCACCCCGCGTCTGACTGACGGGGAGTTGACCGGCCTCGTCGACCACCTCTCCGGGCTCATGAAAAGACACTTGGCGGAAGGGGAGTACCACCGCCTGTTCTTGGCGGACCGGAAAGCGAAAAGAGTATAATAAATTGGCGGCGCGCGCCAGAAAATAATGCCAGACCCTGTGTCCTTCCGCGCCGCCCACCCCATATTGCAGGAGAACACCCGTGTCCCCCATCACCACCGATCTTCCCAGCTATCTTGACATCCTGCGCTCCGCATCGGAGCTCCATGTGATTGAAGAGGAGGTGGACCCCTATCTGGAGATCGCCGAGATCCATCGCCGGGTGATCGCGGCCCAAGGCCCGGCCCTGCTGTTCACCAAGGTCAAGGGGAGTCGCTTTCCGGTGGTCACCAACCTCTTCGGCTCCAGCCGCCGCCTGGAACTCGCCTTTGGCCGTCGGCCGCAACGGTTTGTCGCCGGTCTGGTGGAGATGGTGGAGAGCATGGGTCCGCCCTCCCTGGCCAAGCTCTGGTCGCAACGCGGGCTGCTGCGCCAGGGTCTCGCCATCGGCACGCGCCTGGTACGCCAGGCCCCCATCCTTGATCAGTGCCAAGACCCGCCCCGCTTGACCGAGCTCCCCCTGCTGACCTCCTGGGACACCGATGGCGGCGCCTTTGTCACCCTGCCGCTGGTCTACACCGAGCACCCGGATGGCCGGGGCCACAACCTGGGGATGTACCGCATCCAGCGCTATGACGACCAGACCACCGGCATCCACTGGCAGATCCACAAGGGCGGCGGCTATCACTACCATGCGGCGGAACTCATGGGTCAGGCCCTGCCGGTGACCCTGTTCATCGGCGGGCCGCCGGCCTTGATGATGGCGGCCATCGCCCCACTGCCGGAGAACATCCCGGAACTGCTGCTGGCCTCACTCCTCCTGGGGAAAAAACTGCCGCTGGTCAAGAGCCCCAGCGGCCACCACCCCCTGGTGGCCACCGCCGAATTCGCGGCCCAAGGGTTTGTCGCCCCCAAGGTGCGGCGGCCGGAGGGACCGTTCGGCGACCATTACGGCTACAACTCCCTGACCCACGCATACCCGGTCTTCCAGGTCAAACGCCTCTACCACCGCGCCAAGGCCATCTACCCGGCCACCGTAGTGGGGCAACCCCGGCAGGAGGACTATTACATCGGCGATTTCCTGCAAGACCTGCTCTCCCCCCTCTTCCCGCTGGTGATGGGCGGGGTCAGGCAGCTGAAGACCTTTGGCGACACCGGCTTCCACGCCCTGGCCGCGGCCCGGGTCATGGACCGCTACCCCCGCGAGGCCTTTGCCTCCGGCCTGCGCATCCTGGGCGAAGGACAACTCTCCCTCACCAAATTCCTGATCGTCACCGATGGCGACCTGGATTGCGCTGACTTCCCCAGGCTCTGGCGCCATGTCCTGGAGCGCATCAACTGGCAGACCGACCTCTTCGTCTTTGCCAATGTCTCCCAGGACACCCTGGACTACACCGGCCCCTCCGTCAACAAGGGGTCAAAGGCGATGATGATGGGGCTGGGCCGCGAACCGATCCGCACACTGGCGGAGGAGTTCCACGGTGACCTCCCCCAGGGCGTGACCCGGGCCGTGGCCTTCCTCCCCGGCACCCTGGTGGTGCAGGGGGCCTCCTTTACCGAAGAGCAGGGTCTCCCCCAACGCCTAGCCACCTCCCCGCTCCTCGCCCCCTGGCCGGTGGTGGTCTTGGTGGATGACGCCAACCAGGCCTGCGCCAATCTCAAGCAGTTCCTCTGGACCCTGTTCACCCGCTTCGAGCCGGCAGCGGATATCCATGGGGCCACGAGCACGGTGCAACGTTTCCACGTCGGCCTCAAGCCCCCCATCGTCTTTGATTGCCGGATGAAGCCGTGGTACCCCCACATCCTGGAGGTGGATGCGGCGACCAAGGCCAAGGTGGATAGCCGGATCAACCGCCTCGTGCCGGCCCAGTGGCACGCAACCTAAGCCCGGGTAGAAGTTTCCACCACGAAGGCCACAAAGAGCACGAAGGTTCAAGGGTAAATGCTTCGTCTCCTTCGTGATCGTCGTGGGTTAAAACATTTTTTTGCCTATCGTTTACGGCGATAAGGCCGCCTCAACTCTCTTGCGACCAGCTATTACAAAAAAAATCAGCCAGACGGCCGAAGAGTTGCATAACCCCTAAGACAAAAAGCAGTTCAGGCAATTTCTGCCGCCATCTACCCGTACAGGGAGGACGGCACCGCTAACCCTGGCATTTCGCCCGCGTACAGGCGAACAGGCTACCAACTCGCCTTGGAGATTCCCATGATCATCAATCCCCTTACCGGGCAACGCATCTCCGACAAAAGATCGGTGGACAAGAGCAAGTCAACCCAGTCCACCTCGTTCTTTGATCTCTTTGCCGATCAGCTCCAGCCCGCGGTTGAATCCCAGCCCACGACAGCGGCCCAGGGACTCCAGGCCACCGAGATCCAGATCCCGGCTGAACTCAGGCTGGCAGGCCTCTCGGTCAGCGAAAACACCATCGACCTGCTGGAATCCTTCAGTGAGGCCCTGGAGAATTTGCAGCTCACCACCCAAGACCTCCTGCCCTTGATCGAGGCCCTGGAAGGTGACACCACCACCCTGCTCGACATCAAGGAGCAACTGCCGGCCCACGACCCCTTGGCCCAGCTTATCGACCGCGTGGCCACCATCAGCGTCATTGAGGCGGAAAAATTCCGGCGCGGCGACTACCACTGATGGCAGAGCGCTTGCAGAAAATTCTGGCGCAAGCCGGGGTCTGCTCCCGCCGGGCCGCCGAGGGGCTTATCCGTCAGGGCCAGGTCACCGTCGATGGCGTCACGGTCACCGAGATGGGGGTGAAGGTCGATGCCGAGCGGCAGCGGATTACGGTCAGCGGCCGGCCCCTCCTGCTCACGGAGCAAAGGATCACCCTCCTCCTCAATAAGCCGCTGGGGTATGTCACCACCATGAGCGACCCCCAGGGCCGTCCCATTGTCGCCACCTTGGTCCGGGATATCAACCTGCGCCTCTTCCCGGTCGGCCGCTTGGACCTTGATACCGAAGGGGCCTTGCTGATGACCAATGACGGCGAACTTGCCCAGCAACTCCTCCACCCCAAGTTCGAGATCAATAAGACCTACCAGGTCGTGGTCCAGGGGAGGATCACGGAGCAGGCCATCCATGCCCTGGAGCAGGGCGTTGACCTTGATGGCCGGAGGACCTGGCCCGCCCGCGTCACCCTGGAGGCGCAAGCGGAGAGGAGTTCGACCTTGACCATCATCATCCACGAAGGCCGCAAGCGCCAGGTGCGGCGCATGTGCGAGGCAGTTGGCCACCGCGTCATCCACCTCAAGCGGCTGGCCTACGGCAACCTCGCCCTGGGCAACCTGGCCCCGGGCAAATACCGCCTGCTGGGCGCGAAGGACTTAAAACGCCTCTTCGCCCCGCCCATCATCAGCTCATAGTCCCTGCTCTCAGTCCGCGGCCATGAGCGGCGTGCGCCCTTGGCGTGGACAACTCCCCCCTCCCGTCCTCTCCTTCCACCATCATCCTTGCCCTGGAATCCATCAAAAAAAATATTCGAAGGAGGATAAATTTTTCTTTACAAACCCAAAAATGATTTATAACCTCAATAAGTTATCGATGTTTGACCAGCATTGCCATTCCGATCGGAGGATTTATGAACAAATCAGAACTTATTGATGCCCTGGCCCATGAGATGGACATGCCCATTCGCCAGGCAGGGGCGATTCTGGACACCATCCTGGAGACCATGATGGAGACCCTGGAGCGCGGCGACAGCATTGAGATCCGCGGCTTTGGCAGTTTTGTGGTCAAGAGCTATGAACCCTACATCGGCCGTAATCCGAAGACCGGCCAGCAGATCAAGGTCAGCCCCAAGAAACTGCCCTTTTTCAAGGTCGGCAAGGAACTCAAGGAGCGGGTGGATACGGAACCCGCTTGAGTCGGCAACACCTATGCTTCGTGCCCAAACTCCCCCTCCTCGACAATCTCCCCCACCACATCATAGGTGTGGGCCTCGGTGACCAAAAGGTCCACGATATCCCCCACCTCGCACTCGCCGGCATTGATGTAGACACAACCATCGATATCCGGGGCCTGAGAGCGCATCCGCCCTTCCAGCAGCAAATCGGTCTCCCCACTCACCCCCTCCACCAGCACCTGCTGGATGGTACCCACCAGACCTTGGTTCTTCTCCAGGGAGATCCCGGCCTGCAACTCCATCAACCGTTGCAAACGCTCCTCCTTAAGCTCCTCCGAGCAGTGATTGGGGAGCCGCGCCGCCGCCGAGCCCTCCTCGTTGGAGTAGGCAAAGACCCCAACATGATCCAACCGGTGCGTGGTCATGAACTCCTCCAGCATGGCCACATCGGCCTCGGTCTCGCCGGGAAAGCCGACAATAAAGGTGGTTCTGATCACCGCGCCGGGGACGGTGCGGCGGATCCTGGTCAACAACTCATCAATCGCCCCCGCCTTGAACGGCCGGTTCATGGCCCGCAGCATGGCGGGACTGACATGCTGCAACGGGATATCCAAGTAGGAGAGCACCCTGTTATTGGTCGCCATCAGCTCCAACAGCGGGTCGGTGAGCCGCTGGGGATAGAGGTAGAGGGTACGCAGCCAGGGGATCGTGGTCTCGGCCAACAGCCGAGTCAACAGTTGGGGGAGACGGGGAGCGTGTGCCCCCAGATCAAGGCCATAGGCGGTGAGGTCCTGGCCGATCAGGGTCAACTCCTTCACCCCACGGGCCTCAAGGGCCTTCGCCTCCAGGATGACATCGTCCACTGCCCGGCTCCGCAGACGGCCACGGATGGAGGGGATCATGCAGTAGCTACAGGTGTTCGAACACCCCTCGGTGATCTTCAGATAGGCACGATGGTTGGGTGTTGAGACCTGGCGCGGCATGGTGCTGTCCATCAGGAACGGGGGAGCAGCCAACTCTGCCATGGCTGGTAGGGTAGTCGGCTCCAGGGAGGCCAGTCGTGAGGCGATCTCCAGCACGTTCTCGGTCCCCAGAAAGAGATCGACCTCCGGCAACTCGCGCATCAACTCCTCGCCGTAGCGTTGCACCAGGCAGCCGGTCACCACCAAGCGAGTCCCGGGCCGCTCCGCCTTGACCGCACCCAGCCTCAGGATCTCGTCCACCGCCTCCTCGGCTGCCGACTGAATAAAGCCGCAGGTGTTCACCAAGATCACCTCCGCCTCCTC
>CAYSFY010000089.1:5796-13211 GCA_964430285.1 uncultured Desulfobulbia bacterium
CAGGTTTGATACCCTGCTCGGGCCAAGACCCCAAGCATCACCTCGGAGTCCACCAGATTCTTGGGACACCCCAGACTCACCACATATACGTTTTTAGCCATCTCCATCCTTCCCGCAAAAATCAAACAAGGCCTGAACGACGGCATGCATTGCCGTCTTGAATGGCCTTGAAGTAAACCCGGCTTGCCAGCCATCCGCCGTGAGCAAGTCGGAGACCACCAACACGGCGGCCAACTCCACCCCGCGAAAGGCCGCCACGGTGAGCAGGGCACTGAGTTCCATGTCCACCGCCGCCACCCCCTGCCGCTGATAGCAACGGATGGTCTCCCGCCCCTCGCGATAGGGGGCATCGGTGGTCCACACCCCACCCCGAGCAGCCTCTCCCACCCGGTGGCGCAAAAATAGAGCCACCTCTGCCGTTAGTTCCATCGACACCCGAGGGGCTGCTGCCAGCGGGTAGTGACGCGAGGTCCCCTCCTGACTCACGGCCCAGGTCGGCAGCAGCAGATCGCCAATGGCTAAACTTGGGGCCAAGGCCCCGCAACTGCCAAAGACCACAAAGCGTCTCCCCCCCAAGGCGATCAATTTCTCCAGCAGCATCACGGCCATGGGCGCACCCAGGGCCGGACCGCTGAGCGACCCTCCTCCGTCGGGCCTCAGCCACAGGTTTGCGGGGTACACTGGTTGACGCCGCCACCCCTGCTCCTTGGCCAGCCGGCCCAAGGCCATGGCCTCATTGGAGAGGATGGAGATCACTCCTCTCTCCCCGATTTGCGCCTCGCCACGCAGCCGCGCGGGATTGATCAGACAGTCCATGAGGGTAATAATTAATGGCGTGGGGCCAACGGCATAAGCACAAATTCCCCTCCGCACCAACGCAAAAAGGCCACAGGTTACCCTGTGGCCTTTTTGCGTGCGACGAAAGCGACTTGTCTGACTTAGACCAGACCCTTACCGAACAGCAGGATCAGGGAGATAACCAGACCGTAAATGGTCAAGGACTCGATCAGAGCCAGACCGATGATCATGGTCACGGTGATTTTGCCCGAGGCCTCGGGGTTACGAGCCGTACCGGTGCAAGCGCCGCCAACAGCTGTTCCCATGCCGATACCACAACCCAGGGCGGCGACACCAACGGACAGAGCAGCGGCAATACACACCAGGGCCACATTGACCCCACCAGCTGCTGCCCCACCCTCGGCGGCCATGGCCAACGAGGTCATTCCCAACACCAATACCGCAGTCAACAAACTTACCTTCTTCATCCTGAACTCCTCCATTAAAATTGAATAATTGGCCTTCTTCGTATTGCAAAAAAAACGATGTCAAATCAGGGAGTATGCGGCAGGGTTAACCAGCCAAGCGCACTGAGCCGCACACCTTTAAATCAATGCGCATGCTCCATGGCCGCCGAGAAGTAGAGGATCGACAGCAGCACAAAGACCAGGGACTGCACCACCGACACCAGCACCCCCAGACAGAGGATGGGCAGCGGGGCAAAAAAGGCGCCGGCCAGCATGAACAGGATCCCCAGCAAGGTCTCCTTGGCCATGATGTTGCCGAAGAGACGGATGGAGAGCGAGAGGATGCGGGCCAGGTGACTGATAAGCTCAATGGGAAACATCAGGGGGATCAGCCACGGAATCGGACCGAGGAAGTGTTTGACATAACCGACACCATGGAACTTCAGCCCCAAGACATGGGTGGTGACAAAGATGATCAGGGTGCAACCCAGGGTGATGTTGAGGTTCGAAGTCGGCGACATAAAGCCGGGCATCAGACCCACCATGTTGGCGACCAGGATGTAGAGGGCAAAGGTGGCCAACATCGGAAACATCATCCTGGCCCCCTCCCTGCCCATGTTGTCGGCCATGAAGCTCTCAATGCCGTCCACCACCGCCTCCCAGAAATTCTGGCCCTTGCCGGGGATCATCTCGATCTTGCCCATGGTCAGTTTCGGGGCCAGGATCAGGACCAGCATCACCAGCCAGGTGTAGGTCATATGGGGAGAGACCAGCTTGGCCAGGACCGTGTCGCCGACCAGGGTGTGGGGTACGGGCAGGCCCAGTTGCTGTAAGATCAGCGAGATAAAGAGTATTGGATGTTCCATAACGGCTACAGTGCCTCCTTTCCAGAAAAATAGATAGCCTTGGCCTGACTGAGGGCAGCGACCACAATGCCGGCCACCACCGTTGACAGCCCGAGCAAGAGCCCGATTACCCGCACCTGTCCATAACGGACCAGAAAATACAAGAGCACCGCCAAGACGGTGAGCCTTAGGTAGTACTTGATAAAGAAGCGAAACTTGACCGCCTGCGGAGGCCCTTGCATCACCAAGGTCAGGTCATTCTTCAGAAACAAAAAACTTAAGTTGGCAAGCAAGGCCCCAATCAGAATCGACTCGGCCGTGGACCAGGAGAAGGCCAAACCTCCCGCCAGGGGCGCGGCCACCAGCAATAGCCAGTTAACCAGCTGAACCCTGAGCAGCGAAAATTCATGGGGATGTGCCATACCGTGCCATCCTCTGCTAGAGATCTTGTCGCCGACTGAGGCGGTAGAGGGTCCTAAAACCCGCGAACACCCCCAAACAGAAAAAAATGGCCATGAACCACGGGGTGGTGCGCCCGCCAAAGAGCTTCACATCCAAGAGGTAGCCCATGCCGAAGCCGACAAAGATGCTGGAGGCCAGACTCAGTCCGATGGTGGAGAAATCGGCCACCATCCTCATCAGTTCCCTGCGGGGTCCGGGGGTATCTGCCATCACCCAGCCCTCCTCGGGTCGAACGACTGGTCTGTTCGGGGCCATCGGCACCTACCGAAAGTCCCGGTATTCCTACCTATGCAGCCTGTTAGCCCTAACAAAACAGCACCCTAGGTATCATGCGTCACCATGAAAGTCAATGGCTTTTTCAGGCCCCGACCAATTTTCTGAACGACGATTCAGTTTTTTCCAGGGCCAGTTCCAGATCGGCGCTGGAGTGGGCATCGGAGATAAAGGCGGCCTCAAACTGTGACGGGGCGAGGTAGATCCCCTGGGCCAGCATATCCTGATAGAAGCGGGCAAAGCGGGCGGTATCCGATTGCATGGCCGTGGCAAAGTCGGTGACCGGGCTTGCGGTGAAAAAGGTGGTCATCACCGAGCCCACTCTATTTAAGGTGGTGGGCAGGGAGTACTTGCGGGCCAGAGCCACCAAGGCGTCGGCATAGTGGGCGGCCTTCTGGTCCAAGCGCTCGTAGAAGCCGGGGGCGCTCAACACCTTCAGGGTAGCGATGCCGGCGGCCATGGCCAACGGGTTGCCGGAGAGGGTGCCGGCCTGATAGACCGGACCTTCCGGGGCGATCAGAGCCATGATCTCCTTTTTGCCGCCATAGGCCCCCACCGGCAGACCGCCGCCGATGATCTTGCCCATGCAGGTCAAGTCGGGCATGATGTTGAACTTGGCCTGGGCGCCGCCGAGACTCAGGCGGAAACCGGTGATCACCTCATCAAAGATCAACAGAATCTTGTTCGCTGTCGTTAGCTCCCGCACCCGCTCCAGGAAACCCGGGGCCGGGGGGATGACGCCCATGTTGGCGGCCACCGGCTCCATGATCACACAGGCGATATTCAAGGAGCTGTCGTTCAGGGTCTTCTCCAGGGTGGCAAAGTCGTTATAGGGGATGGAGATGGTGTTCCTGACCACGTCATCGGGCACCCCAGGGCTGCCGGGGATCCCCAAGGTGACCACCCCGGAACCGGCCTTGACCAGGAAGGCGTCGGCGTGACCATGGTAGCAGCCGTCAAACTTGACCACCACGTTCTTGCCGGTGTAGCCGCGGGCCAGGCGGATGGCGCTCATGGTGGCCTCGGTGCCGGAGTTGACAAAGCGGACCTTCTCCACCGAGGGCATGGCCTGACAGACCAACTCCGCCAACTCCACCTCGGTGGGGGTCGGTGCCCCAAAACTGGTGCCCTTGCCCACCGCCTCTCGAATGGCATCGGCCACGGCAGGGTGGTTATGGCCCAGAATCATCGGTCCCCAGGAACAGACAAAATCGATATACTCATTGCCGTCGACATCGTACACCTTCGAGCCATTGGCCCGTTCGATGAACACCGGGTCGCAGCCCACCGACTTACAGGCCCGCACCGGGCTGCTCACCCCGCCGGGGATCGACAATTGCGCCCTTTGAAAAAATGAACGAGAGAGGTCCGTCTTCATCATGAAAGTCTCCACAGATTAATTTGTCGTCGCCAAGGCCTAGGCGCCATCAGCGGCGCCCCTATCCCTCACAAAATCCGCAGACACCATAGCATGAGCGCCCCTGTTCGTCAAAGGTATCTGCTTGCGGATGAATATTTCATGGCTGCCGGCGGCCACCCTCCCGCACTCTGCCGCATCTCGCGTTTGCGGCAAAAGACCGCGCATCCCCTTAAACCTCTTCTCTTTTCAAACCCTGACGGGAGGCCAAGCCCGCAATTAACTTGACAATCTTCATCCACCCATTGTATTTAATTTCGTGGACCACTATCTGGTCCCCCTCAATAACTATCGCATACTTAGGAATTGACCATGTCAGACGATCTCAACGCAGCAGACAATCAACTCATCATTGGAGTCGATTTTGGCACCTCGCGCACTGCGGTCATGTCCAACCGGGGCTATAAGCAGATTACCCGCTCCATTGTCGGCTACCCCAAGGACATCATCGGCATCAAGCTGCTTGGCAAGGCCCAGGTCTTTGGTGATGAAGCCTTGAAGAACCGCTCGGCCCTGACCCTCTATCACCCCCTGGAAGATGGAGTCATCCGTGATGCCAGCGAGAAAGACTATACCGCGGCCTTGGAGCTTCTGAAGTATGAGGTCCATGAGGCCAAGGAGGGCGCCGACCTGCCGGTGGCCGGCATCATCGGGGTCCCTTCCCGGGCCTCGATCATGAACAAGGAACTCCTGATTCAGATCGCCAAGGAGGTCATGAACACTGCCCTGGTGGTCTCCGAGCCCTTCATGGTGGCCTATCACTTAAATAAGCTAAACGATGCCATCATCGTCGATATCGGCGCCGGCACGGTGGACATCTGCGGGGTAAAGGGCTCGGTGCCTGGCCAAAAGGACCAGATCACCACCCTGAAGGGCGGCGACTACATTGACGAACGTCTCGAATCCGCCATCCAGCAAAAGTTTTATGACGTCCAGATCACGCGCAACCTGGTGCGTACCATCAAGGAGCAGCACGCCTTTGTCGGCGAACCAGACGCCCCGGTCATCATCTCCCTGCGCAGTGATGGCAAACCAGGCGACTATGATATCACCCGGGAGCTCAGGGCCGTCTGCGAGAGCATCATCCCCGATATCGTCGAGAACATCATCTCGATCATGAAGGGGTACGACCCGGAGAATCAGACGGAAGTCCTGCAAAACATCTATCTGGCGGGTGGCGGCTCCAAGATCAAGGGGATTGCCGCCATGGTGGAAAAGCAGTTGATGGAGTATGGCCAGATCAAGGCGACCTGCGTGGACGATGCCGATTTTTCCGGTTGCGCCGGCGCCCTCAAACTGGCCATGGATCTGCCCCCCGAGCATTGGGACAAGATCGGCTTCTCGGGTCCCGCGGCTTAACCTCCCTCCGCCTTGATGAAAATCCTCCTCTACATCCTCCTCGGCCTCTCCTTGGGTGCCGGTCTGACCCTTATCGCCCTTCAGGAACGGTTTTTGCGGGAACGCCGGCGCCTCATGGCCCTGGGTGAGTCACAACGGGCCAAGGCTACTCAGGTCATGGCGGATGCCAACAAGAAGTGGGAACAGCAGTGCCAGCAGCTCGGCGAGGAGTTACACGCCTGTCAAACCCGCCTCGCCGATGCGGAGGCGGCCCCCCCCATCGACACCCAGGGTCTGGTCCCCCAGGCCGAACATGAACGGCTGATCAGGGAAAACACGGCGGAACTCAGCCGCTTGGCGGAGGAGAACCGGAGCCTTGCCGATCATCTGGCCAAATATCAGGGCGAAAACCAAGACCTCTATGGCGAGATCGCCGAACTGCAAGGAGAGATCGCCACCCTCCATGGCCAGCTCACCACCCTGCAGGGAGAACTCACCACCTTGGCCGCGGAAAAGAAGGGCAGCCTGGGTGACGACTTTATCCTCTTGGGCCCCCCCGGCGGTCACCTCCTCCCCGGCTCCGTGGTCCGTGCCCTGATCAAGGGACGCCAGACAGAGAACAGATGAAGAGGCTCTCCTCTTAAACCGTATCTCCCCTTGACATACCGTGTGGACCGAACCTTGCGCGCGCGGCGACAGATCCTCTCCGGCGGGAGTGCTTAACTCCTGATCCGCTCTCAGCTCTTCGCCAGCCGCGAGCCCATTCACCTCGCGCCAATAAAAAAGCCGGCTCTCATCACTGAGAGCCGGCTTTTTTATTGATAAAGGGAAAGAACGGGTCTGGCGACCCGCCGGGGTTTATTTGTTCAAGTCCAGACGGATACCATCCACCTTCTCTTTGAAACCTTTGATGTACTGATCGAGAACATCCTCGGACTCGATGACATAGGGGGTGACCATCAAGAGGAGTTCGTTTTTAACGGTTTTGCTGCCACCGGCGGAAAACAGCCAGCCCAACCCCGGGATATCCTTCAGATACGGCAGACCACTATCGCCGACATTTTCGTCTTTCGAGATCAAGCCGCCCATCAAGATCGACTGACCGTCCTTGACCGCCAGCTTGGTCTTGACCTGCTTGGTGGAGATGGTGGGCTGGAGGTTAGTCGCCCCGCCCTTCACCGAACTCACCTGCTGATCGATCTCCAAGAGGATGATGCCCTCGGCATTGATCCTGGGGGTAACATTCAAGATAACACCCGTGTCCTTGTACTGCACCGACTGGTTCAGATTGTTGCTATTGGTGGTGGTGCCATCGACAATGCTGCCCACAATCTGGTTGGTCAACACCGGCACCTGCTCGCCGACATTAACGGTGGCCGACTCGTTGTTCAGGACCAAGACCTGGGGCGAGGAGACGATCGAAACTTTCGTATTTAAGGCCAGGAAGTTCATGAGATTAAAGATGTCGCCGGAGGAGTTAAAGGTAAGCGCTCCGCTCAGACCCGTGCTATCGGCCCCGGTTTTGAGTGTAAAATTATTGCCTTGATTATAGGTCGCATCCAGCTTCTTATTCATTAAGGCCCACTCCACCCCGTACTTCAAGTCGTCCGTCAACTCGACCTGGGCCACCAGCACCTCAATCAGGACCTGGGTCGGCATGTTGTCCAGCCGCTCCAGGAGCTTGACCACCCGTTGGAAGTCGGTAAACAAGGCCCGGATCAGGACGATGTTCCTGGCGTCATCGGCGATCAGCGTCGGCTCGCCGGCAAACTGCATGGAGGCCAGGGTCTCGCCGGTGGGTGTCCGCACCGTCGGGGTGGTGGTGGAGGGGGTGGT
>CAYSFY010000089.1:13221-13528 GCA_964430285.1 uncultured Desulfobulbia bacterium
CTCCCGGTCATCGTGCCCTGCGGCCGAATGGCCCCGGGGGTGGTGGAGGGGGTGGTGCTCTTCTTGCCGCTCTTGGGGGTGGTGGATGCCCCCTTATCGGTGATCAGCGAACCGACCAGATCCACCAGCTCCGAGGCCACCGAGTTGCGAACCTTGTAGATATAGATGCTGTCCCGCCCGCCGGTCGGGGCGCGGTCCAGTTCCTCCACCCACTTGACTGCGGTCTGCATCAACTCGTCGTTAAAGCCAATCAGCATCAGGGAGTTGACCCGCTCCAAGGGCACCATCTGCACCCCTTCATAGTCCT
>CAYSFY010000089.1:13538-16442 GCA_964430285.1 uncultured Desulfobulbia bacterium
GGTCCATCAACGGGGCCTGCTCCACCCGCACCACCTTGATCCGCATGGAGGAGAGGGCCGAGACATCGAGTTTGGAGAGGATGGTCAAGGCGTCGATGATCTGACCCTCGAAATCGGAGATCACCAGGGTGTTCTGATCCACCAGATTATAAATCACCGCCTGCTGCGAGAGGTACGGCTCCACCAGCTTCTGGGCCTCGGCGGAGGCGATATTGGCCACCGGCACCACCTGGGTGACCACCTTGGAAGAGGGGGTCAACTTCCCCACTTGATCCTTGTCGTAGACCGCCAGCGATGAGGGCTTGGCCGCCACGAAGATATAGTAGTGATCGCCCTCGTTGCGGATATCCAGACCGTTGATGGTCAACAGCTTCTTGAAGATGACGAACAACTCGCTTTTGGGGATCTTCTGGCCGGAACGGATATTGACCACCCCCTTGACCTGGGGATCAATGATGTAACTCAACTCCAGGGTCTCGGCAATGACCTGAATGACCTCGTAGATATCGGCGTTATCGAAGTTGAGCATCACCCCCTCGCCCTCGATCCCTTCACCCGTGGGCAGTGCCTTCCCCCCCTTCAGCCCTTTGAAATAGGGGTTGCTCACATCCAAATCCGGCGGGGAGAGATCCCGGGTCTTGGCGGTCTTGTCGGCGGCCCCCTTCCCTTGTTTCTCATCCTCCTCCATCTGGTGGCTGGCGCGTTCCTTCTTGGTCTGCACCACGGTGCCACTGATCTTTTCCAGGTCGACCCAGGTCTTGTGCTTGGCCGGTTCCTTGGCAAGACACCCCGACAGGGCGAGAGAGATCAACAGGGACAACAGGCATAGGGTCTTACGAGAGATCATCGGCGCACCTAAGAAAATTTGAAATAATAACGGCTAATAAAAGGGGCAGGAGAGGAAGATGGCCAAGGGCTTGGACCATGATCAGTTCCCCGGCACCGGCGGTGTCGCAATTGGGTTCGTTGGTGGCATCCCGGGGGACGGAGGCATCTCAACGGAATCCTGCGACTGACGGAGCACCTTGTTGGTATTGGGTGCCGGAGAGGGCTGGCGGGAGATCACCATCCGCCGCACCGGCATCTGTGGCGCCTCCGCCGGCGCGGAACTCCCGGGGGGCAGGTTTGGCCGACTGACCGGGGTGGGTAAGGGTGGCGAGGGGTGGGATGGGTTGGCAACCGTCCCTGGGGCCGGTGCGGGGACTGAGCCGCCACCAATGGTGGTCGACTGAATGCCGCCCTGGCGCGGGGGGAGACCCGTGCCCTGCTGGGGGCGTGGCGGGCCGGGCATGGGCCCGATCGGCCTCAAGGCACACCTCGCGCCCTTCATGGCCAACCATGCGGTGCAGACCGTGCCCGGACCTCACGCCGGCCAACACGCGGTGTCCGCCGCGCCCTGGGGTTCGGCGGCTATCCTGCCGATCTCCTGGATGTACATCAGCATGATGGGCGGCACGGGCCTCACCCGCGCCACCGAGATCGCCATCCTCAACGCCAACTACGTCGCGGCGAAACTCAAGGACCACTACCCGGTGCTCTACAGCGGCAGCCAGGGCCGCGTCGCCCACGAGTGCATCCTCGACGTACGCGCCATCAAGGCGCAGACCGGCGTCGCCGAAATCGACATCGCCAAGCGCCTGATGGACTATGGCTTCCACGCTCCGACGGTGAGCTTCCCGGTGGCCGGCACGCTGATGGTGGAACCGACGGAAAGTGAGGACAAGGCCGAACTCGACCGCTTCTGCGCCGCCATGGTCAGCATCCGCGACGAGATCCGACAGATCGAGACCGGCGCATGGACGCTCGACGCCAGCCCGCTCAAGCACGCGCCGCACACCGAAGCCGACATGATCGGCGAGTGGACGCGGCCCTATACGCGCGAACAGGCCGTATTCCCGCTGCCCTGGGTGGCCGAAAACAAGTTCTGGCCTTATGTCAATCGCATCGACGACGTGTACGGCGACCGCCACCTGTTCTGCGGCTGCGTGCCGATGGAGAACTACGCCGCAGGTTGACGAGGAAGGACATCGCGCAGCTGGTATTGCGAGTCGCGGCGTGATATTCTTACCATATTGATATCGATACAATCGAGGTAAGACAATGACTCCGACGGCCACCCTGTCCAGCAAATTTCAGATTTCGGTTCCCAAAGCAATTCGCGATGACCTGCATTGGGAGGCCGGGCAGGAGTTTGTCTTCATTCCCAAGGGCAAGGGCGTGCTCCTTATGCCGGTTCCCGATCTGAAGCAACTCGCCGGCATCGCCCGTGGCGCCGGCACCGAGGGCTATCGAGACCGGCAGGATCGCTATTGATGCGTGTCATCGACACCTCCGTCTGGATCGAATGGCTGATCGACGGTCCTTTGGGCAAGAAGCTGGCGCGGGAGATTCCAGACAGGGCAGAATGCATCGTGCCCACCATCGTGCAACTGGAACTGGCGAAATGGCTTACGCGGGAAGTCGGCGAAGACCAGGCGGACCAGATGATCGCCTTTACACAGAAATGCGTCGTCGCGCCGCTTGATACCCGCATCGCCTTGCTTGCCGCCGACCTGCATCGCCAATACAAGTTGGCGACAGCCGATGCCGTGGTCTATGCCACGGCGCGAGAATTCGGCGCCGATCTGCTGACCTGCGATGCGCATTTCAACAAGCTGCCGGGGGTAATCATGATCAGAAAGGGCAGCGGCACTTGAACGAAAATTTCAATCAACCTTTTTCCAACGGAAGATCATGAAACATCACCTGGTTCTTACCGTCATCGGCGACGACCGTCCCGGCCTGGTCGGCGAACTCTCGGCCGCGATCAGTGCCCATCAGGGCAACTGGCTGGAATCCTCGATGGCACAACTGGCGGGCAAATTCGCCGGCATCGTCGAAGTCAGCGTCGATACCGCGCAAGCC
>CAYSFY010000089.1:16452-17527 GCA_964430285.1 uncultured Desulfobulbia bacterium
AACGATCGAGTCGGCCGCCGCACAGAAGTCGGCGCTGAAGGGACGGCGGCTGAAGCTGGCGCTGGTCGGCCACGACCGCATCGGCATCGTGCGCGAAGTCTCGCAGGTGCTGGCCCACCACGCCGTCAATGTCGAAAGCCTGGATACCCATACCTCCAGCGCGCCGATGTCGGCCGCCGTGCTGTTCCATGCCGTGGCCGAACTCACCGCCGCGCCGGACCTCGACGTCGGCGCCCTGACCGGGGAACTGGAACGCATCTCGAACGATCTGATGGTCGATATCACCCTCGACGAAACCATCCGAGCCTGAGATGTATACGCTGCACATCGCCAACAAGAACTACTCCTCGTGGTCGTTGCGGCCCTGGGTGTTGATGCGCGCCCTTGACATCGACTTCGACGAAGTGCTGCACCCCTTCACCCCCGGCCACGGGCCGGATTTCCGCGCGATTGCCCCGGCCGGCAAGGTGCCCTGGCTGGTCGATGACGACACCCTGGTCTGGGATTCGCTGGCCATCGTCGAATACCTCGCCGAGCACCATGCCGGCGTCTGGCCGACCGAAGCCAGGGCCCGTACCTGGGCACGCTGCGCCGCCGCCGAAATGCACTCGGGCTTTGCCAACCTGCGCGGCCAGCACGGCATGAACGTCGGCGTTCGCGTTGCCGTCGCGCAGCGCTCGGCCGAAGTCATGGCCGACATCGCACGCATCGAGGACCTGTGGAACGAAGGCCTGGTCACTTTCGGCGGCCCCTTCCTGACCGGCCTCGACTTCACCGCCGTCGATGCCTTCTTCGCGCCCGTCGTGTACCGCTTCCGTACCTACGGCGTGGCGGTGAGCGGCGCCGCGGCCGGCTACCTCGAGACCATGCTCACCCACCCGGCTATGAAGGCATGGGAGGCAGCCGCGCTCGCCGAGGACTTCCGCGATCCGCCGCACGAGGCCGACCTGCTGCGGATCGGCACGGTGACGGCGGACCTGCGTACGCCCGCCAGGTGAAGACCCCCGAACTGCTGGCCCCGGCAGGTTCGCTCCTGATGGCGCGCACCGCGCTGGATTTCGGCGCCACGGCGATC
>CAYSFY010000090.1:0-17105 GCA_964430285.1 uncultured Desulfobulbia bacterium
GCCCTAAGCTGATGCCCACTTGCCAGTTCCAGAGGGAGCGCCCCCTCCGGCCCCCTGCCGTTGGAGGGGTTGGCAGGGCTCAGCGTGCCGCTCTTCAGCATCCTGGTCAGCCGCTTACTCCCATGCCGACCGCCTTCGATCAAGGGGCAGGGTACGGTGAGCTGCCAGCGCTGCCATTGGTAGAGTTTCCGGCTGTTGTGACGGTCGATCAGGTGGCGAAAATAGGCACGGACCATGGTTGGCCATGGTTCCTTCTGTCCCCAGGTGAGCACGGCATGAATCCATCCCTCCTCGGCCCCGGCGAGACCTCTCTGGGCGTAAGCGCTGGCCAGGCCACAAGGTTGGCCCAGGGAGTGGCCCAGGAGACCGTCGAGCACGGTGATGAACTCCAGGGGAGAACGCAGGTGGTGGTAGGCGTTGATCACATGGTGATGGAGCAGGGTGTCGGCGAAGAGGGCCTCTTCCGTTTCATGCCCCTCCTCCCGCAGGCGCAGGAGGTTAAACAGACGGCCGAGTTCCGAGTAGACAAACACCGGGAACAATTGGCTGCGGGTTGGGCCATCCATTTGGTGGTGGAGCCAGTGCCGTTCTTGTTGGGCAGCGTGCTCTATCTCCCGGTCATCAAAGCAGGCGAGAGGCGTACTCTCCGCGGCTGGCAGCAGTCTGCGCACTCCGCCATCACCCATGCGGGCCCGGATGCGCGCCACCAGATATTCCACGGGGTAGCCGGATCCGCTGGGAGAGCACAGCAGGGGGCAACTCACGGCTGTCCCTGCCGCACGTCGGCCATGATCCTGGGCAGCTGCTCAGGCCACAGAATGGCCAACCGTTTGCTCAGGGTGTTGTCGATACGGATCCGCCCCTCCTCGGCTGCAACCACCAGCCCGCCCAGCAAGGAGGGATCATCGACGATCTCGGCCTGGGGGAAAAGGGCTTGCGCCTGCTCATGATCCCGGGGATGGATGGTGACCTTGGTCCAGTTGACCGGCGGAAGCTCCTGCCGGAGGCGGGCCAGCAACTCCTCGCCGGCACTCTCCACTAGCTGAGGCAACAGCGTCATTGCCCTTGACCATAGCCTCTGGGCAATGGTGTCCTGTG
The DNA here is from genome assembly GCA_964430285.1 of uncultured Desulfobulbia bacterium. GTDB lineage: Bacteria > Desulfobacterota > Desulfobulbia > Desulfobulbales > VMSU01 > VMSU01. The sequence continues at coordinate 1,099 of CAYSFY010000090.1, forward strand.
CCGTGGTGCGCATGGCACCCGCCTTTTTCTTGGCCGCCAGCAGGGTCAGCTGCGCAAACTCCTCTGCTTTCCGTGAATTTCGCCCCTCCGCTAGTTGCCGCGCCGTTGCCAACTGTTGCGCCATGGCCTCTTCTTCACGCCGGATCTGCTCCCGGGCTTGCTGCCACAGCCCTTGGATCTGCGCCTCCCCCTGTTGGCGGAGATGGTCGAGCATGCGCTCCCGGTCGGTTACATGCATGGGGCTAGCGCAACAGGATCATGGCGGCGACGACAAAGCCGAGAATGACCATGGTCTCCGGGATGGCGACCAGGATGATGATGGTCCCGGTCAGTTCGGGCCTCTCGGCCAAGGCGCCCGCACCGGCCGCGCCGATTTTAGACTGGGCAAAACCGGTGGCCAGGGCACACAGCCCCAGGGCCAGGGCGGCCGCAAAGGCGACCAGGACTTTATCCCACAAGATAACTGTTTCCATTGTGCTCTCCTTTGGTTGATTTTTTTAAGGGGTGGAATTTGGTGCCCCTGGCGTCCATGAACTTGCTGAAGAACTCGACATAGTGCAGCCGCAGGGCATGGATGGTGGGGGCAAAGATCCCCAAGAGGATATTAAAGGCATGCAGCAGCAAGGCCACCAACAGGCCCACCCAGATGCTGCCCATCATGCCGGCCAGTTGGTTGGCCACCTCGGCCAACAACACCGAGGTCAAGCCGATGGCCATGATGCGGGTGTAGGAGATGATGTTGCCGAAGTGCTTTAAGACCTCAAGGGGCGCCAGCACCCCTCCGCTCACGAGCAGGACCAGGATGATGACCACCAGCGACAGCTGAATCGGGCCGCGCAGCTGCATCAAGCTCTCGGTGGCATAGCTCAGGCCACCGGCCAGCAGGCAGAAGATGACGAGGATACTGAAGCAGCGGAACAGGGCCTCCCGCTTTCTATCATTCTGCAAGCTGGTGAGCATGCCGAGAAACAGGCCGATGACCACATGGACAATCCCCAGGGAGCCGGAAAAGAGCAGCATGGGCAGCAAGGCCGTCCGTCGCTCGAAAAAGAGGGGGTGCAAGCCGAAATAGTGCCGCCCCAGGGCGCCGAAGAATTCGCCGTACAAGAACCCGAACACCATGGTGTATGCGGCGGAGATACAGAGGATCTTGGCCGCGTCATTGATGTCTCGCGCCCTTTTTGATGAGCGGTAGAGGACCACGCCACCGGCCATGATGATCACTCCGTAGCCGATGTCACCCAGCATCATGCCGAAAAAGATGGGAAAGAAAATGGCGATGAACGGGGTGATGTCAAAGGAGGAGTAGTTGGGCAGGGGCAGGAAGCGACTGAAGAGTTCGAAGGGTTGGAAATAACCCCGGTTTTGCAAGACGATGGGGATCCGCTCCAGATCGTGTTCCCGGAGCTCCAGCTCCTCGACCAGCACCCGGCCCGCGAACTCCTCGGCCAGTTGTTTCTTGAGGGGGGCGATATCGGCGCTCGGCATCCAGCCGAAGATCAGGAAGCAACGTTCGGTGGCAAAGAGCAGGGTGCTGGCGTTGAGCACGGCCAAGCGTTCACTGAGCCAGACCTGGAGATTGCGGTAGATGCCGCCCCACTGCTGGCAAAATTTGGTCAGTTGGTGTTGGGCGCTGAGCAGCTGCCGCTCGTAGTCCCCCTTTCTCCGCGCCACCGCGACCTCCATTGCCGGCAAGGGGAGTTGGGCCAGATCCTCGTCCGGGCAATGGAGTTCCGTCACCTGGTGGCCCAGCAAGATGTCCCGCAGGCGGGTCGAATTCGCGGTTTCCGTGACAATCAAGGCAAGGTTCTCTCCAGCCTGGGTTTCGACAATACTGGTCTGGATAAAGCCGGGGATCTCCCCTTGCAGATAGAGTTGCAGCTCGTTAAAGGCGGCCATATCCGCAATCTTCACGCCGATCACCGCCAGGGCGGCAAAGCCCGCCCGGTCCGGGATCAGTTGGAATACCTCCCGCAGAAAATGTTGGTAGTGCAGCAGGGCACGGAGCTTATGGTCCGCTCTCTCCCGGGTGCTATTCCAGCCCTGGCACTGCTGTTGGTGGGCGGAGATGATCTTCGCCACAAACTGGAGCGCGGTTTCCGGGTTGATGTATGACTGACGGCGGGGGCAATCGGGGAGGATGGTCAGCAGGTGACTGATCTGGTGGAGAAGTTTCTCAAGAAAGGCCCTCTCCTGGACGACGTCCTCCGTGGGGGTTAGGGCCTGTAAGCTTTGCTCAAGATTGGCGGTATGGTGGACGGTGGGCTCTGGATCAATATGGATGGTGCCCTGGAGCTGGACTGCCGAGAGGACGTCCAGGAACAGCTCCTTGGGGCCGGTGAGCAAAATCTTGGCCATCTGGACAATCATCGCCGTTACCCCGGAAGAATTTTTCGTAGGTGCCGTTTGAGCATGGCATCAATGGTATCTTGGCTAATCCCGTGGAGCCAATCTCTTTCCCGTTCCGCCGCCGTGATGATCTGGGTGGAGAGCAAGATGGCCTCCTGTCGCGATCTCTCTTCGGACTGGAGCAGTCGCTGTTGCAACTCCTCTTCCCCTTGGGCAAGGCGACGGTGCAGGGCCTGACGTTGGCTTGCGAGCCAAAGGGCAATCTGCTCCTCCTCCCGGGCAATCCTGGCCTGGATCTCTTTTTCAACGGCGATGATGGTTTGAATGGTGTCGTCAGCCATGAACCTGCCTGCTCAATTTGTGCTGTGTTTCCTTGGGAATAGTACACCTTGCGGGGATCTCCTTTGTCAAGGAAAACCGGAGGGATTGGTCCGCAACCGTGGGGGAGTGGTTGACCTTGGATCATTTTTAATAGGGGTGATGCCGGTGAAGGGGTGCAGCGGGGAGACAAGGGGGAGCGACACGTGGGTGCGACGTGGGAAGGCCATGGGGGGGTCTGCTTGCCAAGGAGACTTTTGTTATACAGGGATCTTGGAGCGGTTCACTCGGCAGCCCCTGGGGCTTGGTGGTCAGCTGCCGGTGGTCTGGCTGACGGATTTGGCGATCATCTCCTGGATGAGCCGCTCCGCGCGAGGTCGCCGGACAAGGTCCCTGCCATCCGCTTGAACCTGGCCAAGGCCCGCATATCTTGGGTCTTGTCCGACTCATCCATGATCTCCTCGCCCATGATCTCCTCAATGATGTCTTCCATGCTGATGATGCCGGTCTGGGCGCCATACTCATCGACGACGATGAAGAGATGCTGGCGGTGCTCAAGGAAATCCAGCAGGACATTGGGTAGGGGGATGGATTCTGGGACAAAGTGGGGGGTCTCCATGACCTCGGAGAGCTTGCCCGTGGTCTTGCCCTCGGCGGCCAAGAGCAGCACATTTTGTCTGAGCACCACGCCGACGATGTCACCCTGGTCCTTGTCGTAGACCGGCACCCGGCTGTGGAAGTTCCATTCCGGATAGGTCGCCGCTTCGCCCACGGTGAGGTGGGCACTCAAGGAGAAGACCACCGTGCGCGGGGTCATGGTCTTGCGCACGCTTTTATGCTTCAGCTCCAGGATGTTGATGATGATCTTCTCCTCCTGGCGGCTGATCTCGCCGGAGATTTTACTTAAGGCGGCGATGGCCTGAATCTCCTTGGCAGTGACATAGGATTGCTCTCCGGGCTTCTGGATCAATTTGGCCAGGCGGTTGCTGAGCCAGACCAGGGGGTGCAGGAACTTGACCAGGATCTGCAAGGGGCGCGCCATTCTGGGGGCCACCTCCTTGCAGTAGGATGCCCCTATGGTCTTGGGAATGATCTCCGAAAAGATGAGGATGGCCAAGGTGAAGAGGATGGAGAAGAGGCCCAGGTATTGCTCGCCGAAGAGGATGGCGACATGGGCGCCGGCAATGGCCGCGCCCATGGTGTTGGCGATGGTGTTTACAGTCAGGAGGACGGTGATAGGCTTGTTGATGTCGGCCTTCAGCTCCTTCAGTAGCGTCCCGGAGCGGAGACCGGATTTGGCCATGATTTCAACCTGGCCGGCAGAGAGGGAGTACAGGGCTGCTTCGGTAATATTTGATAAGGCCAGGACTAATATAGGCAGGCCAACGGCCAGGCAAAACTCGATGAACAACGGTTCCTCCTTTGGATGGTGAGCGCTTGAGCTTAGGCGGTGGCCACTTTCCAGGTGGTACCGTCTGGGCCGTCCTGCAATTCGATCTGTTTTTGCAGGAGCAGGTCGCGGATCTCGTCGGCTCTGGACCACTCTTTGCGTGCCCTGGCTGCCAGGCGTTCATCGATCAAGAGCTGTAACTCCTCCCGGGTCATGGCCACGGCCTTGAGATGGTGGGCCTGTTGCTCTGCAAGAAAGACAGCTGGCGGTTGGCGGAGCAGGCCCAGGATGGCGGCGAGTTTGGCAATGGTCTTGGCGCTCTCTTGGAGTAGGGCGATATCGGCTCGGGCCGCCTTTTTGGGCAGGGACTGGCGGATACGATTGATGGCCTTGACCCCGTCAAAGAGGATGCCTAACCCTTGGGCGGTGTTGAAGTCATTATCCATGGCCTCGCAGAAGCGCACGGTCAGGGTGTTCATGGCCTCGATCTCCTCTGCCGTGGCCCGGGCTGGAATCCCGTCGTGGCCTATTGGTAACTGCGCGCAGTCGGCCAGGGAGTTGTAGAGGCGGTTGACCCCCAGTTGGGCATCCTGGAGTGCCCCTTCGGAAAAGTCCAAGGGGTGACGATAGTGGGTGGAGAAGACCATCAGCCGCAAGGCCTCGGGGTGGTGGTCCTCCAGGACTTCGCGGATGGTCAGAAAGTTGTGTAACGATTTCGACATCTTTTCGTTACTGATGGTGACAAAGGCGTGATGGATCCAGTGTCTGGCAAAGGGGGCACCGGTGGCCCCTTCGCTCTGGGCCACCTCGTTTTCGTGGTGGGGGAAGACCAGATCTTCGCCGCCGCCGTGGATGTCAAAGGTATCGCCCAGGTACTTGCGACTCATGGCCGAGCACTCGATATGCCAGCCCGGCCGGCCTGGTCCCCACGGGCTCTCCCAGGTCGGTTCGCCCGGCTTGCTCCCTTTCCAGAGGGCGAAATCCATGGGGTTGTTTTTGATCTCGTTGACCGTGATGCGGGCGCCGGCCTGGAGATCCTCCAGGTTGCGGCCGGAGAGGGCGCCGTAGGTGGGGAATTTGTCCACGGCGAAATAGACATCGTTGCCGGCCTGATAGGCCAAGCCCTTGGCGATCAGGGTGGTGATCAGGTCAATGATCTCCGGGATGTGCTCGGTGGCCTTGGGCTCGACCTCGGGGGAGCCCACCCCCAAGCGGTTCATGTCCGTATAGAACTCTTGGATGAAACGGTTGGCCAGCTCCTCGGAGGTGGTGCCCTGCTCATTGGCACGATTGATGATTTTGTCATCGATGTCGGTGAAATTGCGGACATAGGTGACAGCAAATCCGCGGAAGCGGAGATAGTTGACGATCATGTCAAAGATGAGGGCGGAGCGGGCGTGGCCAATATGGCAATAGTCATAGGCGGTGATGCCGCAGACGTACATCTTGATCTTGCCTTCCTCCAGGGGGACAAAGGGGACCTTTTGACCGGACTTGGTATCATATATTTTGATGGGCATGGTTACTCTCTTTGATTCAAAAATTGATTTATGGTATTGATGCAGTCAGTATTTACCAGAAATAAAAAAACCCTTCATTAAATAAAATCATAAACATGGGTGTGGTGACCACGGGATGAGTGCTGCAAAAGAGTTGGCGAATGGCGTAACGATTACCTATGTAAACGAATCAAAAAGGCTCGCTGGAGACCGTTGGTTGGTCAAGTTGCGCTGCCGCGCCACCATCGCTTTGCAGGGGTGGATGCGGGACGCCTTGGTGGGGGAGGAGCCGCTGACCGTCTTTTGCCGCGAGTGTTTGGCCGAGGGCTTGATCCATGAGATGGTGATGGAACGCAATTTTATCGATCAAACCGAGAACGAGCGCTTGCTTACGGAGATGATCAGCGAGCTGGACAAGAGCGTGCTGGGCTACATGGCCAGAGAGACCTTTGTCCGGCAACTCTTTACCCGAAAATTGGCCGAGGCTACGGAAGCGTTTGCTTGCCAACGGCCGGAAATGCCAGTGGAGGATAGCGAAGACCCCCCGGGGCCGGCCGATTTTTCAGCCTGTTTTCGTTAAGCGCGCATACCGGGCATCTCCCCGGCTGACCACCGCTATCCCCCAGGTGGAGGGAAATCAATAATTTCTTGACAAAAGGAACGCATGGCAGCATATTCGTTTTTTTGGCCGGTGGTGGTCGTGGGGCAAGGTGATCATCGCCCCACCATGGCCCCAAGGCGGAGCAGCAACTTCTAGATGACCTTCTTGTCAACGGATCAAGCGACGTGAACAGGTTTACTCAAAGGCATCCGCACAATAAACAAAACTTGCAAGGGTGAGGCGGTTTCCTTGCCCTCTCCCTCCATCACATATACCCCCACCGATTTTCGAGGAGACAGAATGAAGGTACTCATCAGCGATAATTTAGCCCCGATTGGCGCCAAGATCCTTAGGGATGCAGGCCTTGAGGTTGATATCAATACCGGGCTCTCTCCCGAAGAATTGAAAAAGATTATCCCGGCCTATGATGGCCTAGTCATCCGCAGCGCCACCAAGGTCACCGAGGAGATCATCGCCGCGGCGGATAACCTGAAGGTGGTGGGCCGGGCCGGGATCGGTCTCGATAACGTCAACATCCCCGCTGCCAGTAAGAAGGGGATCGTGGTCATGAATGCGCCGGACGGCAATGCCACCACGGCTGCCGAGCACGCCATCGCCATGATGATGTCGTTGACCAGAAACATCCCCCAGGCCACCGCCTCCATGAAGGAAGGGAAGTGGGAGAAAAAGAAGTTCTCCGGCCGCGAGGTAACGGGCAAGACCTTGGGCATTGTCGGCATCGGCAGGATCGGCGCCATTGCCGCTGATCGGGCCAAGGGGCTGCGCATGAAGGTCATTGCCTTTGATCCCCACATGCCCAAGGAAATCGTCGATAAAATCGGGGTCGAGTTGGTCACTCTGGATGAGTTGTGTCAGCGTAGCGACTATATTTCGGTGCATGTGCCGTTTTTGAAGGAGACGGCCAAGCTGATTTCGGCGGATAGGTTCAAACTGATGAAGCCCACCGCCATGTTCATCGACTGCGCACGGGGCGGGGTAGTGGACGAGGTGGCCCTCTACGATGCCCTGAAGAACAAGACCATTGCCGGGGCGGCCCTGGATGTCTTCGAGGTCGAGCCCACCACCTTGGACAATTCACCCTTGCTCTCCTTGGACAACTTTATCTGCACCCCCCACCTTGGTGCCTCCACTGCCGAGGCCCAGGAGAATGTCGCCATCGCCATTGCCGAGCAGATGGCGGATTACCTCAATACCGGCAGCATCACCAATGCGGTCAACGTGCCTTCGGTGAGCGCCGAGGTGATGAAACAGGTCGGTCCGTACCTGACCTTGATGGATCGCTTGGGGGCCTTCCACATGCAGATTGCCAAGGGCGGGATTGAGGAGATCAATATCGACTATGTGGGGGATCTGGCCAGTGTCAATGTGACCCCGATTACCGTGGCCTTCCTTCGCGGCCTGTTTACCCCCATACTCAAAGAGGCGGTGAACTTCATCAACGCGCCGATGATTGCCAAGGATCGCGGCATCAAGGTGACTGAGTCCAAGACCAACGATTCCGATGACTTTACCAATATGATCAAGGTGACGGTGAAGACCACCGAGGGCGAAAACACCCTGGTCGGTACCGTCTTTGGCCGGAATGAACCGCGTCTGGTTCGCCTGAACACCTTCCGCATGGAGGCCTTGCCGGCAGGACCGTTGCTCTATGTTCACAACAAGGATGTCCCGGGTGTGATTGGTTCCTTGGGCACCACCATCGGTTCCTTTGGCGTCAATATCCGTAACATGACGGTTGGCGCCGAGGCCGAGCAGGGACAGAATGTCATCCTGATCAATATCAACCGCCTCCTCTCGGATGAGGAACTGGAGACGGTTCGTCAGCTTGGCCATGTCAGTCAGGCCATGGCCTTGGAATTGCCGGAGCTGTAACCATGAGCGCTCAAGAGAAGGGAGAGAAAGAGCCTTGCCCGTGTGCACCAGGGTTGGTCCGCAAAGATGGTAAATGCGTCATGCCCGATGTCTCCTTTGCCACTTTTTTCATGGCCTTGAACTCTTCTGTTCTCTATCACTTAGGTGAGATTCCCGATCCGGTCACCGGTAAGAGCCAGAAAGACATGCTGCTGGCCAAGCATACCATCGACACCATGTCCATGCTCCAGGCCAAGACCTGTGGCAACTTGACACCCGAGGAGTTGGACTTGGTGGAGACCACGCTCTATGATGTCAAGATGCGCTACGTCAAGGCGCATTCCTGAGCCGGACCCTCTAGGTCAGGGCTTTCTCTTGTGGTCCACGCCCGGCACCCCCCCTATGGACAGATGACGCACAACGAGTTGGAGCTCTTGGCCCCGGCCAAGGTGAATCTCTATCTGGGGGTCCTTGGCAAGCGGACCGATGGCTATCATGACCTCTGCTCGGTGATGCAGAAGCTTGATCTGACTGATCTGCTTCACTTGCGCCTGGAAGGGCCGGGCATTTCTCTTTGTTGTCCAGCTTCATCTCTTCCCGAAAATAGTAGCAATTTGGCCTGGAAGGCCGCCCGGCTCTTTTTTGATCTGACCGGCATCCGGGATGACCTGCGCATCACCTTGCAGAAACGGATCCCCGTGGCCGCGGGTCTTGGTGGTGGCAGCAGCGACGCCGCCGCCGTCCTGCGTGGATTAAATCACCTCTGTAGCGCTGGCCTCGGCGAGGATGCCTTGTTGGCCATGGCAGCAAGGCTCGGTGCCGATTGCCCCTTCTTTGTGGCCCAGATGAATACCGCCCTGGCCACCGGGACCGGGACCGAACTCCAGCCCATTGTCGGTCCCAAGGGCTATTGGCTGGTGCTGGTCAACCCGGGAATCGCGGTCTCCACCCGTTTTGTGTACGAGAATTTACTGTTGACAACTGATCATAATCCTTATAAGTTGTCCGGCTATTCTCACGAGGCTGAATACGCAGGTGCCCTGTTGGCCGCGGTATTTAGTCAGGCTGCGGATTGTCCCCCTCTTTTTAACGATCTTGAGAGGGTGACGGTTGGTATGCATCCGATTATTCGGACAATAAAAGATCAACTGCTCGCTGATGGTGCATTTGTTGCCCTGATGTCCGGTAGCGGACCTACTGTGTTTGGCGCGTTTCGCCATTTTGATCAGGCCACCAGGTCCTGTGAGCAGTTTCGGAAACGGTATCCGGAAGTATTTGTGGTAAGTCCGCTGAGCTGAGCAATGCTGTCCTGCTGGGGTGTCGTCAAGCGGTAAGACACAGGCCTTTGACGCCTGCATTCGTAGGTTCGAATCCTACCGCCCCAGCCATTCCTCCACAGGCCCATCGTTGGCGCACTGCTCGTTCTATGTGCAGGAGAATGGGACTGAAGCAAGCGGGGATTGAGCAACCCCCTCCGTTAATCAGCGACTGAATAGAGTAAGGGACATACGATATGCCAAAAAACATGCAAATATTCACTGGCAACGCTAACCGTAAACTGGCGGCCGATATCTGTGGCCACATGGGCATGGAGCTCTCCAAGGCCGAAGTGCGGACCTTCAGTGATGGCGAGATCTTCGTCGAGATTGGTGAGAACGTTAGGGGCAATGATATCTTTGTCATTCAGCCCACCTGTCCACCGGTCAACGATCACTTGATGGAGCTGGTGATCATGGTTGACGCCCTGCGCCGGGCCTCGGCCCGCAGGATCACAGCGGTCCTGCCCTATTATGGGTATGCCCGTCAGGACAGGAAGGTGGCCCCCAGGGTGCCGATCACGGCTAAAGTCGTGGCGGAGATGCTGATGGTGGTCGGGGTCAGGCGGGTCTTGACCATGGACCTCCATGCCGGCCAGATTCAGGGTTTTTTCAATATTCCGGTGGATAATCTGTTCGCTGCTCCCATCCTTTTACAGCACATATCGAGTCAATTCAAAGAGGTGGTGATGGTCTCTCCCGACGCCGGTGGCGTGGAGCGGACCCGGGCCTTTGCCAAACGCCTGGACGCTGATTTGGCCATTATTGATAAACGCCGGGAACGGGCCAATGTCTGTGCCGCCATGAATGTCATTGGTGATGTCGCCGGTAAGACCGCTATCTTGCTTGATGATATGGTGGATACGGCCGGGACCTTATGCTCCGCTGCCGATATCTTGATGCAGAAGGGGGCCAAGGAGGTGCATGCCTGCTGCTCCCACGGGGTACTTTCCGGTCCGGCCATTGACAGACTTGAGGCCTCGCAGATCAAGCAGCTGGTGATTACGGATAGTGTCCCCTTGCGGGCCAATGCCATTAACTGCGCCAAGGTTAAGGTACTGTCGGTTGCCGGACTCTTCGGTGATGCGATTAAGTGCATTCACTCCGAAGATTCGGTGAGTTCGCTTTTTGTTTAAGGACCGCTACGCACTAACTTGTGCAATTGAGAGCGGCTTGGTCCGGCTCTTGCTGGCGATGAGATTTTAGAATAAACATTTTTTTTTATAATGGCTTAGGGTGTGGCATATTCTTACTGTGCTTCTTCGCCAAGAGTAGAAGCGCAGGCGTATTTTTTTAAAATAACCGTAAATCCGAGGTGGAGGTTTAAACACATGTTACAATTTGATTTGACTGCTCAAGTCAGAGATACTTTTGGAAAGGGAGCATCCCGTCGTTTACGCGTACGCGGTCTGACCCCGGTAATTCTTTATGGTAATCATATTGAGCCGGTCTCCTTGCAGATGAACACCAAGGAAGTGACGCACACCTTGTTGAAGGTACAGAGACGGAATGCCATCTATACCCTGCATGTCCAGGGGGATCAGGCTGAGGTCTGCCACCATGTCATGGTCAAGGATTTACAGACGGAACCGGTGAGCGATGGCTTGGTACATGCCGATCTCTTGGCCATATCCCTTGACAAGCCGTTGGTCTTTACGGTTCCGGTCAAATATGTCGGTAAGGCCAAAGGGATTGATCTGGGTGGCGATTTGAGCACCATGGTCCGGTCGGTTACCTTAAAGGGGCGGCCGCTGGATATTCCTGACGTTTTGGAGAAAGATATCTCTGACCTTGGCCTGGAAGAAAAGATCACCTGTGGTGATCTGGAAATCCCTGCCTCCGTGGAAATGTTGAGCGATAAGAGTACTGTATGTGTCTCCGTATCGGCGCCGATTGTGGTAGCCGTGGCTGAAGTTGCCCCTGTGGTCAAGGGTAAAAAGAAGAAGTAAGGCCCTAGGCAGGCTCCTTGCCTCGTTGTTGGCAGGGCATGCCTTGATAGAGGCTGGCGTTGAAAAAGCCGGGAAGAGGCATGCTCCTTCTTCCCGGCTTTTTTTTATTGCTAGCCAGCAGTTATTTTGACCTGCATGGTCTAAAGATGAATTCATTGTTGATGCGATCCATGGGGTGGTCATGTATTTGATTGTCGGGCTGGGAAATCCCGGGGAGGCCTATGCTGGCACCCGTCACAATATCGGTTTTCAGGCCCTTGATCATCTTGCCGTGGAGCACAAACTCTCATTTGCAGTTTCTCAATGGCAAGCGCAAATCGTCAGGTGCAATTTGTGGGGGGAAGCGCTTATCCTGGTCAAGCCGGAGACCTTCATGAACGAGAGCGGCCGAGCGGTTTCCCAGATAGCCAGCGCCCATGGGGTTCTGCCCTCTCAGATTGTTGTGCTCCATGATGACCTGGACTTGGAATTGGGCAGAATTAAGGTGGCTGCTAATCGTGGTGCCGGAGGTCACAACGGCATTGTCTCTCTGACGACTCATCTCCATAGCCGTGAGTTTGTGAGGATCAGGATCGGGATTGGACGCCCCCCTGAGCCCTCTGTTCCCATCATCAATTATGTCCTGGCTCGATTTCAGCCCGCGGAGCAAGAGGTCCTCTGCCGGCAAATGGACCCAGTCCACCAGATAATTCGGACGTTGGTGGAGAAAGGCCCCATGGCTGCCATGTCCGCATGGAATAGCAGGACGGTGGTCTGACCCCTTTTTGCCGCCGCACTACAATCCGGCACACCCCTTGGACGGTGATTCCATGCCCCCCCCCTCCTGATCGCCTCTCCCGGCAGTCGTCTCCCCCTCTTCTTTCATCTCCTTCCCCATTTGCTTTCCAGTAAGGACAGAGGTCGTGTTTGCACAATAGCGAAAATTGTGGTATAGTCTATTTCTATTCAAGTTGACACTAATGTTGACTCTCTCTCCGCGAACGATCTCTCCCCCCAAGGTTTCTGCTTTTTGAGAAACCGCCTCTATTGGATAAAGACATTATGGCCAAAAAGAAATCTGCATCATTTCAGATAGGCGACATGGCGGTATACCCTGCCCACGGTGTCGGACGAATCGAATCGATTGAGACCCGCGCGGTTGGTGATTTGAAACAGTCGTTTTATGTCATCAACATCGTTGAGACCAACATGACCATCATGATCCCGATCAACTCCTCTACCAATGTAGGCCTACGCGCTATCATCAAGGCCGATGAGGTCGAGGAAATTTTCACCATTCTTCAAGATCGCCAGGGCACCATCGCCCCGCAACCATGGAATCAAAGGTATCGGGAGTACATGGAGAAGATTAAAACCGGCTCGGTCTATGAGATCGCCCGGGTACTTCGTGATCTCTACATCTTACAGGCCGATAAGACCTTATCGTTTGGCGAACGAAAGATGATGGATACCGCCCAAAATTTGTTGGTGAAGGAGATATCCATAGCCCATCACACCAATGAAGACGTGGTCTCCCAGAGGATCAACCATATCTTCACCTGAAAATACCCCCCCGTAGCCCCATTGGACAATCGTTGTGCCCCCGGGAGTCCCCCTTCCTCGCGCATCTTTTTCGTCAGCAACTGCCCTATAAACTCGTGCCTGAATTGACCCTTGCAGAGACCGTTCTTGACGACCAGAATGGTCAGTGCTTTGAGGTGCCGGTCATGGAGATGAGCCATGGTCAACGCCTTGATCAGTATTTGGCCCAGCACGGGGGGGCGATGGGAGATCTCTCCCGAGGCATGTTTCAGGAGCTGATTGTCCAGCAGCGAGTCCTGGTTGATGGCGTGGCCCGGAAGAGCAACTACCGCGTACGTGCCCACGAAACCATCACTGTTGTTGTTCCCCCTCCCGTCCCCTTGCAGTTGGTGCCGGAACCTGTCGATTTCACCATCATCCATGAAGATGACCACATTCTGGTGCTCTGCAAACCGCCGGGTCTGGTGGTCCATCCGGCCTGTGGCAACCTGACCGGCACCCTGGTGCACGGCCTGCTCCATCACTGTACTGATCTCTCCGGGATCAATGGGCAGGTGCGGCCCGGCATCGTTCATCGACTTGATAAGGATACCTCCGGGGTGATGGTGGTCGCCAAAAACGATCTCGCCCATCACTCCCTGGCCGGTCAGTTCAAGGATAAGACGGCCAGCAAGACCTATCACGCAATCTTGGACGGTGTGCCGTCGGCAACCGAGGGCAGGATCTGCACCACCATCGGTCGCCACCCGGTCAATCGCAAGAAGATGGCCGCCCGAGTGGCCCATGGCAAGGAGGCGATCACCAATTGGAAGTTGCTGACCGCCTTTGACCGCGCCTTTTCCCTGGTGGAGGTCGCTATCGAGACCGGACGAACGCACCAGATTCGTGTCCATATGGCCTTAATCGGGGTGCCGGTGGCAGGGGATCAGGTCTACGGTAAAAGTAACAAGCAGTACCAGGGCTTGGGCGTCATCCGGCAGTGTTTGCATGCCTCAAGGCTCTCTTTTTTCCATCCCGCAACCGGCGAGCGGGTGACCTTTACGGCAGACCTGGCCGCCGATATGCAGGGGGTGCTGGAGCGTCTGCGCTCCGGGTTTACTCCTCTCCCTGCTGGTGACGGACAGGGTAGGGTGCTTGGTGCAAGCGGGCGTTGATGGTCCCTGCCGGCAGGTGATCGCCGTCACCGGGGGCATCGGATCGGGCAAGAGCCGCGTGGCCCGGTGGTTGGCCCACGCATGCGCTGTACCCTTGTACGACGCCGACGCTGAGGTGCGCATGTTGCTCACCCCTCAAGAGGCGGGCTGGCAGCGACTACGGGCCAGATTGAGTCCCGACTATTTTGCGGACGATGGCAGTTTGTTCAAGGCAAAACTGCGGCAGGCAATTTTTCAGGATGCGGTCTTGCGCCAGGCGGTGGAGCATGACCTCCATCCCTTGGTGTTGGCCCAGCTGCAGGCCAAGATACGGAAAGGACCATGCCCCTGTTTGGTCGAGGTGCCTTTGCTTTATGAGGTAGGGTGGCAGGGCTACTTTGCCGGAGTGTTGGTGGTCTATGCGCCTGTCGAGGTCTGCTGTGAGCGGGTTGCCCTGCGTGACCGGATTTCCCCGGATGAGGCCCTGGCCGCCATCCGGGTGCAGATGCCGATCATGGAGAAGATCGCTCAGGCGGATTACACGGTAGACAACAGCGGCTCCTGGGTCGAGACCACTTGCCAGCTTGAAAAAATAAAAAAACTGTGGCCGCTGCTATTGGGAGAAAAAGCTTGACAGTCATATTGTATACCCCGTATATAAAATGAGTGCAGCAACTCAGACTCAGTGGGGCGGAAAGCAAACGGGTTGTACTCTAAAACGCCATTCCCCACCACATCTCTGCAGACCAGATCCTTTACAACTCCGAACTCTTCTACAACCCCCATACCTACCTTCTGTTGACAACGAGATCCCCATCGTACCTCTTGTACTCATAATCGGTAGATCAAAACCGGCCTAACGAATCACTTTTTTTATCCCCATATCTTTTAACGAGTCTATCCTCGCATAGCTCGCTCGTAACTACCCACAGCGTTATCCCTAGTCTGTCGTTGGCCAAACCTCTTCAGCGGCCAAGGGCTGACTGCGATAATCTCTTCATCAAGCCTCTTGGCACCACAAGGGAAGGAGAATTGCCTACAATGGATTTGGCAGAATTAAAACTGAAGAAGATCGATGAACTGACGAGGCTTGCCAAGGAGTATAAGATTGAAGGGTATAGCAGCCTGCGCAAACAGGAGTTGATCTTTGAAATCTTAAAGGCGATTGCGCCCCAAGAAGAGAAGGCCGAAAGTAACCGGGGCAATGGCGTCTTGGAGATTTTACCGGATGGCTTTGGCTTCCTGCGGGCGCCCGACTATAATTACCTGCCTGGCCCTGATGACATCTATGTCTCTCCCTCCCAGATCCGCCGTCTCAACCTGCGCACTGGCGACACCATTGCCGGCCCCATCCGTTCACCCAAGGAAGGAGAGCGCTATTTTGCCCTGCTGAAGGTCGATGCCGTCAATTTCGAGGCCCCGGAAAAGAATCGGGACAAGACCCTGTTCTCCAACCTCACTCCGCTTCATCCCAACGAGAAGATCAACCTGGAGGATCAGCCGGATAACTACTCCATGCGGGTGATGAACATCATGTCGCCCATTGGCAAGGGGCAGCGCGGCTTGGTGGTGGCGCCACCCCGCACCGGCAAGACGGTGTTGATGAAAAAGATCGCCAACAGCATTACCCGGAACCATAAAGAGATTATTCTGATCGTTTTGTTGATCGACGAGCGACCGGAAGAGGTCACCGACATGGCTCGCAACGTCGATGCCGAGGTGGTCAGCTCCACCTTCGATGAGCCGCCCCAGCGCCACATCCAGGTGGCGGAGATGGTCATTGCCAAGGCCAAGCGTCTGGTCGAGGCCAAGAAGGATGTGGTCATCCTGCTGGACAGCATCACCCGCTTGGCCCGGGCCTACAACATCGTGGTGCCCTCCAGCGGCAAGATCCTCTCCGGTGGTGTGGACTCCAACGCCTTGCACCGGCCCAAACGGTTTTTTGGCGCGGCCCGTAATATCGAAGAGGGGGGCAGCCTGACCATTATCGCCACGGCCCTGGTCGATACCGGCAGCCGCATGGATGAGGTCATCTTTGAAGAATTTAAGGGCACCGGCA
>CAYSFY010000091.1:0-2664 GCA_964430285.1 uncultured Desulfobulbia bacterium
TCCCACGCTGGAGCGTGGGAACGATGCCGATGCTATGACTTTGACGGAGTCCTGACGCGCCCCGGGGTAGTGGCCAAGGCCGTGTCCCCTGAAGCCCGCGCACCCTTTCCGCATACTCGGCAAATATTTCCGCTTGCGCTATCGCCGCCTCCCTCGACATCTCCCCCGCAGCGCTCAAAATGGTGACCCAGCCCCTTACGCTCACAAAAATACACCCATGCTTACAAGAGGTTAGACCTCATTGACCATCGCCTGCTTGGCCATGGTCCGCATATTGCTGTTCGCCGAGACAATACCGTCTGTTTTCATGGCGCGATGATGTCAGGCAATCCTATGCGGAGGGACCCCAACGATGAACATATCACTGACAGCCAACCAGGCCGAGGAGTACAGCAACCAGGCCCTCATGCTCAAGGAGCATGGCCTGCTGGATGAGGCGGTCGCCAGTTACCGCCAGGCCCTGGCCATCAAGCCGGACTTCGCCGAGGCCTATGGCGACCTGGGCAATGTCTTCAAGGAGCAGGGCAAGCTTGACCAGGCCATCGCCAGTTACCGGCAGGCCGTGTCCATCAAACCGGACTACGCCAAGGCCTATATCAACCTCGGCGTCGTCCTCCAGGAGGGTGGCCTGCTGGCCGAGGCAGCAGCCAACTACCAACGCGCCCTGGCCATCAAGGCGGACTATGTGGCGGCCCACTTCAATCTCGGTGCCCTGCACATGAGCCTGGGCCATACCGAGGACGCCTTGCACTCGTTTCGCACGGCGATTGCCATTAAGCCGGACTTGGCGCCAGCGGCCCACATGATCTCGGTGCTGGAGGGGCAGACACCCCAGTCCGCCCCCCATGCCTATATCCAGGAGCTGTTTAACCATTATGCGAGCAATTTCGAAGATCATCTGCTGCGCAAACTCGCATACCAGACCCCGCAACTCCTGTTTCAGAAATTCAGGTCCGCCTTTGTTGACAGCGGTTGGCCAGGGATCCGCCATGCCCTTGATCTGGGGTGTGGCACCGGGCTCTCCGGCGAACTCTTTCGCCCCCTGACCGATCGCTTGAGCGGCGTCGATCTCTCCGACAAGATGCTGGAGCTCGCCCGCCAAAAAAGTGTCTACGACCAACTCCACCTTGGCGACATCGTCTCTTTTCTCAACAACTCCCATGAGCTGTACGACCTGTTTCTGGCCACCGACGTCTTTGTCTATGTCGGTGACCTGGAGCGGGTGTTCCATGAAATCAGGTCCCGGAGCCTACCCGGGGCCTATTTTGCCTTTTCCACCGAATGGCTGGACGGCTTGGGGTTTGTCCTCCAGCAATCAACCCGCTATGCCCACAGCAGGGCGTATATCCAGTCGCTCTGCAACCACTTCGGCTTTCGCATCGCCCTGTGCGATGCGGTCAACCTGCGTAAGGACCACGATCTCTGGATTCGCGGGGATATCTTCATTGTCCAACTGACCACCCAGTGGCAGTAGGCCTTTCATTTCCTGTTTCCGCCCTTGTCATTTTCCCCATGTGCTCTATGATGGGATGAGCATAGGGGCGGCGGTGGCGAACCGCCACGGGCATTCATCAGGTCGCGGGCAGGGTCCATGAAAAAAATCATCTTGCTTCTCCTGCTGGTGGCGGGCGGCGGCCTGCTCTACTGGCACTACAGCAGGCCAAAAGCGGTGGCGGTGCTCCTCGCTACCGTGGCCAAGGGAGATATCGAGGCCACGGTGGTCAACACCAGGGCCGGCACGGTCAAGGCCTGCCGCCGTGCCCTGTTGGCCCCGGCCATGGGCGGGCAGATCGAGCAGCTGCGGGTCAAGGAGGGGGCGCGGGTCGAGGCCGGCAACGTGCTCTTGACCCTGTGGTCTAAGGATATCGAGGCTGAAGTCGCCTTGCACCAGAGCGAGGTGCGGGCAGCGGAGGCCTCGGCCCGGGCTGCCTGTCTGGAGGCCGACACGGCCCAGCGTCAGGCCCAGCGTTACACCCTGCTGCAACACGACAGCGTGGTCTCGGCGGACGAGGTGGATCGCATCCTCTCCCTGGCCCGGGTACAACAGGCCACCTGCGCATCGGCCCGGACCGCGGTGCGGGCCAGGCAGGGACAGGTGGAGGTCGCCTTGGCCCAGTTGCAGCGCACGGTGTTGCTCGCCCCCTTTAGCGGCATCGTGGCCGATGTCAACGGCGAGGTCGGCGAGTATGTCACCCCCTCCCCCCCCGGGATCCCCACCCTGCCGGCGGTGGATCTGGTGGATGACAGCTGTTTTTATGTAAGCGCCCCCATCGATGAGGTGGATGCGGCGAACATCCGAGTGGGCATGGAGGCCAGGATCACCCTGGACGCCTTTGCCGGCCGACCCTTTTCCGGCCGGGTGCAACGCATTGCCGATTATGTGCTGGACCGGGAGAAGCAGGCCCGCACCGTGGATATCGAGGTGGCCTTTGCGCAGGGCCAAGAGGTGCCGGGGCTGCTCCCCGGGTACAGTGCCGATGCCGAGGTCATCCTCCAGACCAAGCACGACACCCTGCGCCTGCCCGCCGAGGCCCTCACCTCGGGGGGCAAGGTCTTGGTCTTTCACCCCCCTACGGGCAACCTCGAAGAACGGATCGTGCGCACCGGCCTCGCCAACCTGGAATATGCCGAAATCCTCGACGGCATTACGGCAGGCGAACGGGT
>CAYSFY010000091.1:2674-3100 GCA_964430285.1 uncultured Desulfobulbia bacterium
CCCGACCGCAAGGGGGTAAAGGCGGGCGCCCCGGCCGTGGCCGAGGATGCCGCCACCCCGACCGCGCCATGATCGTTGCCCTGGACCAGATCAGCCGCACCTTTCAGGTGGGCGGGGAACCGGTCCATGCCCTGCGCCAGATCTCCCTGACCGTGGCCCCTGGCGAGTATCTCAGCATCATGGGGCCATCCGGTTCCGGCAAGTCCACCCTGCTCAACACCCTAGGCCTACTGGATCGCCCCAACAGCGGCCGCTATCTCTTTGAAGGGCGGGACGTGGTGACCATGAGCGATGACGAGTTGGCCTTGGTCCGGCGGCGGCGCATCGGCTTTGTCTTCCAGTTCTTTCACCTGGTGCCGAGGATGACCGCGGCCCAAAATTGCGAACTCCCCCTGATCCTGGATGGCATCGACCCCATCCTGCGTC
>CAYSFY010000091.1:3110-15442 GCA_964430285.1 uncultured Desulfobulbia bacterium
TGCCGATCGCCAAAGTCATCGTCCCGAGCAGCTCTCCGGCGGCCAACGGCAGCGGGTGGCCATTGCCCGGGCCGCCATCAACCAGCCCGCCCTGCTCTTGGCCGACGAGCCCACCGGCAACCTGGACCGCACCGCCGGCCACGAGGTGATCGCGATCCTGGAGCAGCTGAACCGCGACGGCCTGACCCTGATCATGGTGACCCATGACCCGGAGCTGGGGGCGCGGGCCCAACGCCGGATCGTCATGCAGGACGGCCGCATCGCCAGCGACAGCTAGGCCGCTGCCATGCGCATCCGCGACACCATCCTCTTTGCCGCCACCGCCCTTACCGGCTTTCGCCTGCGCACGGCCCTCATGCTCCTGGCCATGGCCATCGGCGTCGGTTCGGTGGTGGTGCTCACCTCCTTGGGCGACGGCGCCCGCCTCTACGTCACCCGCCAATTCTCCTCCCTCGGTACCAATCTGCTCATTGTCCTCCCCGGCCGGGTGGAGACCACCGGTGGCGTGCCGCCGCTGACCGGCGAGACCTCCCGCGACCTCACCTTGCGGGATAGCCAGGCCTTGGAGCGCGGCCGGCGGGTGAAGGCGGTGGCCCCCTTGGTGGTGGGATCGGCCTCGGTCTCCCGGCTGGGCAAGGATCGGGAGGTGACCATCGTCGGCACCACTGCCTCGTACTTGCCCATGCGCCAGTTGACCATGCGCCGCGGCCACTTCCTGCCCACGGGCGACATCTCGCGCGCGCTGCCGGTGTGCGTATTGGGCAAGACCCTGACCCGGGAGCTCTTTGGCCAAGCAGACCCCATCGGTGAGTGGGTGCGGATCGGGGAGAGTCGTTTCCGGGTGCTGGGGGTCCTCGACTCCTTCGGCATCTCGCTGGGTTTCGACTTGGACGACATCGCCTTCATCCCGGTGGCCTCGGCCCAGACCTTGTTCAACACCTTCTCCCTGTTCCGCATCATGGTCGAGGCCAAGGACCGCGACCTGCTAGCCAAGGCCAAGGAGGAGCTGCTGCGCACCATCAAGGCCCGCCACGAGGGGGAGGAGGACGTCACCGTCATCTCCCAGGATGCGGTGCTCGCCACCTTTGACCGCATCTTCCTGGCCCTGACCCTGACCGTGGGCGGCATCGCCGCCATCAGCCTGGTGGTGGCCGGGGTGCTGGTGATGAACGTGATGCTGGTCGCCGTCTCCCAACGCACCGCCGAGATCGGCCTGCTCAAGGCCCTGGGCGCCTCCCGCACCCGGATCATCATCCTCTTCCTCACCGAGGCCGCCGCCCTCTCCGTAATCGGCGGCCTGACCGGACTGGGCGTCGGCCTGCTCAGCAACATCGCCCTGGCCAAACTCTTCCCCGACCTCCCCATCGCCGCCCCCGCCTGGGTGCTCATCGCCGCCCTGCTGGTGGCCCTGGTCACCGGCCTCGTCTTCGGCTTCCTGCCGGCCAGGAAGGCCGCGCGGCTGGATCCGGTGGTGGCGCTTTCGAGGAGATGAATGGCTGTGGAGGAATTATGAACGATTCAACGATATCTCTGTTGCCAGGGTATCAATGAACCCTTTTTTATCGGGCATGGATCTCATCGCGGTTGAGCGGGTGAAACCCATGGATCTGGAGGGGGGAGGCGAGAAGCCGGTCAATTACGTCGAGGCCGGATATGGTTGGCAAGGGCGTAGAATCCTCTTGCAGGATAATCACTTTCACTGAGCCGGTGACCCTCCCTTTTAGGCTTCGTGGAAGTTCAATCATACCATCCTTAATTTTTGCTCTGAATTCCACAGCATGCATAGTCTTCTCTCCTGGGGAAAGGGGCTGAACCCGATTCTCATATTGGCCGTCCCCATCCATGTTCATCCTCGCCCAACCCAAGTGCCTGCGCATGGGGTCCCATCCACAAATAAGGGGAAAAATAGACTGGCCCACCGGTAAAGTCAATTTCTCTCTCGCCAGCGTAGTGAGTTATATCCCGCGCAGTCACCGATTACGTTTCCCTACCACTAATGCCGTCACCCCGGCTAAGGCCGGGGTCCAGAACACCTTGCAATGGTTAGATTCCCGCCTTGCCAAGGTGGCCGGTCTTATCATGCCATTCATCATGGTAGCGACATATTCCCGCAAATCATTGTTGGTAATTTACCGGATTACCCGTTGACACTGCACTGGTACAGGTTGTAAGTAATTATTCTGACTAGTCAAATTATGGTAATTTTACCGGCCAACCAAAGTCCCAAGTATGTCAAGGGGCCTTTCAACTCTTTATTAAAGATGGTCTACCACTGGAGGTCCAACAATGATTGAGGATGAAGATGTGACTCACAACAATGGCGAGCAAATTCATCCGGGCGAAGAAAAGACGGCCAAGGCATCCATCTCCCTGACGTATGACCGAACCGTCAACTATGCCATGCAGCAGAACGACGTCCCCCTGATCAAGGAGTTGCGGATCCGCAATGACGATGCCACCGTCCACAAGGATCTCCTGATTCGCTTGACCGCTGAACCACCCTTTGCCTCGCCATGGGAGAGACGGATTACCGCCATCAATGCGGGCGAGACCTTTAACCTGGGCCTTGTCGATCTACCGTTGTCCCACCAGTATCTCGCCGGACTGACCGAGCGTGTCATTGGTGCGTTGCAGGTGGAACTCCTGCGGGACGATGTGCGGATACACTCATCGAGTCAGCGCATCGAGGTCCTGGCCTACGACGAGTGGAACGGGCTGCAATCAATCCCCGAGATCCTGGCGGCCTTCGTGACCCCCAACCATCCCGCCGTGGAATCGGTGCTCTCGGACGCCGCAGGTATCCTCGGCAGCTGGTCGGATAGTTCCGCCCTCTCCGGTTATCAGTCCCGCGACCCACGGCGCGTTTTTCTCACCGCCGCGGCTATCTATACCGCCCTGCAGCAGAGAAATATCAGTTACATCAGTCCGCCGGCAAGCTTTGAGGAGACGGGGCAAAAGATTCGTCTGCCGGACCGAATCCTGGAGAGCCGCCTAGCCACCTGTCTTGATCTTGCCGTGCTCACGGCATCCTGCCTCGAACAGGCAGGCATTCACCCCCTTGTTGTCCTGATCACCGGGCATGCCTTTGCGGGATTTTGGCTGGAGGACGAGACCTTCGCCGATGTGGCCACCGATGATCTGCTGCGCCTCAGAAAGCGGGTCGAACTGGGCCAGATCGCCCTCTTTGAGACCACCCTGTTGACCAACCAACCAGCCGTTTCTTTCTCCCAGGCAGTACAGGAGGGCACCAAGCACCTTGAGACGGAATCGGTATTTCGCTGCGTCATCGATATCCATCGCGCGCGGAAGAGTTGCATCCGCCCCTTGCCGTTGCGTGTTGAATTACCCTCACCAGCCGCGACAGCTGAAGTCGGCATCAATCCCCTGGCCACGCCGGCCTTCAACCTCCCGGCCTACGCGCTCCCGCCATCAACCGAGGCGACGGCCAAGGCCGCCGAGACCCCGGCCACTCGGCTTGACCGCTGGAAGCACAAGCTCCTTGACCTCACCTTGAACAACCGGCAGTTGAACTTCCGGGTGTCTAAAAAGAACCTGCCCATACTCTGTCCCGACTTGGGGGCGCTGGAAGATGCCCTGGCGGACGGGAAGAGCTTCAAGGTCTTCCCCCGGCTCGATGACCTGGGCGAGACCAACGCCCGCAATGCCGATGTGCATCGCAGCCGGACAGGCAAGGAAGCCATGGATGAGATGCTCAGGGAGGAGTTCCATGCCCGGCGACTGCGCGCCGACGTGACCGAAAGCGAGATCAATCGGCGGTTACTTGAAATTTACCGCGAGGCCAAGCTCAGCATTGAGGAGAACGGGGCCAATACCCTCTATCTGGCCCTGGGCTTTCTGGCCTGGCACGAGACCAACTCCTCTCCCAAGCGCAGACTGGCGCCTATCATTTTGATCCCGCTGGAGATTGAACGGCGCTCTCTCCAGGAGGGCTTCAGCGTCAAGCAGGGTGACGATGAACCGATGGTCAATGTTACCCTGCTGGCCCATCTGGCCACGGATTTTGAACTTGCCATCCCCGGCCTCGATCCGATCCCCATGGACGAACACGGCATTGATGTCGCGCTGATCCTCAGAAAATTCCGCGAGGCCATTGTCGACATTGACCGCTGGGAGGTCCTGGAGATGGCCTATATCGGCCACTTCTCCTTCACCAAATTCCTCATGTGGCGCGATCTTGAGGTCCGCGCCGGGGATCTGCAAAAAAACGCCATTGTCCGCCACCTGATTCACACCCCGTCAGAGGCATACCCTGACGATGGGATCTTTCCCGACCCGGACCGCTTGGACGACACGCATCGCCCGGAGGAGACCTTCTGCCCGCTCAGTGCCGATTCATCACAATTGGCAGCAGTCCACGCGGCAGCAGCCGGCAAAAGCTTTGTCCTCCATGGCCCCCCTGGTACCGGCAAATCCCAGACCATCACCAATATCATCGCCCACAATCTGGCCTTGGGGAGGACCGTGCTCTTTGTCTCGGAAAAGCGGGCCGCCCTGGAGGTGGTCCACCGCCGCTTGCTGGCGTCCGGCCTCGGGCCGTTCTGCCTTGAGCTCCACTCCAACAAAAGTCACAAAAAAGAGGTGCTCGGCCAACTGGAACAGGCCCTTGATGCCCAGGCCGGCCAGGCATCGGCGGAGTGGTTGGCAGGGGCGGAGCGACTTGCCACCACCCGCCAGGAGTTGAACGCCTTTGTCTCGGCCCTGCATGCTGTGCGGGAGTCAGGTGAAACAGTCTTTCACGGCATTGCACAACTCATCGGCCACCGGGATGTCCCTTTGCTCAAATTCGCCTGGCCTGCCGTGGCACAAATAGATCGCCAACAGTTGCAGGCCTTGCGGGAAACAGTTCACCAACTGCAACTTGCCGGCACCCAGGTTGGGCATCCGGCCACCAACGTCTGGGCCGGCGCTGCCTGCGCGCAATGGACCCCGGAATTTCGCAATACGGTTGAGCGTACCATTGATGAATTACGGATGGCCACGCTGGCCCTCAGCAGTTCAGCTGACGGGATCATGCTTATCATCCTCGGAGGAGATCAAGGCCCCCTCGGATGTCAAGATCTCGACAATTTGGCCGTGATCGCAGCGGCGCTAATGGACTGCCCCCAAGTGCCGCCAACACTCCTTTCCGCAACTGAGTGGGAACCTCTCAAGGCAACACTTATGGACATCGCTTGCCACGGACGGTATCGAAACGGTCTGCGAGAAAAACAATACAAAAAATTCACCCCCGACCTCCTGGGCCTGGATCTTGAGGGACTGATTCGGAAATGGTCGATTGCCGCCAAGTCATGGATTTTTCCCCGCTGGCTCGGTTGTCGCAAGGTCCGCCAAACCTTGGCCACCGTTGCCCGTCCAGAGTATGCACCGACAAACGAGGAGATCCTCGCGGAACTTGAACAGGCGCTGGCCCTACGGCAGGAAGAGCGATTTATGCAAGAGGCTGCCGCGCGTGCGCAGGAGATTCTGGGGACCTATTGGCAAAACGACGCGACCGACTGGCAGGCTGTGGAGAGCTATATCGCCTGTGCGGAATCATTACGCAAGGTAGCCATCCAAGTGGTGGGGGTTGATTTTGAACGTGCCATCCAGTTGCGCCGACAATGGGCACAACTGCTCGCTACAGGGCGGGAACAACTCAGCAGTGCAGGACCGATTGGCCAACGGCTTCAGGCCTATCTTGAGGCTTTCGCCATCTTCAACAAGGCGGTAAGTGCCCTTACCTCCCTGCTGGCGCTCGACCCCAAAACAGCCTGGGGACCTGTTGCCACCAACGATATCCTCACCGCGATCCAGGAACGCATCAATCAATGGCATCCACAGCTCAATGGTCTCAGAGGTTGGTGCCATTGGCAATCCCTTCGCCGAACGGCTTTTGATCGGAATCTGCATCCGTTGATTGACGCCTATGAGTCGCAGGGGCTACCGGCTGAAAAGCTACCATCGGCCTTTACCCGTGGTTTTTACCAGTGGTGGTGTGACGCCATCATCAGCACCGAACCGGCCTTGTGCGAATTTTTCAGCGCTGCCTTCGAGGACAAGATCCGCCGATTCAAGGAGATTGACGACCAATACACCCTCCAAACGCGCAAGGAGATCCAGGCGCGCATTGCCGCGCGGCTGCCACGGGGCCAAGCGCAAAATCCCACTTCCGAGATGGGACTGCTCCGTCGTCAATTGCAGATGCAACGCGCACAACTGCCGGTTCGCTCGCTCATCCAGAAGATCCCCAATCTGCTCCCACGCCTGAAACCGTGCCTGCTGATGAGCCCCATCTCCGTGGCCCAATACCTTGACCCCAGCCATTCCGTCTTCGATCTGGTGATCTTTGACGAGGCCTCGCAAATTCCGGTCTGGGACGCCGTTGGCGCCATTGCCCGTGGCCGAGAGGCGATCATTGTCGGGGACCCGAAACAACTGTCGCCCACCAACTTCTTTTCACGCGCCGACAGTGGAGACGGTATCGACGCCGATGACACCCTGGTGGATGACCTGGAGAGCATCCTTGACGACTGCATCGCGGCCCAGCTCCCGCAGCGGCATCTGAACTGGCACTACCGCAGCCGTCATGAGAGCCTGATTGCCTTCAGCAATTACCACTACTATGACAACCGGCTGCTCACCTTCCCCTCCCCCCATCAAGACCTGGGTGTCTCGTTCCGCCATGTGGTCGGCGAGTATGACAAGGGCAAGAGCCGAACCAATCGCGCCGAGGCCACCGCGGTGGTCAACGAGGTGCTCGTCCGGCTGCGCGATCCACGCCAAGCCCATTTCAGCATCGGCATTGTCACCTTCAGCCAGGCCCAACAGCAGTTGATCGATGACCTGCTGGAAGAGGCGCGGCGGCTGAACCCGGAGATTGAGCCCTACTTCACCGATGGCGCCACCGAACCGCTTTTCATCAAGAACCTGGAAAATGTCCAAGGCGACGAGCGGGATGTCATTCTCTTCTCCATCTGCTATGGCCCCGATGCCCAGGGCCGGGTCTCCATGAATTTCGGTCCCATGAATCGTGACGGGGGTGAACGCCGACTCAACGTTGCCATCACCAGGGCACGCCAAGAGGTCATAGTCTTCTCCACCCTGCGGGCCGAACAGATCGACCTCTCCAAGACCAAGTCCCAAGGAGTTGGCGACCTCAAATGCTTCCTTGATTATGCCGAGCGTGGCCCGGTGGCCATTGCCGAGCGGCGCGCCACCGAAACGGCCGGGGAGTGCGAATCTCCCTTCGAGGATCAGGTCTGCGCTGCCCTGCGGGCCAAAGGGTATACCGTTCAGCCGCAGGTGGGGTGTTCCGGGTACCGGGTCGATCTCGGCATTGTCGATCAGGAGAGGCCGGGGCGATACCTGTTGGGAATAGAGTGCGACGGGGCGAACTACCACCGCGCCAAGACC
This sequence comes from uncultured Desulfobulbia bacterium, assembly GCA_964430285.1. GTDB lineage: Bacteria > Desulfobacterota > Desulfobulbia > Desulfobulbales > VMSU01 > VMSU01. The sequence goes on from CAYSFY010000091.1 coordinate 10,524, forward strand.
GCCCGCGACCGGGACAAACTGCGGGAGAGTATCCTGACCGGGCTTGGCTGGACCATCCACCGGGTTTGGTCCACCGACTGGTGGGAAAGACCGGCGGAGGAGCTGGTCCGGATTGAAACGGCGATTGAGGCGGCACGGCAGGCCGCCTTGGTGCCCAGGCCCGTTACTCAACCGCCTGCACGAAATATCGCCGCTACCCCATTGCCGGGCGGCGCGAGTCTAAGGACGGCAGCCGCGCCCGGCCTGCCGCCGTCCCCGCGACCGGCGGTATCACCAGAACCCGCGCTGCCGGTCTATGAACCCTTTGTCATGAAAGAGCTCAAGGGAACGCCGGATGATTTTTATGACGCACGGTCCGACGCCAGCATCCAAGGGCTCATTGAGGCGGTGGTCAGCAAGGAAGGTCCCGTACCCCTTGAGCTTGTCGCCCGCAGGGTGGCGGCGCATTGGGCCGTGGGGAGAGTCACCTCGCGCGCGGTAAGCCGGATTGAAGGCTTGGCCTGGAAATCGAACGTCAAGGTGGTGCGTGGCAGAGAGGCCACCATCCATTGGCCACCGACGCAAGGTCCCCAGACTTACTCGCTGTTCCGCATCCCCGCGGAGAGTGAAGATTCCAAAAGGAGCGCGGAACACCTCCCCCCGCAAGAGGTCGCCAACGCGGTCCTCTATGTCCTGGAACAGCATGTCAGTCTGCCCCGTGCGGAGCTGGTGCGCGAGACCGCGCGGCTGTTGGGCTACCAGAGGACAGGTACTGCCGTGGAGAAGGCGATGATGACGGGGATCAATTTACTGCTGGAGAAGGGTACGGCGAAGGAGGGAGGTGGAGTGATTGTGCATGTGGGGTAGTTACAGCAAAAAAAAACCTTGCTTTGCCAAGGATGTGCGGACGCGCACCGGTATCGCCCCGGCTTCTTCTTCCCCAACCACCCTCCCGTGGTTGTGAATTTCCCCCTCCCCTTGTCACGGTTCCCCCCCTGTGGTACCTTATGGTCACACATTGAGAGAGGATCACACCATGCCGACCACCGCTAATCAACTCGATCTTTCCCTCCTTCCCCCTGCTTCGCGCCGGGAGATTCGGGACTTTTACCATTTTCTCCTGGAACGGCGAGGTCGGGCACGAAAAGCCGATCCGGCAGCCAGGGGTAAACAGAGCTTTGCCGATCTTTGCGGTCAACTCTCCTGGCAGGGAGACGCCGTAACCGTCCAACGGCACTTACGCGATGAGTGGTAAGCGACGTTATCTGCTCGATACCAATGCCGTGGTCTCCCTGCTGGCAGGCAATCACGCCTTGGCCGACCAGCTTGGGGATGCGGAATATGTCGGGATCTCGATCGTTTCGTATCTCGAATTTCTCGCCTTTGATGGCCTTGCCGGCAGTGACCGCGCCTGCTTTGCCAGCTTTTGCGAACGGGTTGACATCGTGGCCCTGGCCCATGACCACAGCGGACTGATTAAACTGGCCCTCGACCTCCGCCGTCACCACCGCCTGAAACTCCCCGACGCCATCATCGGCGCCACCGCCCTTGCCCGCAACGCCCTGCTCATCACCAATGATTCCCATTTCGCGGGCATTGCCCAGCTTGCCGTGCAGGGGTGCTAAAACTGCGGCAACGTTTCGCTCTCCATCGTGCGGAATGCGGTCACCCGCCGAAGCCCACCGGCATACAGGTACAGATACAAGCAACATCACCCAATGATCGAGGAGGTCATCGTGGCCAAGATCGAAGGCATCCGGATAAAAAATTACCGGTCGTTAAAAGACATCACCCTGGGTAAGCTGTGGAACAGCCAGAAGGCGGAGCCCTTGACCCCCATGACCGCTGTGATCGGCAAGAATGGGGTGGGGAAGAGCACGCTCTTCGATGCCTTCGGGTTTCTGGCCGACTGCCTGAAAAACGGGGTGGAAGAGGCGTGCGATGCCCGGGGACGCGGCGGTTTCAAAAAGATCCGCTCCCAAGGCCAAGACGGTCCGCTTGAGTTTGAGATCTACTACAAGGAAGACCGCGATGCCCGTCCGATCACCTACGAATTGACCATTGATCAAGACGGGAGAGGCCGACCCTATGTGCAACAGGAGCGGCTGCGACAGAGGCGCAAAGGACAGAGACACGGTTGGCCATTCTCTTTTTTGATCTTAAATGAAGGCAAAGGGGTGGCTTGGAAGGGCGAGGTGGAGGGCCGCCAGATCGATGAAGAGAAAGGCAACTTCGACCTCCTTGACCTTCTTGATCGCCTGCTGGAAGAGGCTCTCAGCGAGGAGAGCAAGGCAACCGAACTGGTGGAACTCGAAGACAAACGCAAGCTCGGCATCTCCACCCTAGGTTCGCTTAAGCAGCATCCACGCATCTCGGCCTTCCGCAAGTTCATCGAAGGGTGGTATCTGAGTTACTTCACCCCGGATGCTGCCCGCAGCCTCCCTCTTGCCGGTCCGCAGAAACATCTGAACATCCACGGCGACAATCTGGGAAATGTAGTGCAATTTATCGAACGGGAGCATCCGAAACGGTTTCAGTCGATCCTGGATCGGATTGCCCATAAGATCCCCGGCGTCGACAAGATCGACACCGAGCCAACGGCGGATGGCAGGCTTCTCCTCCGCTTCAATGACAACAGCTTCCAAGACCCGTTCTACGCCCAGCAGATGTCCGACGGCACCCTGAAGGTCTTTGCCTATCTGCTGCTGCTGGAAGACCCGTCGCCGCCGCCGTTCATCTGCATTGAAGAGCCGGAGAACGGTCTCTACCACAAATTATTGGAGACCCTGGCCGTGGAATTTCGCGAGCACGCCACCGGCCGCAAGGGCGGGGCGCAGGTGTTCATCACCACCCACCAACCCTACCTGGTGGATGCCTTGCAGCCGGAGGAGGTATGGGTCCTGGAAAAGGGCCAGGACGGTTTTTCCACAATACGCCGCGCCAGTGAAGATCAGGTGGTGGAAAACATGGTGGCGGCCGGACTGCCGCTGGGCGGGCTTTGGTACAGCGATTATCTGGATGCGAGGTGAATAATGCATTTTGAGATCCTCGTTGAAGACCAATCCGGCAAAAAGGCCCTCGACATCCTGGTCCCCAAGATCATCGGCCAGGGGCACACCTTCAAGATATACCCATACAAGGGCATCGGCCGTATCCCCAAGGGCTTGCAGGCCGCCTCCGACCCCAACAAACGGATCTTGCTCGACCAACTGCCGAAACTTCTACAAGGCTATGGCATGCGATTCGCGAAGTATCCTCTTGACTATCCTGCCGCAGTCATCGTGGTCTGCGACCTTGATGATCGTTGTCTGCATACCTTCCGTGCCGAACTCCACCAAGTGCTGGATCATTGTCCCCTCCCGCCCACCACCCGATTCTGCGTGGCCATCGAAGAGGGCGAGGCCTGGCTCTTCGGTGATCTCGCCGCCATCCGCAAGGCCTATCCCAAGGCAAAAGACGCCGTGCTCAATGCCTATCAGCAGGACAACATCTGCGGCACCTGGGAAAAGTTGGCCGATGCGATTTTTCCCGGTGGTGCCAACACCCTCGCAAAACAGGGCTGGCACATGGCCGGCGCCATGAAATCCGAGTGGGCCGAAACCATTTGCCCCCACATGGATATTGAAGCCAACGGTTCACCAAGCTTCGCCTATTTCCGCGGCAAGCTGCGAGAGTTGACAGCGGTACACCCCTGACAACAGAAAAAAACCGCCGTCTTTATCGCTGCCCCACTACCTTTGTGCCCCCCCGGCCTCTCTCACCAAGCCACCCCCAGTCACCTCCCCCCCATCACCTCCGGCCTCACCCCACCAACTCTTCTCCACGCAAATTGACATTGGTCGGAGTTTATCCGATAATCAATTTGTCCGCCGCTGGCAACTTGCCACGGCCGGCCCCACCTTTCATGAACTTGTCCGCCCGCCCCAGTTGTCAAGCGACCGAGAATGCACCATAAAAACTTATCCCGGAGGTGAGGGCGATGATGGGCTTCTATGCCAATCTCAAGATCAAGGGCAAGCTGCTGCTCGGCTATGGGGTGGTGGTCTGCATCACCTTTGCCATCGGCATCTTTGGCTCCCTCCAGATCCACAAACTCTCCCACGCGGACATCACCCTGTACGAAAACGGCGCCCAACCCTTGGAATACATCGGCCAGATCGGCACCTACTTTCAGCGGTTACGGGCCAACCTCCGGGAATTGCTCCTGAATAAGGAGCAGAACAAACGTGCCTATTACCTCGAACAGATCGACCTCTTTCGTGGCGAGATCGACTCCCTGGCCAAAAATCTGGAAACGCATCTCCCTGACGAGGCGTCAGAAAGACAATTTGCCGCCTTTGTCCGCACCAGGCAAGAGTACAACCCACACCTCAAGAGGGTCCTTGAGCTGGTGACCGTCGGGGAAGATCAGGCCACGGCCTATCTGCAAGCGGAGACCATGAACACCGTGGAACATGCCGAGATGGCAGCGATAGAGACCTTGCAGCACTATCTGGTGGTGAACGCCGAAAAAATCGCCATCCAGAATACGGCAACCGCGAACACCTCAGGCAGGATCATGATGGGGTTGGCGTGCGGTACCGGCCTCTTGGCCGCCTTCATTGCCCTCATGATCACCCGCGGCATCGTTACCCCCCTGCTCCTGGTGCTCGGAGTCAGGAGGTGGTGGCCGGTGAACCGCTACGGATCGAGGCGGACCGAGTGAGTAGAGACGAGGCCGGGCTGCTGCTGCAATCGGTCATCGCCATGAGCGAAATTCAGGCTACCTTGGATCTCGCCTTTGCCCGGATGACCCAAACCCTGCGCAACAACCGGGACCAGGAGGAGCGGCGCAACTGGTTCAAGAGCGGCCAGAACGAACTGAACACCATCCTCCGTGGCGACAAGCCCATCGCCGAACTGACCGGCGGCGCCCTCGCCTTCCTTGCCAACTACCTGGG
>CAYSFY010000091.1:15452-16579 GCA_964430285.1 uncultured Desulfobulbia bacterium
CACGAGGGCAACCTACAGATCGCCGCCAGCTACGCCCTCCCCCGGCACAAACACCTACACGAGCGGATAGCCCTGGGCGAGGGGCTCGCTGGCGAAGCGGCGCTGAGGCGGCAGGTGATCTGCCTCCAGAATGCCCCCGCCGACTACCTGCCCATCGGTTCGGCCCTGGGGGAGGCCACGCCGCTGAACATCGTTGACCTGCCGCTGCTGCACAACGAGCAATTGGTGGGTGTGGTGGAACTCGGTTCCTTTGCCCGCTTTAGCGACCACGAGTTGGAGTTCCTCACCCACTCCATGGAGGGGCTCGCCATCGGCATCAGCGTCAACCGTTCCCGGCAACTGGTCAATGAACTGTTGGCCCAGACCCAGGCCCAGGCCGAGGAGCTCCAGTCCCAAACCGAGGAGCTGCGAGCCCAGCAGGAGGAGTTGCAGCAGACCAACGAAGAGCTGGAGGAACGGGCGGGTCTCTTGGAACAGCAGCGAGAGCAGATTCGCTTAAAGAACCTGGAGGTTGAGCGGGTCAGCCAGGAGACCCGGAAGAAGGCCGAGGAGCTGGAGCGGGTCAGCACCTACAAATCGGAGTTTCTGGCCAACATGTCCCACGAATTGCGCACCCCCTTAAACAGCCTGATGATCCTCTCCTCGCTGCTGATGGAGAACAAGGGGGGGAACCTGACGACCAAGCAGGTGGAGTTTGCCGCGACCATCAATAACGCCGGCAAGGACCTGCTCAATCTGATCAACGACATCCTCGATCTCTCCAAGATTGAATCGGGGCACCTGGACTTCCATTACCAAGAGCTCGCCATCGCCGAGATGGGGGCACAGCTTACGGCCACCTTCACCCCGCTGGCCGAGGACAAGGGGATAGCCTTTACCATCACGGCCAGGGAGAACGCCCCGCGGACCATCCACACGGACAGCCAGCGCAGCCAGCAGATCTTGAAAAACCTGTTGGCCAATGCCTTCAAGTTCACGGCCCAAGGCTCGGTCACTGTCGAGATTTATACCCCGGGGCCGCAAGAGAACCCCCTACCCCGCCCGACCGTGGCCTTTGCCGTGGGCGGGGCAAAGGAAATTCTGGAAAAACTATGAAAAAAATATATAAAATAATCTGTGTAATCTTT
>CAYSFY010000091.1:16589-17003 GCA_964430285.1 uncultured Desulfobulbia bacterium
CACCGGCATCGGCATCGCCACTGACAAACAAGAGCTCATCTTCAATGCCTTCCAACAGGCGGACGGCACCACCAACCGCAAGTTCGGCGGCACCGGGCTGGGGCTCTCCATCTCACGCCAGCTGGCCCGTTTCATGGGGGGCGAGATCGTGGTTCGCAGCCGGATAGGCGAAGGGAGCGCCTTCACCCTCTACCTCCCGCTTCAGGCCATGGTGCCCGAGAACACCCCCCAGGAGCTCGTGGTCGATGATCAACCGCCCCCCACGACCGCGCCGCCGCGCACCAAAGTGCCTGCCGCCCCGAGGAGCGTCGACCTCCCGGAGGCCCCCATCCCTGATGATCGCGCCAGCTTGCCCTTTGGTGAGCGCAGCATCTTGATCATTGAGGATGACTTGGCCTTTGCCGGGGTCCTGCG
>CAYSFY010000092.1:0-3838 GCA_964430285.1 uncultured Desulfobulbia bacterium
TTTAAGGTGACGTTGACATGCTCGTCTATGGTCTCCAACACCTCCAGGCCCACGAAGTTGGCCTGGACCGGCAGTTCACGGCCACACTTACGGTCGATGAGCACTGCCAGCTGGATGCAACGCGGTCGGCCGAAATCCATGATGGCGTCCAAGGCCGCGCGGATGGTGCGGCCGGTGAACAGGACATCATCCACCAGGACGATGGTATAGTCCTCCACCGCGAACTTGATGTCGGTCTTCTTGACCATGGGGTTCTGGGAGACCAGGCTCCAATCGTCGCGATAGAGGGTAATATCCAGACTCCCGGACGGGATCTCCACCCCTTCCCGCTCGGAGATGATCGCCTTGATGCGCTCGGCCAGGTATACTCCGCCGGTGTGGATACCGACCACCGCCAGATTGTCGACTCCGTTGTTCTGCTCCAGGATCTGTAAGACAATCCGAGCCAATGATCGTTGCATGTCCGTGGCGGACATGATCTGCCTGCTCATGGTAGTCAATTCAACACCTCAATGGTTGATGAAATTATTGATTTTTTGATTAGGAGCCGTTCCAAAATAACTTGAACAATTCCGCCTCTCCTTTACGGCTCATTAGACCGCTTTGGATTGAAGGAATGAAGAAGTTATTCTGTTACAACGGCTTAAAAATTAAAGGGTTGCCAAAAGTAGTCAATGCCTTTGACCGCAACCTTGTTGATGGCCTCGGGAAAGGCCTCGCATTCGGCGGCAAAGACCTTGGCCGCGATATCGTCCGGGGTGTCGTTGTCGCCCAAGGCCACGCAGCGCTGCACCACAATCGGCCCCTCGTCATACTCCTGATTGGCAAAATGGACCGTGCAACCGCTGACCTTCACCCCCCTGGCGTGGACCGCCCGGTGTACTCGCATGCCATAATAGCCATCGCCGCAGAAGGAGGGGATCAGGGAGGGGTGGATATTCAGCACTGCGCGCTTCAGGTGCGGCGGCGGGGTATAGAGTTTCAGGAAACCGGCAAGCAGGATCAGGTCCACCGCATAATCGGCCAGGATGCGGTTGATGGCCTCGTTGTCCGCGGCATGAAAGGCCGGGTAGCCGTAACGTTTGGCCTTCTCCAGGCCAAGGACCCCGGCCTTGTTGGAGATGACCACCTCAATACTCCCCTGCATGGTGCCGTTGTTGATGCACTCATGGAAGTTATCCAAGGTTCGCCCGGAACCGGACAGCAGGACCGCCATCTTCATATCAATCACTCCTGGTCAGTTGAATTCCGGATTGGACTCCACATCCACCGCATTCAACCACTTGGCGATGGCGGTATCGTAGGTGCTGGTCAGGGAGAAGACCTTGCAGGCCAGACGGAATCTGGTCTTTAAGGTGGTGTTGCCACTCGCCTTGAGCTCGCTGATCACCAGGGGGTAATCCGCCGGGTCGACAATGACGGTGACATCGCGCCAGTTTTTGGCCGCGGCCCGCAGCATGGTGGGACCGCCGATATCGATATTCTCAATGGCATGGGCCACGGTGCAGGTGGGGTCGGCTGTGGCCTTGTCAAAGGCGTAGAGGTTGACCACGATCAAGTCGATGGGCACGAGGCCGTGGTCAGCCATCTGTTGCTGGTGCAAGGGATTGTGGCGCTGGGCCAGAATGCCGCCGTGGACCTTGGGGTGCAAGGTCTTGACCCGACCATCCAACATCTCCGGGAAGCCGGTGAACTCGGCCACGTCTTGCACGGTAAGCCCTTGCTCGCGCAGTTTCTTGGCCGTGCCGCCGGTGGAGAGGATCTCGATCCCCAATTGACTAAGCTCCGCGGCAAACTCCTCGATCCCGGATTTGTCGGTCAAGCTGATGATGGCGCGTTTGATTTGGTTCATGGTATCTCCTTATCGTATCAAAAAATGGCAACTACCTTGAGGTTGATTAAGCAAGAGGTTGCAGGCTGTCAGGCAAACAATCCGCCCGCATACGGGGGTCCGACACGACTCGGCTCTCATCTGTTTCTGGAGGGGTGCGGACGCAACACCTACCACCGAGCCACCGCGGAATGGGCTTAATCCGAGTCCTTACGGACAAAGGCGTGGATCAGGCGGCGATCGCGCTTGGTGGGCCGGCCCGCCGGACGGGCATTGTCATGGATGCTACGGAGGAGTTGCCCCTCCTGCCGTTGCCGCTCCCGGGCCGCGACACTCGCTTCGGTCTCCAGATAGAGTGCGGCCGCCTCCGGTGCCGGCCGGCGCTGATCGTTTAGCCCCTGGACCACAACCGTCATCTCCACCACCCCACGCTGGATCCGCAACTCGTCAGCCACCTGGACCACCCTGGACGGTTTGACCCGCTGGCCGTTGCAATGGACCTTGCCGCCAGTCACCGCTTGGGAGGCCATGCTCCTGGTCTTGAAAAATCGCGCCGCCCACAGCCACTTATCAAGACGGACCGCAAGGGGCTCGCTCATTTCTGATTGGGGTCTTGAGCCCAACGCCCCAACTCTTCGATGATCCTCTCCCGGTCCGGGGCGTTATTGAGCATCATCGCCTTAAAGTGTTCATAATAACGGATCAGGATAAAATCGAAGCGGAGGCCAATGCCGGTCTCATTAAAGTGGATGATCTCGCAGGTAAACTTGATCCTGGCCAACAGCTCCAGGGAGATAAAATCGCCAACCCGCAGCACGGGCACCAACTCCAGTTCGAAGAAGGCCCCGCCGAAACTGATGTTCTTGGTGTGCCCCTTCAGGGCCACGTCCCCGGGCAGGAGGATGCGTCCTTTGAAGGCCAAGGCCCGCCGGATATTTTTTCGCCGCTCTTGCATGGACTCTATTGGTGACCGCTTAAGTTTTGACGGTTTCGCAAAAACCGCTCAACCGCCGCTGGCACGCGCTGTAACACATTGAAACTGCATTGGCAGATGGTCAGCTTCACGACTTATTGTGATTCCATCAAGTTTTCGCCCGCCAGATACCACAGCAACCGGTGCCTTGGTCTGACCAAGGAGGCGGGGAAACGGGATTGGGGTGGAGCGGCGAGCACGGCGTCGGCCAAGCGGATCTTTTCCGCCCCGCTCACCAGGAACATAACCGTGCGCGCGTTGTTGATCACCGGCAGGGTGAAAGTCAAGCGGGGCACGGCCGGATCGGCACCTTCGCCCCCCACCTCGGCTACCCAGTCCAATCGGTTCAAGACCGGATTGCCGGGCAGCAGGGAGGCGGTATGACCATCCATCCCCATCCCCAAGAGGATGAGATCAAAGGCCGGGTACTCCCCTGCCGCAAAGGGCTGCTCCCTGCCGGTCAAAACGGCAAAGGCCTTAGCCATGGTCTGTTGGTAGTGACGCGCGGCGGCAGCGTAAGGCCTGATCTCCCCCGGCATCCTGAACACCTGCTCCTCGACGATGGGCAGCTGCGCCAACAGATGCTTGCGGGCCATGCCAAAATTACTCTCCGGGTGCTCCGGCGGCACACACCGTTCATCACCGAAAAAGAAACGGACCTTGGCCCAGGGGATACGCGTCAACCACGGCGGGCTGGCAAGCAAGCGATAGAGTGGCGCCGGTGTTGTCCCCCCCGCCAGGGCGATGGTACAACTGCCGTGGTCGGCGATGGCCTCTAGAATCAACTTCTCCACCTGTTCGCCAATAGCGGCAAGGCAACGGTCGAACGGTGCGCAGCGCACAATCTCAGGGATGGGTATTTCCATGGATGACCCCTCCGGGGCAACAGCCGCCAATTATACAACCAAGATGCCCCATACGTCCACAGCTCTTTTTGGCAACCGCCCACGCTACTGGCGGGTGGGAAGGAGGTAGCGACCATCAGCGCAACTGCCAGCGAAAGTCCCACAACTCGCCATCCGCCTAGACAACAT
>CAYSFY010000092.1:3938-12064 GCA_964430285.1 uncultured Desulfobulbia bacterium
CTTGATGTTACCAGCGGATGCCGGCGTCGGTTGAGCGTTTTTTGCGAAACCGACAGAGTTGACAATCTTGCAAAAAGTCCCACAACTCGCCATCCGCCTAGACAACATCTTGATGTTACCAGCGGATGCCGGCGTCGGTTGAGCGTTTTTTGCGAAACCGACAAAATTTAGCCAACACTGTTTCCTGCTGGCAGGGGCTGTAGCCAAAGTGAACGGTGAGGAGTTATTGACTTCATGAAATTTACTATGGTAAGGTTTTGCTGAACTCCAATCGATCCGCCAAGGGCAACACTCCCTTACCTCTTATTCTCCTAACCGCATACGGTGCAGCCCATGACCATCGAACATGAACTCATCAAGGGGGTTGACAAATTGGTCCCCAGGCCGGATATCGCCCTTGAGGTCATGGGGCTCGCCAATCAGAGCGATTGTAACATCACCGCCCTGTCGACGACCATCAACCAGGACCCGAGCTTGATGGCCAATATGCTGCGCATGGCCAACTCCGCCTATTTCGGACACATGAAGGAGATCAACTCAATCCGCGACATCATCGTCCGCCTGGGACTCGACAGCGTCAAGATGATTGCCATCACCTCCGCCTCGGCCGGTCTGCTTAAGTCGCCCCAGGAGGCCTACAACCTGGAACCGGGCTCCCTGTGGCGACACTCCCATGCCACCGCCCTGCTCGCCGCCATCATTGGCCGCTTTGCCAAAATAGGAGAGACCGCCAGCCTGTTCAGCGCTGCCCCGCTCCACGATATCGGCAAGATCATCTTAAACCGCCACCTGCAGATCGAAACCATGAACCGGGGCGGGATTCAAGAGTACCCCACCTTGGTGGCCCTGGAAAATGCCCTGCTCCACACCGATCATGCCAAGGTCGGCAAGGCCTTGTTGCAGAAGTGGGGCCTGCCCGAGAGCATCACCGAGCCGGTTGGCGCCCACCACAACCTTGATGAGTGCAAAGGTCTGCCCAGCGGGATCGTTTACCTGGCCAACCACCTGACCGAGAGCATCGGCATCCATGGTGACGACAGCGAAAGCTCTTTTTTCCTGCTCAAGGAGGAGTACGAGTCCGCTGCCGACCTCCCCGATATCCCGGGGTTCCATGAGCACATGGATGTCATCATTACCCAGTTTTATGAACAGTTCAACGGAGCGGCCACCCTGGACTTCAATTAAGTTAGGGTCCAACAGACAAATCTCTCCAAGGGCAACGCCATGAAAGCACACGAACGTAGAGTCGCCACCAGGGTCCCGGCCAAGTTCCAAGTCAACTTCATCCATGAGGGCGACTACCTGATCTCACGCACCAGGGACATCTCGGTAAGCGGCATGTTTCTCTACACCGAGACCCCGCCGGCCGTTGCGGAACAGGCCGAACTCACCTTCTCCATCGGCGATCTCACCGATTGCACCCTGATGGCCCAGGTGATCTGGGTCAACCACACCAAATCACGGAAAGACTCCGGCATGGCGGTGCAATTCATCGACCCCCAACCGGACCTGATCGACGCCATCCTGCACATCATCCACAAGGTTGCGGTCTTTCCCGAACAGGACCACTGAGGCCCTTAAAAATCCACCACATCCTTCTTGCCGCAACGCTCGCAGGTGACGGTGGTCCCCTTGTCCTTGGCCCTCCACGCCTGACGGATGACCAAATTCTTGTAGTCCTTCTTGGAACACGCCTCGCACAGGCAGAGTACGGACTCGTCCTTCAATATCCATTTATACATTATTGGCCACCCTCCTTAAGACGGCAGATGATTGAGTTCACGCGCGCCCCTGATCATTAAAAAAAGGAGAAGGACCCCTGGCGAGGCCCTTCTCCTTTATGCTAAGCGGACGCTGTCAGCCTGATGATCAGGGAGTGATCCCCAACTCCTTCTCTTTCTGGGCGATAGCAAGCCGGGTCTTGATCACCGTGTCGGAGATCAGGCTGATGGAGTCGATACCACACTCCACCAGGAAGGTGGCAAACTCGGGGAAGTCGCTGGGGGCCTGACCACAGATGCCGATCTTACGCCCCCGCCGCTTGGCAGTGTCGATGACCATCTTGATCAAGGTCTTCACCGCGTCGTTGCGCTCGTCGTAGATATGGGCCACCAGGTCCGAGTCGCGGTCCAGACCCAAGGTCAACTGGGTGAGGTCGTTGGAGCCGATGGAGAAGCCGTCAAAGACATCGCAGAAGGCGTCGGCGGAGATGACGTTCGACGGGATCTCGCACATGACGTAGACCTCCAGGCCGTTCTCGCCCTGGACCAGACCGAACTCGCGCATCACCTCAATGACCTTGCGCCCCTCCAGCGGTGTCCGGCAGAAGGGGACCATCAGCTTGACGTTGTTTAGCCCCATGTCATTACGGACCTTCAGCAAGGCCTTGCACTCCAACTCAAAGGCGGCCTTATACTTGGGGTCGTAGTAACGGGAGGCGCCACGCCAGCCGATCATCGGATTGCTCTCCTCGGGCTCGTAGAACTGGCCACCGATAAGGTTGGCGTACTCGTTGGTCTTGAAATCCGAGAGGCGGACGATAACGTCCTTGGGGTAGAATCCCGCCCCGATGCGGCCAACCCCTTCGGCCAGTTTGTCGATAAAGAACTGCTTCTTGTCGTGGGGATGGCTGGTGGTCTTCTCCTCGATCAGGCGGACCACGTCGGCAGCCTCGGTATCGCCGGCAGCAGCCTTCTTCTTCAGGTCATCGAAGTTGTAGAGGGCCAGGGGGTGGATACCGATGTGGGAGTTGATGATGAACTCCTCGCGGGCCAGGCCGACCCCTTCATTGGGGATCTGGCTCTCGGTAAAAGCCTTCTCCGGGATGCCGACGTTCATCATGATCTTGGTCTTGGTCTCCGGGATATTATCCAAGTCCAGACGCTCGACCTCGAACTTCAGCAGCCCCTCGTAGATGTTGCCGGCCTCGCCTTCGGCGCAGGAGACGGTAATCTCCTGGCCGGACTTGAGGACCTTGCTGCCGTTCTCGGTGCCGATGACACAGGGGATGCCCAGTTCGCGGGAGATGATCGCCGCGTGGCAGGTACGCCCGCCCCGATTGGTGACAATGGCGCCGGCGATCTTCATGATCGGTTCCCAATCAGGGTCGGTCATGTCGGTGACCAGGACCTGGCCCTTCTTAAAGTCATGGATATCCACCACATCATTAATGACGTTGGCTATGCCCTGGCCGATCTTGGCGCCAACCGCCTGACCGGTGACCAGGACCTTGCCGTGCTCCTTCATGACATAGGTCTCCATCACCTTCTTGGAGGTCTGGGAGTGCACGGTCTCGGGACGGGCCTGGACGATGAACAGCCCGCCGGTGCCCACCGTTACCCCATCGCCGTCCTTGGCCCACTCAATATCCATGGCCTTGCCGTAGTGGTCCTCGATGATGCAGGCCCACTCCGCAAGCTTCAGGATCTCGTCGTCGTTGATCACATAGCTGCCGCGCTCGGCCGGGGTGGTGGGGATGTTCTTGACCGGCTCCTTGGTGCTGGGGTCATTGTCATAGATCATCTTGATCTCTTTACTGCCCATGCGCTTGCCAACGATGGGACGCTTGCCCTCCTTCAAGGTCGGCTTAAAAATATAGTACTCATCCGGGTTGACTGCCCCCTGCACCACATTCTCGCCTAGCCCCCAAGCCCCGGTTAAAAACACGGCGTTGGTAAAGCCGCTCTCGGTGTCGATGGAGAACATGACCCCGGAAGAGGCGGAGTCACTGCGTACCATCTTCTGTATGGTGATGGAGAGGTAGACGTCAAACTGGCCGAACCCCTTGTCGTGGCGGTAGGAGATGGCCCGGTTGGTGAACAGACTGGCGAAACACTTGCGGCAGTTGTCGATCAGGGCGTCCATGCCGTGGATGTTGAGATAGGTCTCCTGCTGACCGGCAAAAGAGGCGTCGGGCAGGTCCTCCGCCGTGGCCGATGAGCGCACGGCCACATCGACATTCTGGCCATACTCCTCTTCCATCTTGGCATAGGCCTTGGCAATGGCCTGACGGAGGTCGTCCGGGAACTCGGCGGTGCGGATGATGTCGCGGGCCTTCTCGCCCCGCTCCTGGAGGTTGCGCATGTCGTGGGTATCGAGACCGGCCAAGGCATCCTCAATGGCCTGGGCGATGCCTGCGGTCTTCAACAGGTGACGATAGGCATAGGCGGTAATGGCGAAACCGTGGGGAACGGCGACACCCTTGGAGGTGAGTTTGCGGTACATCTCGCCCAGGGAGGCGTTCTTGCCGCCCACCAATGGAACATCCTCTATGCCGATTTCATCAAACCAAAGAATCAACTTTTCATCGTGTTTTTCAGACATCACCCATCTCCCCATCGTAAAGTTTATTAGTGCAATTCATCATGCATTCAATGCGTTAACGTCGTCCACAGCAGTGCGCTTAAGCCGTGCCTAGAGAACCTGCAAAGGTCCGACCTTTATATAATAGCGTAGCATAGCAGGTCAACCTAAAACAGGAAAGAACTTTTTCCCCGACCCTCTTTTGCCGGTTTCGCAAGGAAGGCTCCAACCGACGCCGGCACGCACGGCATCACCCTCCCCTCCTTTTTTCACCCCGCCGCCGGTTGTCCCTTGAAATAAGAGAGAACAAGTGGTACAAGAGTCTGTTTTTAAAATCGCACATCCTTATACTCGCCATTGGTGCCCGGCTTCGGGTTGGCAACAGGATGGAGGCACAACCAAAATACTGCAAGGAGAATGAACC
The DNA here is from genome assembly GCA_964430285.1 of uncultured Desulfobulbia bacterium. Lineage (GTDB taxonomy): Bacteria > Desulfobacterota > Desulfobulbia > Desulfobulbales > VMSU01 > VMSU01. Next base: position 8,665 of record CAYSFY010000092.1, read on the forward strand.
ATGTCCCACATCACCATGAAAGAGATGCTGATCGCCGGTCTGCATTTTGGCCATCAAACCCGGCGTTGGAACCCCAAGATGAAACCGTATATCTTTGGGGCGCGCAACAAGATCTACATCATCAACCTCGACAAGACCCTGCCCATGTTCAACGCGGCCTACGATTTCATCGCCGACCGGGTAGCCAAGGGGAGCAACATCCTCTTTGTCGGGACCAAGCAGCAGAGCCAGGATATCATCCGTGAAGAGGCCGCCCGCTGCGGCATGCACTATGTCAACCACCGTTGGCTGGGCGGCATGCTCACCAATTTCCAGACCATCAAGAAGAGTGTCGAGCGGATGAAGAACATCGAAGCGATGATCGCCGACGGCACCATCAACCAGTACAAGAAGAAAGAGGCCCTGGGTATGGAGAAGGACCTCGGCAAGCTGGAGAAGACCCTGGGCGGCATCAAGACCATGAAGGGCGTTCCGGATATCATCTTCGTGGTCGATCCCAGACGGGAAGACATTGCCATTACCGAGGCCAACAAACTGGGGATCCCGGTGGTGGCCATCACCGACACCAACTGCGATCCGACCGGAATTGACTACCTGATCCCGGGCAATGATGACGCCATCCGCGCCATCAAGCTGATCGTCTCCCGCATCGCCGACGCGGTTATTGAAGGCGCGGGCAACAGGATGAGTGGGGTTGATGGCGACGAGAGTGCCGACGTCAAGCCCGAGATGAGTGAAATGGCCGCCGCGGCAGCTGAAGCGATGCCGGTTGAGGCTGAGGCCTAACAGAAAAGGAAGGTGTAACGTGAATATCACAAGCCAGATGGTAAAAGAACTGCGTGACAAGACCAACGCCGGGATGATGGACTGTAAAAAGGCCCTTGCCGAGACCAATGGCGACATGGAGAAGGCAATCGACTTCCTGCGTCAGAAGGGCCTTGCCGTGGCAGCTAAACGGGCCGACCGCTCCACCAGCGAAGGGACAATTGAGACCTATATCCATAGCGGCAGCAAACTCGGGGTGATGATTGAAGTCGGTTGTGAAACCGACTTTGTGGCCAAGACCCCGGCCTTCATCACCTTTGCCAAGGACCTGGCCATGCAGATCGCCGCCACCAACCCGGTGTCGATCAGCCGGGATGATGTCCCGCCCGAGCTCCTGCAACGGGAGAAGGATATCTACACCCAACAGGCCATCGACTCCGGTAAACCGGCCAATATCGCCGAAAAGATCGTGGCCGGCAAGATTGACAAGTACTATGCCGAGGCCTGCCTGCTGGAACAGAAGTTCATCAAGGACCCGGATCTGACCATCCAGGACAAGCTGAATGAGTTGATCGCCACCATGGGCGAGAATATCTCGGTCAAGCGTTTCGTACGGATGCAGGTCGGGGCTTAACCCTTAGCTGTTCGGGGGGAGGCGCGCCCTGGTGCGCCTCCCCCGTGTACCTTTGTTCCATCCCCACCTCAAGCCCATTGACACCATGGCGTTGCCGCCACATAAGCCCCGAAGGGACCCCCATCATGCAATCTCAATATAAACGCGTGTTGTTGAAGTTAAGTGGCGAGGCGTTGATGGGCAAGGCCGCCTTTGGGATCTGTAACGACACCCTACAGTTCGTGGCCGCTGAGATGAAGACCATGATCAGCACCGGCGTCCAAGTCGGGGTAGTGATCGGGGCCGGTAATATCTTTCGCGGGGTCTCCATCGCCTCCAAGGGGATGAATAGGGTCTCCGCCGACAACATGGGGATGCTGGCCACGGTCATGAACGCCTTGGCCCTGGAGAGCGCCTTCAACCAGGCGGGGATCGCCACCCGCGTCCTCTCCAGTATCCCCATGCCCCTGGTCTGCGAATCATACTCCAGGCAGCGGGCCATCCACCACCTGGACAAGGGCCGGGTCGTCATCTTCGGGGCCGGCAGCAGCAACCCCTTTTTCACCACCGATACCGCCGCCGTCTTGAGGGGGTTGGAGATCAACGCCGAGATCGTGTGCAAGGCCACCCGAGTCGATGGCGTCTACGATCGTGACCCCTTAAAGGATGCGAATGCCGTCAAATTCGACACCCTCACCTATTCCGAAGTCCTGGCCAAACGGCTCAAGGTCATGGATTCCACCGCCATCTCCCTGGCCATGGATAATGCCCTGGGCATCATGGTCTTCAATATGAATATCCCCGGCAATATCACCCAAGCCGTCTGCGGCAAGCAGGTGGGGACCTTGATCACGGGGTGATCGTGTCCTAGCACACTATCCACCAGTTGCAACAGGTGCTACACCAACGGAGGCAATCATGAATATAATCATCAGCGACATGCACGATAAAATGGCAAAGAGCATTGAGGCCTTTCGCCGGGAGTTGACCAAGATCCGTACCGGTCGTGCCTCATTGTCCATCTTTGACGGGATTAAGGTCCAGTCCTATGGCCAACCCATGGCCTTGAATCAGGTCGCCAGCATCACAATTCCGGAGAGCCGCTTGATTGTTATCCAGCCGTGGGACCCACAACTGATTAACGTCATCGACAAGGCCATCATGAAGGCCAATATCGGTTTAAACCCGGTGAGCGACGGCAAGGTCATCCGCCTCTCCATCCCGCAGTTGACCGAGGACCGCCGCCGGGAGCTGGTGAAGCAGGTCAAGAAGATCGGCGAGGAGCATAAGGTGGCCATCCGCAACCTCCGCCGCGACGCCATAGATATCGCCAAGAAGATGAAGAAGGACAAGGAGATCTCCGAGGATGACCTCTTCACCCTCCAGGAGTTGGCCCAGAAGGAGACCGACACCTTTGTCAAGCAGGTGGATGACTCCCTGGTTGAAAAGGAGAAAGAGGTGATGGAGGTCTGATCCATTCAGACATCTCGTCGTTCAAGAAAAAAAATCGCTCGTCGCGATTTTTTTTTACCCACAGCCAACCCCTCACCCCATGGCCACCCTACCCGAACTCGACATGAACAACATCCCAGCCCACATCGCCATCATCATGGATGGCAATGGGCGATGGGCGCAACGCAATAAGCTGTTGCGCACCATGGGTCACAAGGTCGGGGTGGACTCGGTGCTGAATATCATCAAGGCCTCCCGTCTGCTGGGGGTCAAGGTGCTGACCCTGTACGCCTTCTCCTCGGAGAACTGGCAACGCCCGGCCCAGGAGGTCTCCACCCTGATGTCCCTGCTCAAGACCTTCCTGGCCCGGGAACTCAGCAACCTTCTCGCCAACAACATCCAAATGCGCGCCATCGGCCAGATTGACCGCCTGCCCGCGGATGTACGCGAGGTCCTGGAGCAGTCGCTTGCCGCCTCCGCTGCCAATACCGGCATGGTCTTGAACCTGGCGTTGAGTTATGGGGGCCGCGACGAGATCGTCTGCGCTATCCAGCGCATGATCACCGATGG
>CAYSFY010000092.1:12074-16686 GCA_964430285.1 uncultured Desulfobulbia bacterium
GCCTTGCCGGCGAGCTGGCCCTTGAGGAGATCGACAAGCAGGTGATCGCCGAACATCTTTACACCCGAGGCATCCCCGACCCCGACCTCATCATCCGCACCGGCGGCGAGTCCAGGCTCAGCAACTTCCTCTTGTGGCAGGCCTCGTACTCGGAGATCTATATCACCGACACCCACTGGCCGGATTTCCGAGAACCGCAACTCAAACTGGCCATCGCGGATTTCCAGAGACGACAGCGCCGCTTCGGCAAGACCGGGGACCAGGTCTCGACCGATGCGTCACAGGGACAGGCATAGATGAAACGCTTGACCACCGGCCTCATCATTGCCCTCTGCTGGCTGGCCCTGCTGCTCTCCCACTCCTTTGCCCTCATCTGGCTGGTCACGGTGATCATCAGCGGCCTGGCCCTCCATGAGTACTTCACCATCTGCCTGCATGCCAACGAGATGCGGATCAAACCCATGGCCATTGCCATTGGCTTGATCCCCTTCATTGCCGCCCTGAGCGGCCGAGTCGATGTGGTCTTTGCCGCCTTTTTCATTGCCCTGTTGGCCGGGGCCTTGCTCCTGTTTGCCAGCTACCAAGGGGTGGACAACGGGTTTTTACTGCTGGCCAAGCTGTGCACGGGCCTCGCCCTTGTCAGCCTCAGCGGCGCCCACCTGCCCCTGTTGATGGCCGCTCCCCATGGCGTGGCCTGGCTGGTCATCCTCACCCTGATCACCATCGGCTCGGATACCGGGGCCTTCTACGCCGGCACCACCTTTGGCAAGACCAAACTCTGCCCGGCCATCAGTCCCGGCAAGACGGTGGAAGGTCTGCTGGGCGGGATCACCGCGAGCCTGGCGCTGGCAGTAATGGCCGGCACCATCCTGCTGCCCGGGATGCCGATCCTGAAGATCGCGGTGATCGCCATCCTGGTGACCCTGATCGGGGTGGTGGGTGACTTGACCGAATCCGTGCTCAAACGTTCCTGCCGGGTCAAGGACTCCGGCACCATGCTGCCCGGTCACGGCGGGGTCTTGGACCGCATCGATTCCATCCTGGCCGCGGCCCCGGCCATCTACTATCTGAGCCGTTTGGATCTGCTGTAGAAAAAGGTTGTTTTGGCTTAGTCCGCTGGGGTGGTAGGCCAAAAAAATCGAGGCCCCATGATGGCCCCGAACCAACCTAAAAAGTTACTTCATCTTTTGACGGTTTCGCAAAAACCGTTCAACCGCCGCTGGCACGCCCCGGCAACATGTTGAAATTACATTGGCAGATGGTCAGCATCACGACCTTTTGCGATTCCATCATCTTTTGCCGTTACTCTCGCCACATGAAACATATCGCCATTCTCGGTTCGACCGGCTCCATCGGCCGTAATGTCCTGGAGGTCGTGCGCCAGTACCCTGGCCGCTTTCGGGTCATGGGGCTGGCGGCTGGCCGCAATATCCCCCTGCTGAAAGAGCAGCTGGAGGCCTTCCGCCCGACCCTGGTCTCGGTGGCGGAAGAGGAGGAGGCGAGCCGATTGCGCGAGGCCCTTCCCCGGGAGTGGCAGGACAGGGTTGTCTGGGGACCACGCGGCGCGGAACAGGTCGCCACCTTGCCCGGAGTCGACATGGTGGTCTCCGCCATCGTCGGTGCCGCCGGGCTCCCGCCCACCGTGGCCGCCATCCTGGCAGGAAAAAATATCGCCTTGGCCAACAAGGAGACCCTGGTCATGGCCGGCCCACTGATCATGGAGGCGGTAGCGCGGCTGAAGGTCACCCTGCTGCCGGTGGACAGCGAACACAACGCCATCTTTCAGGCCCTGTCCGCGGGACGCAAGGCCGACCTCCGCAGGCTGATCCTCACCGCGTCCGGCGGCCCATTTCGCGAGCGGGCAGCGGCCGACCTGTGGGCAGTCACCCCGGAAGAGGCCCTAAAGCACCCCAACTGGAGCATGGGCCACAAGATCTCCATCGACTCGGCCACCCTGATGAATAAGGGGCTTGAGGTCATTGAGGCCAAATTCCTCTTTGATGTCGACCTGGAAAAGATCGAGGTCCTCATCCACCCGCAGAGCGTGGTCCACTCCATGGTGGAGTACATCGACGGCTCGATCATCTCCCAGATGGGGGTGACGGACATGCAGATCCCCATCGCCTACGCCCTGACCTATCCGGAGCGGATCAAACTCAACCTGCCGCCCTTGGATCTGATCAAACAGCGGATGACCTTTCACGCCCCGAATTTCCAAAAATTCCCCAGCCTCAAGCTGGCCTATCAGGCCTGCAAACAGGGGGGTCTGATGCCGGCCATCTTGAACGCTGCCAATGAAGTGGCGGTGGCCGCCTTTCTCGACCACCGCATCCGCTTCCCGGAGATCGCCCTCAGCGTGGCCGAGACCATGAACCGCACCACCGGCGGGCCGGCCACGGACCTGGCCGCCATCCTGGAGGCCGATCTGGCCGCCAGGGTCCAGGCCGAATCCATAGTCGAGGCCCTGTCCATGGCCAAGCACCAAAAGCAGGGGGGCGCCGTAGCCTCTCCCGAGCTACCACCCGGCCACCCACCTGTAATCACCCATTAAAAGGGTTACCCCATGACTTCCATCCTCTCCTTTATCCTAGTCCTGGGACTCCTGATCCTAGTCCACGAGTTCGGCCACTTCATCACGGCCAAGCTCTTCGGCATCAAGGTCCTGAAATTCTCCATCGGCTTCGGGCCCAAGCTCTTTGCCCGGCAGTATGGCGAGACCGAATACGGCATCGGCGCCCTGCCCCTGGGGGGGTATGTCAAGATGCTGGGAGAACAGCCGGAAGAGGAGGTCGATGCCGCGCAGGCTCAGCGCTCTTTCGCGGCCAAGCCGGTGTGGCAACGGTTCCTGGTGGTTCTGGCCGGACCGCTGTCAAACCTGGTCTCCGCCGTCTTCATCTTCTGGGTGGTGACCTTGATCGCCGGCATCCCCCACCCCCTGCCCACCACCGAGATCGGTCAGATCACCCCGGGGTCGCCGGCGGAGAAGGCCGGGGTCAAGAGCGGTGACATCATCCTGGCCATCGACAATACGCCGATCACCACCTGGCAGGAGGTCTCGGAGACCATCAAGGCTGGAAACGGCAAGACCCTCACCCTCACCGTGCGCCGCGGCCAGGAGCAACTCCGGCTGACAGGGACCCCGGCCAGTTCCGAGGTCAAGAACCTCTTTGGCGAGGTGGTGGATACCCGCTACTTGCTGGGCATTGCCCAAAAGGAGTCCCTGCGCTATGAGCCCGCCTCTCTCCACGAAGCCTTCCACTCCGCCCTCAAGCAGACCTGGTTTTACATCGAACTGACCATCCTCAGCCTGTGGAAGATTATCGAACAGGTGATCCCCGCCTCGCAGATCGGCGGGCCGATCATGATTGCCCAGATGGCAGGGGAGCAGCTGAAGAGCGGCTGGCTCAACCTCTTTGCCTTCATGGCGGTACTGAGTGTCAACCTGGGGGTCATCAACCTCTTCCCCATCCCCATCCTCGACGGCGGTCACCTCCTCTTCTTCTCCCTGGAGGCTATTCGTCGCAAGCCCTTGACCCTGCGCAGCCAGGAGCGGTGGCAACAGGTGGGCATGGCCCTGCTGGCCGCCCTGATGGTCTTTGTCTTCTATAACGACATCGCCCGCCTCCTGGGCAAGGGCTAACCCCCCATGGCCCAACACGGCAACACCTCCACGAGCGGGCCGCGCATCCTGGCCCTGGAAAACTCCAGCATGTGCGGCAGTGTGGCCCTGGTGACCACCGGCATCTGTCTCGGCGAACACTCCCTCACCGCCACCACCACCCACTCGCGCCGGCTGTTGACCACCATCCAGCAGCTGATGACCGAGACCGGTATCGACTGGCCGCGGATCGACGCCATCGCGGTCAGCGCCGGGCCCGGCAGCTTCACCGGCCTGCGCATCGGCCTGACCACGGCCAAGGGGCTATCCTTGGCCACCGGCAAGCCGCTCATCGCGGTCACCTCAACCCGGACCCTGGCCTGTCAACTCGCCTGGTCAGGGCTTTTGCTCTCTCCTCTGATCGACGCCCGCAAGCAGGAGGTCTACACCGCCCTCTATCGCGGCGATCAACAGGGCTTCACCCGCAGGATCAGCGACATTGTCGCCATTACCCCACAGGCGCTCTGCGAACAAATCACCGAGGATGTGCTTTTTGTGGGGGATGGCAGTCGGCTCTATCAGGATGTGTTGCAGGAGCGGTTGGGGGGGCGGGCGCACTTCGCCAGCCCGGAGATCTTCTTCCTCCGGGCCGCGGCCTTGGGCGCGGCGGCCCTGATCAAGTGGCAACAAGGGGAATTCATTGACCCGGCCTCCGCCACCCCGGAGTATATCCGCCTCTCCGAGGCCGAAATCAATCTCAATCAGGCCGTTCGCCCCCCGGTGGGATAAGGGGTGACCAGCCGCCGGGACAAAAAACAGGCTCTGTCACTGATGACGGTTGCGCAGACCGCCCAACCGCCGCTGGCACCCCCCGCAGCACAGTGACATGACGTGGGCGGATGGTCAGCATCACGACTTCTTGCAATGCCATCACGTATCCTTAAAGATATCCGGGTAGAGCACCTTGGCGCAATCCGGACAGATGCCATGGGAGAACTCGGCCTCCGAATGCTT
>CAYSFY010000093.1:0-3296 GCA_964430285.1 uncultured Desulfobulbia bacterium
TTATACCCCTCAGGGGGGTACTGAATTGAGTCCAGTTTGTCTGGGCCAGGTTGATGGGGATGCAGCCGCTTTCTAGTCTGTCGGTTGGAAGTTGTCAAAGATCAATTTAGGATCGCTTGGCAATAATATCGCTTGGCAATTGTTTTGTTTGTGATTACCACACCGAAGTCACAGTGTTGGGTTTCGCTGTGCTCTACCCAACCTTTGGTTCGAAATATTATGGTCATGCATCCATCCCCCAACCTCCTTGCCCGCTTCGCCCCCATCTCACCGGTCAGCGCTTGTCCCCAGGTCCTGGCCCGGCAGACTAACGACGTCTTTGCCCTATGGCAGGCGTGGGAGGAGGAGAGTGGCGTCATCCAGGATGTCCCCTACTGGGCCATTGTCTGGCCAGCGGCCCGGGTGCTTGCTGAGTATATCGGGGTCCACCCCGAACTGGTGCAAGGGCGCTCCGTGCTCGACTGCGGTTGCGGCTGTGGGGTGGTGGCCATCGCTGCCGCGCAAAACGGCGCCACCCGGGTCATGGGCTGCGATCTGGACCCGACGGCGGTGGTCATCGCCCAGGGCAATGCCGCGGCCAACCGGGTGGAGGTCGATTTTCTTTGCCAAGATGTCGTTACCTGTTGTGGGGCGGAGAGCGTTGATCTGATCCTGGTGGCGGACCTCTTCTACCAGAAGGAGTTCTCGTTATCCCTGCTCACGGCCTTGGTCGAGGCCCAGGGCCGGGGCAGCACCATCATCATCGCCGATAGCGGCAGGCCGTTTCTGCCCAAGGAGGGTCTGCGCGAGATCCATGCCCAACAGGCTGCGACCTCCTTTGCCGTGGAAGGGTGTTTGACGCGCACCGTGCGCCTGTATCACTTGGCAACAGGGGCAGGGTGAAGGGGAGGCGGGTGTTAGCCGGTTGAGTCTGCCAACAACTCCAGGGAGGCGATCGCCTGCCAGGTCGAGGAGAGAAAGGCGGTGGCGCCCCCCTTGCGGGCAAAGCCGCCGGTGCGGTTGTGGCAGGCGAGGATGAAGGCCCGGCAGGCTGCCGGGTCGCGGGGAGAGCTGCCCAAGAGGTGCAAGGCCCGCAGACAGTCGTAGCCGTTTTCCATGAACGAGGTGGTGCCGGGGAAGAAACCGAAGCCGCCGTCATAGGTCTGGCATTGCCGTAACCAGCCGGCCAGGTCCTGCGTCCCAGGTGCCTGACCGTGGGCCAGGGTGAGAAGCATCCACAGCTCGGTGGCGGTGCGGAAGGACCACGCCGCTGTCCCTTGCGGAAACCAGCGGAACTCCGGGTCCGCCTGGCCCACGATCTCCCGCAGCAGACGGCAGCAGTAGTAGCGCTCCTCCAGCTCCTCGGTCTCGCCTAACCGCCGGCGGACAAAGGCCAGGCTTGCTGTCACCGGGACCTCTCCCCCGGCGAGCTTGAGACTGGCGCATCGTTGGAAGGTGACCTTGGCGCTGTGCTCCGCCGCCGGCCTGGCTTGGGACAGGTAGTCCAGCAAGGGTCCGTCGTCGTGGCGGCAGGGGGTGAGACCCTGCTGGGCCAGGCAGGTCAGGATGCGCAGGCCGTGGTAAGTGTCCTGGATGGTGGGGGGGAGCCTGGGCGTGGCGCTGAAGCCACCGGTGGGCTTTTTTCTCTTGCAGACATACTCTCCCGCCTCAAGCAACCACCCTGGCGTTGTGGTTGGCGTCGCCTCGCGTCCCATCCGCTTCTCCCCTCTGTGGACCATAGGATTGCTGTCCTACTCCTGTTGAATGAACCCCGCCACCTTAAGGCCGCGGCCCCAGGGCTGCCAGGCGCCGGAGTAGATGTCCAGGGTCTTGGCCGAGCTGTTGTAGATGGCCTCGATGTTGGTTTCCAGGCTGCACTTGCGGTCGTAGTTGGTGTGGCTGAAGGTCAGTTTGTAGCGGGAGGCGCCGCTGGGCGAGGCCTCTTCCACGTAGGCCACATGGCCGGTACCCATGCCGTGGCCCCGGTCGGCGCCAAGGATGAGGACGCTGCCCGGCGCGGGTTGGTCGCTGGTCTTGCCCAGCCGTTTCTCGGAGGCGAACCAGGTCAAGGGGCCGTTCTCGTGGCCGCTCCGGGAGCGCATGATGCCGCTCCGGTCACGGGCATAGGTAAGACTCTGGGGCTCGCAACGGCCACCGACCGATCTCTTCCTGAAGGTGCCCTTGGCCACCGTGGCCATAGTGGCTTTGGCCCGGGTCTTCCCTCTTCTGGCGGTAATGATCTTTGCCGCCCCTTTTTTTACTGCACAGGCCCGCCCCCTTTTTTGTTTGGTCGCGATCAACTTGTGGGGCGTGGAGCTCCTTTGCTTGGCAGCCGTCTTGCGGGGAGTGGAACTCTTTTGCTTGGCCGTCGCCTTGTGGGGCTTGGTCGCCTTAACTGACTTGCTGGTCAGGCGGACTTTCTTCATCTTGGGCGCTTTTTTGTTTACCGCCGCCTCGGCCGTGGCAGGGGCCATCAGCTCGCCGAGCCCCTGCACAGTGCTCTTCACCACGGCCGTCACGGTCAGGTCGGTAGGGCGGGTAGCCGGAGGATGATTGCCACCACCCAAACCAAAACCCATCACCACCCCAGCCAGGGTCAGCCAGGCAATCCGTACAGCCAAGCGGGTCGTCATCGTTCTCTCCTTATGGGTCATGGGCGGCGGCTCGACTGGCCGCTCCCGTTCATTTGTTGCCTTTTGGTGTGTAGCGGACCACCTTGACCTTCTCCAGGGTGATCATGCCACCGGTCATCATCTCGTCCAAGCGGGGCATGATGGCGTCGATCTTCTCCATGGACTCCACCACCTCGACGATGATGGGCAGGTCGTGGGAGAGACGCAAGAGCTTGTCGGTGTGGAAGACACTGTGGGCGCCGAAGCCGGCAACGCCGCGCAGGACCGTGGCCCCGGCGAACCCCTCCTTTTTGAAGAACTCCACCAAGGCCTCGTACAGGGGCCGGTGGCCCGAGGTGTCGCTCTCCCCTAAAAAGATGCGCATCAATACCTTGTCGCCGCTGAAGATGGTCATGGGGTGCCTTACGGTTAGAGATAGAGGGAGCGCGCCGCCATGATCCCCAGCCAGGTGCAGACCAGGCAGGTGATGACGCTTAACAGGATATTGGCCGAGGCGATGAGGAACTCCCCCTCCTCCAGCAGCCGGAAGGTCTCGTAGCTGAAGGTGGAGAAGGTGGTGAGCCCGCCCAGGAAACCGATGCTGAGCCCGGTGCGCAGGGTGACGGGGAGCAGGGTGCTGCGCAGGCCGAACTCCATGACCAGGCCGATGATAAAGGCCCCCAGGATGTTGACCGCCAGGGTGCC
>CAYSFY010000093.1:3306-9913 GCA_964430285.1 uncultured Desulfobulbia bacterium
ATAGGGGAAACCCCGGCCTGCCAGGTTATAGACCCAGCCGGCGATCAGGTAGCGGGCCACGCAGCCCATGGCCCCGAACCCGGCAATGTATAAGAGTATCTGCATGGAGACTCCTGGTGAGCTACGGAGAGACGCGGTGGGCAGGATGGCCCGCGGGCAAATCCTGCCGCCATCACCGTCAGCGGATGGTACTATGCTTAGACGAAGATTCACTCCTTGTCAACCGTGTTTGCTTGCGCCAGCGGCCGGATTGCGGGTTGACACCACCTGCCGCTTGCAATAAGTTACAGCTAATTTCGATGCGTTAAGGAGATAGCGTGATGAAGCACAAAAGCCCATTTCTCAGCGACTATGACATCCACCTGCTGGACGAGGGCCGGCACCATCGGGCCTGGGAGAGACTGGGCGCCCATCCGGGCGTGGACCAGGGTCGGGCCGGGACCTGGTTCGCGGTATGGGCCCCCGGCGCCGAGGCGGTGTCGGTGGTGGGGGAGTTCAACGGCTGGCAGGAGGGGAGGGCGCCCTTGACCAACCAGGCCGCCAGCGGTTTCTGGGTGGGCTTTGTCCCCGGGGTGGGGCATGGTCAGCTCTACAAGTACGCCATCCACTCCCGCTACCTGGGCTACCGGGTGCAGAAGGCCGACCCCGTGGGCTTTGCCGCCGAGATCACCCCCCAGACCGCCTCGCGGATCTGGACCTTGGGGGAGTACGCCTGGGGTGATGAGGCGTGGATGGCGGGGCGCCAGGAGAAAAACAGCCTCTCCGCGCCCATCTCCATCTACGAAGTCCACCTCGGCTCCTGGATGCGGGGGGAGGGCAACCGCTGGCTCACCTACCGCGAGCTGGCCGTACGGTTGGTGGCCTATGTGATGGAGATGGGGTTCACCCATGTGGAGTTTCTGCCGGTGACCGAACACCCCTTTGACGGCTCCTGGGGGTATCAGCCGGTGGGCTACTTTGCCCCCACCAGCCGCTTCGGCACCCCTGACGACTTCATGTTTCTGGTGGACACCCTGCATTGCCACGGCATCGGCGTCATCCTCGATTGGGTGGCGGCCCACTTTCCCCGGGACGAGCATGGCTTGGGCTTTTTTGACGGCACCCATCTCTACGAACACGCCGACCCCAGGCAGGGGCTCCATCAGGACTGGGACACCTCCATCTTCAATCTGGGCCGGCCCCAGGTGGCCAATTTCCTCCTGGCCAATGCCCTCTTCTGGCTGGAGGTCTACCATGTGGACGGCCTGCGCATGGACGCGGTGGCCAGCATGCTCTACCTGGATTACTCCCGCGAACCCGGGGAGTGGATCCCCAACATCCACGGGGGCAGAGAGAACCTGGAGGCCATCGCCTTTATCAGGCAGTGCAACGAACTGGTCTACCAGGAGCACCCGGATGTGTTGATGGCGGCCGAGGATTCCACCGCCTGGCCCATGGTCTCGCGGCCCACCTATATCGGTGGCCTGGGGTTTGGCCTCAAGTGGAACATGGGCTGGATGCACGACATCCTCCTCTACATGGGCAAGGAGCCCATCCACCGCAAGTACCACCACAACCAACTCACCTTCAGCCTGATCTACGCCTTTCAGGAGAACTTCCTGCTCCCCCTCTCCCACGACGAGGTGGTGCACGGCAAGGGTTCGCTGTTGGGGAGGATGCCCGGTGATTGCTGGCAGCGCTTTGCCAACCTGCGGCTGCTCCTGGGCTTGATGTTCACCCACCCCGGCAAGAAGCTCTTGTTCATGGGCGGCGAGTTCGGGCAGTGGGCCGAGTGGAACCACGATGGCAGCCTGGACTGGAACCTGCTGGAGGAGGGTGCTCACCGGGGGCTTCAGCGCTGGGTGCGGGATCTGAACACCACCATGCGCGGCGAGCCGGCCCTGTATGAGCAGGACTTCGCCCCTGCCGGCTTCTCCTGGATCGATGCCCACGACTCCGAGCAGAGCGTCATCTCCTATATCCGTTACGGCAAGAATCGCGAGGCCATGGTGGTCTGTGCCTGCAACTTCACCCCGGCCCCCCGTCACCACCACCGCTTGGGGGTACCGGTGGGCGGCTTTTGGCAGGAGATCCTAAACAGCGACGCCCCTCTTTACGGCGGCTCCGGCCAGGGGAACCTCGGCGGCGTCGAGGCCACCCCGGTGGCGGCCTTTGGCCACTACCACTCGCTGGTGGTCACCGTGCCGCCCTTGGGCATGGTGGTGTTTCGGAGGAGTCACCAATGAACATCGGGAGTGCTTCGTCGTCCGGGGCCTATCGTTCCCACGCCCCTGCCCGCCATCGTTCCCACGCTCCCGCGTGGGAACGTGCGTAGTGGACGCTCCCGCGTCCAGGAGTCCGAGCCGCTGGACTCTGCTGGCCCATAACTCAATTACCGGAGAAGCAATGCCTGTCAAAAAAATTAATTTCGTATCGATCTGCCTGTGCTGTTGTCTCCTCTTCCTCCCGCGGCTGCTCCATGCCGAGGCCTCGGGCGCTGACGGCGCCACGGTGCCGCAAGCCACCGAGATCAACGCGGTGATCAAGACCCTGGAGGACCCCGCTGCCCGCGAGGCCATGATCCGCCAGTTGCGGATCATGGCCCTGGCCAACCGGCAAGGGGAGCCGGAGAGTCAGGTCAAGAGTGCCGCTAGCGAGGCCTTGCAGGGGATCTTCGCCAGGCTGAAGGGGATGTCGGATGCGGTCATGGTGCTCACCGGCAACATCCATGAGATCCCTGATGCCATCACCTGGGTCAGGGATGAACTGACCGACCCCAGCTCCCGGAAGTTGTGGCAAGGGGTGCTCGTTAACCTGACCATGGTCTTGGGGCTTGGCTATCTGGCCTTCCATCTCCTGGGCTGGGCGGTGCGCCGTCCGCGCCGGGCGGTTACCGAGAAGCCGACAGACCAATTTTTGCTGCGGGCCTTGCGTTTGCTGGGGGTCTTTGCCCTCGACCTGTTGCCGATCATCGCCTTTGCCGTGAGCGGCTATCTGGCCCTGGGCCTGATCGGCCCCCCCAAGAAGATCACCCTGGTGGCCATTACCTGGATCAATGCCTTTGCCATCGCTCACGGCATGGTGGCCCTCCTGCACCTGATCCTCGCGCCCGCAGCGCCCGGACTGCGCTGCGCGGGTCTGGCCGATGAAACCGTAGGCTACCTGCTGACCTGGGGCAAGCGCCTCGGCTTCACTGCCATTTACGGCTTTTTTGCCCTCCAGGCCGCCTTGCTCTTGGGGCTGCCGCCGCTCTCCTACGAGGTGTTGTTGCGGCTCTTGGGGGCGCTGGTGACCATCCTGCTCATGATCATGATCTTGCAAAACCGGGACGGGTTGACCCGCCACCTCCGGCAGCGGCCGGCTGGGGAGGAGGCTGAAGAGGGCAGAGGTCAGACGGTGCGGGGGCTACGTAACCGCTTGGCCCAAACCTGGCATCTGCTGGCCTTGCTCTATGTCGCCCTCCTCTACGGCGTGTGGGCCTTGCAAATCGAGGATGGCTTCCTCTTCCTGCTCAGGGCAACCATCCTCACCCTGGTCATCCTCCTCGCTGTCCGGCTGCTGTTGCGTCTGTTGGTGGCCGCATTTGCCCGCGGCTTTAAGCTTAGCGCGGAGTTGCACGTCAAATTTCCCTTGCTGGAGCAGAGGAGCAAGCGCTACCTGCTGACCCTGCACCGGGCGTTGAATGTGGTGGTCTTCGCCCTAGGGGTGATGGCGGTGCTGCGGGCCTGGGGGGTGAACACCTTTGCCTGGCTGGTCAGTGAGCCGGGGAGGGTCCTGGGTGGCACCTTGGCCGCGATTTTCGCCATCCTCCTGGTGGCCTTTCTTTTCTGGGAGTTGACCAGCGCCTTGATCGAGAGCCACTTGAACCGCAAGGATGAGTTGGGGGGAGAGCATACCGCCAGCCCCCGCACCCGCACCCTGCTGGCCGTGGCCCGCAAGGCCCTGACCATCGTGCTGACCGTGGTCGCCTCGTTGATGGTCCTCTCCGAGCTGGGGGTGGACATCGCCCCCTTGCTGGCCGGGGCCGGGGTGCTCGGTCTGGCCGTGGGCTTTGGTTCCCAGAAGTTGGTCCAGGATGTGATCACTGGGGTCTTTATCCTCCTGGAGGATCAGATCGCGGTGGGCGACGTGGTCAATGTCGGCGACAAGGGGGGGGTGGTGGAGGCGGTATCCATCCGTACCGTGCGCCTGCGTGATCTCGCCGGCACCGTGCATACCATCCCCTTCAGCGCCATCACCATCGTCAGCAATCTGACCAAGGATTTTTCCTACTATGTGATGGATGTCGGGGTCGCCTACCGGGAGGATGTCGATCAGGTGATGCAGGTGCTGCGGGATCTGGGGGCCGAGATGCGGGAGGATGGTGAATTTGGGGCCAAGATCCTCGAGCCCCTGGAGATCTTGGGGGTGGATGCCTTTGCCGATTCGGCGGTGGTGCTCAAGGCCCGGATCAAGACCGTGCCCAGCAAGCAGTGGTGGGTGGGCCGCGAATTCAATCGCCGGATGAAGATCCGCTTCGATGAACTGGGCATCGACATCCCCTTCCCCCACACCACCATCTATTTCGGCGAGAACAAGGGGGGCGGCGCCCCGCCGGCCATGGTGCGCATTGCCACCGAGGCCATGGCCAAGGCGGCGGCTACGGCCGAGTCGCTCCCCTGAGCCGGGAGGTGGTGGTCATTGCCGCCACATCCCCGGTGGCGGTGGGGGCGGCGAAAGGGGAAGGGGCGGAGTACATGAAGAAAAAACACATACCCGTGGAGAGCGCTCATGCCGATCTCTTCTGAAAATATGCGCCGGGGTGGCTCCCTGGCCCTGGCCCTGATGGGCGCCATGGGGGCGGCGGTGCAGGCAGGTCTGCTCATCCTGCGCGGCCAGGCGATCTGCCTTAACCAAGGGTGCCGCATTATCGAGGGCTTGACCCGGGTGCCGCCGGTGTTCATCAATCTGGCGGGATTGGGCTTTTTTCTGGTTGCGGCTGTGCTCACCTGGCGCGCCGCACAGGGGCGGATCGCCCGGGAGCTGCTGAGGGTCATCCTGCTCGCCGGCATCGCGGCGGAAGGGGTGTTGTTTGCGTATCAAGCATGGGTTGCCAAGGCCTTCTGCTCCTGGTGTCTGTTGGTCTTTGCCCTGGTTGTGCTGCTCAATCTTCTCTTCGGCTTACGACAGGCCATGGGGGCCGCTGCGGTCTTTATGGCCGCACTGGCGGCCTTTTCGGCGCTCAGCTTTGGGATCATGCCGCCTACGGCCGGGGAGCGGGCCCTGGACCGTGGGACCTGGGGGGTCCATCGCTGCGCCGCCCCAGCCAAGCAACTCTACCTGATCTTTTCATCCACCTGCCCGCACTGCGCCGAGGTGCTCCGGGCGCTGGATGCCTGCAACAGCTGCAACCTGCACTTCAACCCCATCGATCAGGGCAAAGGCCTCAAGCTGGCGGGGGTGGAACCGCTGACCACCTATGATCCGGCGGTGAATCGCGGGCTGTTGGCCCTGCTCGGCATCGAGGAGGTCCCGGTGTTGCTGGTGCCCAGCCCGGAAGGGGTATCGGTGATTCGTGGGGAACAACGGATCATCGCCTTTATCCGTGCCGAGTGCTTCCGGACTCCCCCCGTGCTCAACGTTGACCCTTCCCGGAACGTGGATGATGGTTCCATGTCGATCTTCCGTGAGGAGGATGGCTGCAATGTGCAGGTGGAGTGCCCACCCGAGAGCAAATGATGCCCAGGGCCGTTAGCCATGTGGGGGGCAAGGGGACCAGGGCAAACAGCATGAGAGTGGAGAGGGTTTGTGCGTAGCGAAACGAGTCCGCGCCCCGGCTGCAGCACGGTCAGGGGTTGGCGGGCCTTGCCCCCCGGCATCTGGGCCTTGGGGTTCGGCTCCTTATTCATGGATAGCTCCTCCGAGCTGATCCACAGCCTGTTACCGGTGTTCATGGTCACCACCCTGGGGGCATCCATGGCCACGGTGGGTGTCATCGAAGGGGTGGCCGAGGCAACGGCCGCCATCATCAAGGTCTTCTCGGGCGCGGTCAGCGATTTCTTAGGTAAACGCAAGTTGCTCATGGTCCTGGGCTATGCCTTAGCGGCCTTGAGCAAACCGATCTTCCCCCTGGCCACTTCGGTGGGCTGGGTGTTTACGGCGCGTTTTGTCGATCGGGTGGGGAAGGGGGTGCGCGGCGCGCCACGGGACGCCCTGGTGGCCGACATCACGCCGCCAGCCATGCGGGGGGCGGCCTACGGCATTCGCCAGGCCTTGGATTCGGTGGGGGCGCTGCTCGGGCCGCTTTTGGCCATGCTGCTCATGGTTTTCTTGGACAACGACATCAGGGCGGTCATGTGGTGGGCGGTGCTGCCGGCCTTGCTGGCGGTGGCTTTATTGGTGACCTTGGTGCGGGAGCCCGTGCGGGCCTTCGCCCCTGGCACGGTTAGGGCGCCCATTACGGTTGCCGAGGTGAAGCGGCTGCCGCTCTCGTACTGGCGGGTGGTGGTGTTGGGGGCCTTCTTTACGCTGGCGTGTTTCAGCGAGGCCTTCTTGGTGCTGCGCGCCAACGATGTCGGCATCGCCCTGGGCTATGTGCCGTTGGTGCTGATGGTGATGAATGTGGTCTATGCTGGCTCGGCCTACCCTG
>CAYSFY010000093.1:9923-16177 GCA_964430285.1 uncultured Desulfobulbia bacterium
GCCGGGGTTGCCGCGGACCGCTTAAGTCGGGGCGGGCGCTCCTCCTGGCGGGTCTCGCCATGCTGGTGGTGGCGGACGGGGTGCTGGCCGTGGCCGCCTCGCCGCTCCTCGTCTTCATCGGTGCCGCTTGCTGGGGGCTGCACATGGGGCTCAGCCAAGGGTTGCTCTCCAAGCTTGTGGCCGATACTTCACCCGCCCCGCTGCGCGGGACCGCCTTCGGCATCTTCAATCTGGTCAGCGGTGTTGCGTTGTTGCTGGCCAGCACCATCGCTGGAGCGCTGTGGACCGCCTTTGGCCCCCGGTCCACCTTCCTGGCCGGGGCAACCTTCGCGCTGGTCGCGGCCTGTGGCCTCATCGCCTATCGCACGAGGCTACGGGCTACGCGATAAGGCCAGGGCCTTCTGTAAGGGACAGCCGGCAGGTGGCGCTTGGCCATGGCGATAGGCCTTGAGCACCTCCACCGACCTTGCTGCCAGCAGCCGTCTGATCTCTCTCCTCTTGCCCTTGATCCTGGGGATGGGCATGGCCTCGTAGGCCGTGGTCCGATGCCGCATCCAGGCGATCACCGCCTTGGCCGCCCGCTCCCCTAGCGGGATCATGGTGGTCCGGGCCACGGTGCCGCTGCCCACGGGGACCGCGTGCGCGGTAATCGCCTGGGCCATCTCCTGCGCCAACCCCTGGTGGGGTGGGGCAAAGGCCAGGAAGGCCTGGACCGCTTTGCAAAACTCCTGTTCGTACTCCTCCTGCTTTCGCTCCCGGCGTAGGCGGGCCTGGTCAAGTTTTTTGTGGTACCCCTCCGTGGCCCGCACCGCCTCCACCTCTTGTCGGGCCTGGGTGATGGTTGTGTCCGGCGCCCAGACCCCCTTGGCGATGAGGCGGCGCCCCATTTTGGTCTGCACCCGCCAGAAACTGCCCTGGGCGATCACCTTGCGGGTGAGACCGGCGTCCCCGGCCGGCAGGAATGCCCAGCCGTCGGGCGGGGACAACGTGTCGCCGTGCTCATCGATAACCGTGCCGTTGGCGCCGGGGCTGACGATTTTTGTGGTTGTTGTTGACATGGATCCTCTCCGTTTTTCACAAAAAAAAAGAGGCCCGTAACTCATTTAAGTTACGGGCCTCTTTTTGTTATATGGTGCCGAAGGCGAGACTCGAACTCGCACGACCATGGGTCACCACCCCCTCAAGATGGCGTGTCTACCAATTCCACCACTTCGGCATTTTTTGCTAATGTTATTTCCCGGGAGTCGGGGCTGGTGCTGTCTCCTTGGGCTGAGGCACGGGTGCCGTGGCCTGATTTGTTTCGGTTGCCGCCGGGGCTGCGGCTGGTGCTGCTGGTGCTACCGTTGGAGTTGCTGGGGCCGCAGCTTCTTTGCTCTGTTCCGTTGTCGCCGGTTTAGTCGGTTCGGCCGCTGGTGCCTTGGTGCCAGGGAATGCAGCCGGGGCAGGGGCTTTTTCGCCAGCAGGTGTCGGCTTGTTGTCGGTCATGGGAATCTCCACCGGGACCGGGGACACTGCGGGACCCTTATCCGCCGCTTTGCTGATGGGCAGAGACTTCATCACCGAACTCTTGGAGGTGTTGGCCGAATAGTAGGCCAGAGTTACCGAGGTGAACATGAAAATAATGGCGCTGGTCGTGGTGATCTTATTGAGCAGGGGGAGAGGTCCTTCAGTGCCGAAAACCGTCTTGCCGGAGCCGCCGAATGTGGCGCCCATGTCCGCGCCCTTGCCATGCTGGAGCAGGACAATGACGATCAAGAAGATGCAGACCAGAAAATGAACTATGGTTAACAGGGTGAGCATTATTAAATCCCGGTTTGAGGAGAACTCTACTACTGTATGGTGTTGTAATGAATGATCCGCTCGAAAGAGGAGATCTGCAAGGCCGCTCCACCGACCAGGGCACCATCTATGTCAAGCTGGTTCATCAGGGCATCAACGTTGTCCGATTTGACCGAGCCACCATACAGTATTCTGATTTCGGTAGCAACATCTTTCTCAAAGATATCGGCGAGAATTCCACGGACAAAGGCATGGGCCTCTTGGGCCTGTTGAGTGGTGGCGGTCTGGCCGGTACCGATGGCCCACACCGGTTCGTAGGCAATGACCAGTCGGGCCGGGTCGTCGATGGTGACTTGCCGCAGCCCTTGGCGCAGCTGCTCCTCCAGGACCGCCATGGTCTCCCCTCCCTGGCGTTGGGCCAAGGTCTCGCCGATACAGAGGATCGGTATCAGGCCATGGCTCATCACCCCGCGCAGCCGTTGGTTGATCATGGCATTCTCTTCGTGAAAGAGGTGGCGGCGCTCGGAGTGACCCAGGATCACCATGGCGCAGGCGAGCTCCTTGAGCATCAAGGGCGAGATCTCGCCGGTGAAGGCCCCCTGCTCGGCCCAGCAGCAGTTTTGCGCGCCCAGCATGACCTGGCTGCCCACCAGGGCCTCGGCCACCACCGGCAGGGCGGTGAAGGGTGGGGCGATCATCACCTCGCAGGTGGCGTTGGCCGCGGCCTGCGCCACGGCCTGGGCGAGCTGGGCAGCCTCGGTACGGGTTAGGTGCATCTTCCAGTTTCCGGCGATGAGATGGCGACGTGGCATAATCTATCCTATGGCGAATGAGTTGTTCATTAATGAGGTTGGCAGCCAGGGCGATGGTTGCCAGGGGGGAGCGTTTGCTCGCTCTCGGGTCTCTTTAGGGGCCGTAACCAAATAACTTCTGCAATCGTGGCCGTACCTCTACGGACCCATATTGCCGTCATGGCCAAGCAAATGAAGATGATGTTTTGTTGCTACGGCTTAGCCGAGGGCCGTAACCCCGGGCAGCTGCTTGCCCTCCATCAACTCCAGGAAGGCGCCGCCGCCGGTGGACATGTACGACACCTGGTCCCCGGCTTGGGCCTGGTTGATCAGGGCATTGGTGTCACCACCGCCGACAATGGAGAGGGCGGGACAATGCGTGACCGCCTTGACCATGGCCAGGGAGCCTTGGGCAAAGGGGGCCATCTCGAAGGCCCCCATGGGGCCGTTCCAAACAATGGTCTTGACCCCGGCCAAGGCCTCGCGGAAGGCGGCACTGCTGGCCGGGCCGATGTCCAGGATCATCCACTCCGCCGGGACCTGACCCAGGGCCACCGTGCGGGTACGGGCATCCAGGCTGAAGCTGTCAGCCACCACGAAATCCACGGGCAACCGCATGGCCACCCCTTTGGCTTGGGCCTGGGCAAGGAGCTCTTGGGCGGTGGTCAGCAGGTCATCCTCGACCAAGGATTTGCCGATCTCATGGCCCTGGGCCTTGAGGAAGGTGTTGGCCATGGCCCCGCCGATGATCATGCTGTCCACCCGGTCGATCATATTCTTGATGGCCGAGAGCTTGGAGGAGACCTTGGCCCCGCCGAGGATGGCGCACAGGGGGCGGGTGGGGTTGGCCACCGCCTTATTGAAGTAGTCGATCTCCTTGTAGAGCAGAAGCCCCGCCGCCTTGTCGGTGAAGTAATGGGTCACCCCCTCCACCGAGGCATCGGCCCGATGGGAGACGGCAAAGGCGTCGTTGACATAGCACTCCCCAAAGGCGGCCAAGGCCTTGGCAAAGGCCGGATCGTTTTTCTGCTCTTCCGGGTGAAAACGCAGGTTCTCCAGCAGCATGACCTCACCCGGTTTCAGGGCCTCGGCCATGGCCATGGAGGTCTCACCCAGACAGTCCGGGGCCATGACCACCGGTTGGCCGAGGAGTTCGCTCAACCGTCTTGCCGCCGGGGCCAGGGAGAATTTCTCCTGACGCTGGCCCTTGGGCCGGCCGCAGTGGGAGCAGAGCACGGTCTTGGCCCCTTGGGCGATCAGGTGCCGAATGGTGGGCAGCACCCCTAAGATCCTGGTGTCATCGGTGATCTGGCCGGCAGCGTCCATGGGGCAGTTGAAATCCACCCGCATCAGCACGCGTCTGTTGGTTACCGTCAACTCATTAAGATGTTTCATGGGTCGTTCTCCTCATTGTGGGATGAAAGATTTAACCAATACCATAGCATCCTCCGTGGGCAGGGTATAGTAGTTTCTGCGGCGGCCAATGATCTGAAACCCGTTTTTTTGGTAGAGGGAGAGGGCCGCCAGGTTTGTGGCCCGGAGCTCCAGAAAACAGCTGCTGACCGCAAACTGGGCCAGGTGCTGCCAGGCGCTACGGAGCAAGAGGTCGGCAATCCCCTGGCGGCGGTGGTCGGCGGCGACGGCGATCTTTCTGATCTCGGCCTCGTCGAGGACTCGGCTGCCGAAGAGATAGGCGACCACAATACCCGCGCCATCCTTGGCGACCAGATGCCAGCCATGGGCCAATGTCAGCTCCTCCTGGAGTTGGGCAAGGGTCCACGGACCCATCAGGGTCTGTTCGATGGCCCAGACGCCGGGGAGGTCGTCCGGCTGTAAACGGGTGATGGCGAGAGTGGAGTTCAAGAGGGTCAAACGAGGCGTTGCCCGGTAGCGGCGCAGCATGAGGCCGCCTCTACAGGGCAACGGGGTTGATCGGTCAGGGGCAGAGCCAAGGCCCCGCTCCTCCTTACACCATCTGTTCGGCGATGGAGACGGTGCGGTCGGCGAGCATGTTGGTGTAGCTCCCCAGTTCGTTGTCGTACCAGCCGTAGATCACGGTCTGGGTAACCGGGATGTCGAGGATGTCCGGTTGCCCCTCCAGGCAGCCGATGCCCAGCTTCTTCAAATTGACCTTGATGCTGGCGGTGCGGGTGTGGTTCTCGGTGCCCTCGATGATGGCGGCGGCAAAGGGGGTGCCGATGATGTCGGAGGAGACATTCTGCTCATCGGTGTAGACCAGATACGGGGAGTGGGCCGCGTAGTTCTTGTAGATGGAGTTGATCATCTCCCGTTTGATCGGATTTGCCAGGTCGTCCTGGAAGTTGATCACCAGGATGATCAGCGAGCCGGTGGAGGTGGGGATCCTCACTGATTCGGCGATGAAGCCGATGTTGCCCATCTCCGGGATCACCAGCTTCAGGGCCTTGGCCGCGCCGGTGGTGGTGAGGATGATGTTGTTCATGATGCTGCGATTCTTGCGCAGATCCGTGGCCCCGGTCTTGGGCAGCCGGTCCAGGACCTGCTGGCTGCCGGTGGAGGCGTGCACCGTGACCATGGAGGCGGAGAGGAAATTATCGGCGCCAAAGTGGTCCATCAGGGGTTTGATCATGTAGGAGAGGCAGGTGGTGGTGCAGGAGGCGGCGGAGACCAGGCTGTGCTTGGTGGGGATGTAGTCGTCGGTGTTGATCCCCATCACCGTGGTTACGGCATCCTCCGGCATATTGATGCCCTTGGCCTTGATCTTAAAGGGGGCGGAGAGGATGACCTTCTCGGCCCCGGCCTTCAGGTGGCCGCGCAGCGCCCCCTTGGGGGCCTCGGCATCGGCGGTGGGGTCGCTGAAGACGCCGGTGGTGTCCACCACCAGACGGACTCCGTTCTCCTGCCACTTGATATCCGCGGGGTTTCTGGACTGGCGGAGGATGGTCAGCGGTACCCCGTTGACCGTCATGGTGCCGGTGGCCTCATCCAGGTTTTCGATCACCCGGCCGCCCTTGAAACCATAGAGGTAGTTGCCGAGTTTGCCGTAGGTGCTGTCCCGTTCAATGGCGGCTGCCAGATCGTTGAGTCCCTGTCCCACCTCCCGGCCGATATTGACGACAATCTCCGAGAAATATTTCCTGCCCACGTGGTGCCATAGGGAAAGTTTGCCGATCCGGCCAAGGCCGTTGATGCCTAATTTCATGTCTTTTTCTCTCCTTGCTAGAGTATTTCCAGGCCAATGGGCTAGTGAGTGCCCGGCGTTGCTTAGCGCCACTATAAAAACGCGCCCTGATTTGGGCAACCAGAAAGATGATGGAATCGTAAAAAGTCCAAAAACTCGCCATCCGCCGACGCCACATGAGGCAGTGACCGAGGGTGCCGGAGGGGGGTATGCGGTTTTTGCGAAACCGTCAAAGGTGGTGGTGGTTGTAAAAAGTGGCTATCGCGGTGGCTGCGGAGTTGATCTGTCACCATGAGCCACTTGACTTTTATTACTAAAAAGGCATTCTATAAAATACAGGTAGCGCCCCATCAATTACAAAAACGGAGAACACCAATGAAAAGGGTAACAACGATCAATACGCTCATGCTGTTGCTGCTCCTCTGGCCAGTCTGCGCCTTGGCGGCCGGCCTGGGGGAACTGCGCTTGAGTATGATTGCCGGGGATGTGCAGATCAAAAATATTGATACCGGCGACTGGGCCCC
>CAYSFY010000093.1:16187-16409 GCA_964430285.1 uncultured Desulfobulbia bacterium
CCTGCCGCTGAAGGACGGAGATCAACTCTGGGTCCCGGACAAAGGGCGGGCGGAGGTGGAGTCCAGGCGCGGTTCCATCGTGCGCGTGGACGAGAGGAGTTTGCTTGAAGTCCTCAGGGTGGACAATGATGCCTTGCAATTTTATCTGGGCAGGGGCCGCTGTTACGTGAATGCCAAGGGGGAGAAGGGGACCACCCTGCAACTGGACACCCCCGTCTCTTC
>CAYSFY010000094.1:0-16082 GCA_964430285.1 uncultured Desulfobulbia bacterium
GCCGGCGTCAATTGAGCTGTTTTTGCGAAACCGACAAAATTGATGGAATCGCAAAAAATCGTGAAGATGACCATCTGCCAATGTCATTTCAATGAGTTACAGGGCTGGCCAGCGCCGGTTGAGCGGTTTTGCGAAACCGTCAAAATTTATCCTGACCCAAAAACGCCAGGTGTTCGCGAAGTTGCTGCTCTTCACTGGCGTTTAAGTCAAACTTAAGGCCAAAGCCCAACTGCTTCTGGCCCTGCTGCTCCACGCGGACGACAGCAGCCCGATTAATGGTCACCTCGCGCGTGATCACGGCATCCTGACCGGCCAGGGAGAGGGTGCAGGGGCCAATGATATCCGTACGCCCCAGGGCGTGGGTCGGTTGGCCCGACAACTTGACCCCGCCCATGCTGATATTCTCCATCAGACAGATATTCACCTGGGAGCGGCCCTGAACAAAAAAAGTCGCCATTGAGCCGGGGGGCATCTCCACCCGCGTCCCTTGGCGCAGTTCCACCGAGAACAGGGCAAAGGGAAGCATGGTGGCAAGAATGGTATCGCTCGCGCGCGTCACCGGACAGGAAAACCCTAAAATCGGCAGCCCCTCAAGCTTGAACAACAGATCCCGGACTTGATAGACATCCTGAAGCCCTGGGGGCCGAGCGATGAGAAGATACAGGGTCTGGCGGTGGAAGTGAATGGCCAGCAGGCGGCTCTGTAGGGGACGACTCCCTTTGAGTTGCAGGGTAACCGGGAACTGTCCGTCTATCAAGGCCCTGATGGCCTCCATAATCTCCTTCGGGTCCGTTAACCACGGTTGTCGGCTCATCTTCACCATTCATCCACCAGCGTCAAGTCCACCTGCTCGCACTCCCTAAGCACAACTGCACCATGCAGTTACAGTTTTGCGCATGGGCACATCTCTCTTGGGATCACACGATAATCCACCCTGTGGTTAGTATCGACAGATAGAGGGCAGAACTAAACATCTTTTCATGGCGTGAGGAGTTGGGGGCCAAGGGGGAAGAACGATTGGCACGCCACAATAATCAAGCCCATGGCATCCGGACGGGATACCCGCCTATCAAGCCCTCCCGCCTCTTTTGACTTGCAACGGCAAAGAGACTATAGTCAAGTGGAAGATGCCCCTTGCTAACTCCGGGCAGGTAATACGCGTTGAGAATATGTCGTCATAATTTGGATGGGCATGCAAATCGTGGCCCGCAGGTGCGCCCAAGGGCGTTGAGACATCGCTCGCAAGGAGGAATACGCATATGACCCAGGATCCCAACAATCTGATTTGGATCGATCTGGAGATGACCGGGCTCGCTGTCGCCTCATGCACCATCATCGAGATCGCCTTGGTCATTACCGACAAGGACCTCAATGAACTGGGAAGATGGCCCGGTGAGGAGGATGGTCTGGCGATCCACCAACCGGCCGAGGCCCTGGCAACCATGGATGAGTGGTGCTGTGAGACCCACGGCAAAAGCGGCCTGCTGGCGCGGGTCCGCAACTCCTCGGTCAATTTAGCGATGGCCGAAATGCAGGCCCTGGAGTTTGTAAAGCAACACTGCCCTCCACCCTCTGGGACACGCGCTACTGCCTGCCCGCTGGCCGGCAATTCAATTGGCCAGGACCGGGCCTTTTTACAGGCCTACATGCCCACCTTCGAGCAGTATACCAGCTATCGCAACGTCGATGTGTCCACCATCAAGGAGTTAGTCAACCGCTGGTATCCCGACGCCCGTTACGTCAAGAGCGAAACCGGCAAGCACAGTGCCATGCCGGATATCAGGGCCTCAATCATGGAGTTGCAGTACTACCGCTCACAGATCTTCACCAAGTGCTGAGCGGACCTTTAGACCATTCTCTCCTGGGACCAGTCGTTGTGCTCGAATTGCCGGTGATCTGGTTTTTCCGGCTTTGCCTCCGTCAGCCTGGCGTTCAGCCAGACCATAATTTTATCGAACTCGGCGCACACCTCGGCCAAGGCCTTGCCGCGATGACTCACCAGGTTTTTTTCCGCCATTGAGGCCTGGGCAAAGGTCTTGCCCAACTTGGGACAAAAAAAGACCGGGTCGTAGCCAAAGCCCCCCTCCCCTGCCGCCTCTTCAGTAATCACCCCTGGACAGCTCCCCTCATAGGTCAAGGCCGGACCGCTGGGCACCGCGATTGACACCACGCAGTGGAAGGCGGCATTGCGGGTTTTCACGCCCTGCAATGCAGTCAGGAGCTTTTGCGTATTCTCCCGGTCGCTGGCCCCAGGCCCGGCATAGCGAGCGGAATGGACCCCTGGCGCCCCATTCAACGCCTCCACCACCAAGCCGGAATCATCGGCAATGGCCGGCAGGCCCAAGACCTTGGCAGTGAACAGGGCCTTTTTATAGGCATTGTCATCAAAGGTCTCGCCATCCTCCTCCACCTCGGGAATCGGACCAAAATCAGCCAGACAACGGATATCGACCGGATAATCCTTCAGCATCTCCTGAAATTCCATGGCCTTGCCTTGATTTCTGGTGGCCAGCACGATGGTTATTTTTTTCATTTTTTGTCCCTCTCTCTCTGGAAGTCAACGCCCCAGGGCACAACAGGTGCCACCATGGCCGAAGAAGCAATGCAATATGGTGTATGGCGCGTAATAAAATTTGCTTATGCCGATGGCCATTGCTATAGTAATTTTAAGAAGACACCTTATCCGGTGCACACTCTGGTGCCGGTTCTTGCTACATGTCAGTCATCAGATGCGCACCGCAACGCGGGAGGTATCAGTATGTGGTGGGATTTTCTTCTCTTTATTACCCTTGGTCCCCTGATCGCTTGCATCATCTACTTCCTGAGCGACCACAAAAAACGCTCGGCTGAGCACGTCGATCAACTCAGGGAAAATAGCCATTTAGTGTGTTAGGGTCAAGCGCAATATCCCCTGACAATACCTGATGGCGCTCTCCTGCACTGTCTCTGATCACTAGTTGTCCCTCGTGGTCAGGTCCCAGTGACACCCCATGGACGGATTGTCCAGAGATGGCGAGCCAGGTAAGCCATTTTCCAACAGTGGCATCCTTGGCTCGCCATTCGTCTAATATCCCTACGAAATCACCCTGTTCCAACCTGAAGACCAACCTCTCGATCCATAGTAGCAGCGTGGTCAGCATCACCCCCTTGCCAATAACCTTACCGCTGGCCAGCCAAAGCGATGTCGCCCTGGCCTGGATCTCTTGCGGGAATTGCCCAACTTCAGTGCCAAGGTTGATGCCAATGCCCAGGGCCACCAGCGGCCCTTCCCCGTGGGCCAAGTCACACTCCGCCAAGATACCGGCCACCTTGCGGCCCTGGATCAACACGTCATTGGGCCACTTGATGGTGCTGACCAGCCCGCTCACCTCATCAATCGCCCGGGCGGCCGCCAGGCCCGCGGCCATGGTCAGGCGGGAGAGTTGCGGCAGGGGGATGGCCGGCCGCAGCAGCACGGTACAATAAAGACCACTCCCAGGCGGCGAACTCCAGGACTTACCCAGCCTTCCCCGGCCCCCGCTCTGGGTCTCGGCCACCAGCACGGTGCCGGTGGCGGCCCCCTCCCTGCCCAGGATCAGGGCCAAGGTGTTGGTTGACTCTACCTCCCGATAATAGTGGATCTGGCGCTCACCCAGACGGCCGGTCCGCTGAATCTCCCGCCATAGGTTATCTCCGAGGAGTGCTTCCATGGTTGGTGAGTTATGGCTTACGCCTAAGGCGGGCAGCAAAAAATCCGTCGCTGCCATCAGGGCCGGGAGTTGCGCGCAAAAAACCGTCCGCATCCACCAGCTGCCTTGCCGACTCCGGCAGGCTAAAAGCCGCTGATTCGACGACAAACGAGGGGCAGACCTCCTGAAACCTCGCTACCACCGCCTCGTTCTCCTCGGGTTCGCTGCTGCACGTGGCATAGACCAAGACGCCGTCAGGGGCAAGCAAGGGAGCGGCCGCAAGTAGAATCGCCAACTGCTTCTCCTGAAATGAGCGCAGATCCGCCTCCGTCCGCTGCCAACGGATATCCGGGTGACGGCCGGTTACCCCCAGACCGGAGCAGGGGGCGTCGATCAGGACGGCGGCCAAGGGATCCCTCCTTTTGGCGGCATAGTCAGCAATGGTGCCGGCAAACAAGGTGATAGCGGTCAGACCCAAGCGGGCCATATTCTCCTGAAACAAGCGCTGTCGCCGGGCCTCGGGCTCAACGGCGACCACCGTGACCCCCTCCGGCACCAGGGTGGACAGGGTTGCGGTCTTGCCCCCGAGCCCGGCGCAGCCGTCCAAACAGTCGCCAGCCGGAAAGGGGAGCAGCAGGCTCGCGATCAGCTGGGCCACCTCATCCTGGATCAAGAACCAGCCTTCAGCATAACCCGGTAGGTCGGCAATGGCCCCAACCTGGTCCAGCCAAACCGCCTCCGGGAGATAGCGGCCTGGCTCACCATGGAGTTGCCGCGCCGCCAAGGCGTTGATAAAATCAGGCACCGCGATTTTGAGGGTATTGACCCGCAGACAGAGCCTGGCAGGCTCGTTATTGCTGCGGCAGATGGCGGCCATGCCTTGGGCACCGTACCGGTTGCGCCAGCGCTGCACAAGCCAGGCGGGATGATTGAACACCGCCTCCTCCGGGGCCTGACCCGTTTGCAGCAGATCCAAAAGGTCCTGGCGCTGGCGCCCGACATTGCGCAAGACCCCGTTGACAAAGCCGGCGAGCCACCGGGGCTCGCCCATGTCCTTCACCGCCTCCACCGTGGCGTGAATGGCAGCCGACGCTGGCACCCTCTCCAAGCACAGCAGTTGGTAGGCCCCAATCCGCAGGGCCTGGAGGATGGTGGGTTTCAAGCGGGCCAGCGGGGTGGAGGAGAGGCGGCCGAGGACCCAGTCCAAGGTGCCCAGTTCGCGCAAGGCGCCAAAGACCATGGCCTTTAACAGGTTGCGGTCACGGGGGTCTGCCACCTGTTGCAGACGGGGTTCCATCAACAGATCGAGAGGGTGGCCGGCTTGCTGCCATTGGCAGAGGATATCGATGGCAAGATATCGTGAGGATTTAGACATGGTCAGGTAAGGTGAGGGCAACAACGGTGGCCACGCGGCCAGTCTGGCCCTCGCGGCGATAGGAGAAGTAGTTGGGGTCACACCGGGTGCAGATACCGGTGGTCCGGATATTGGTTGACCGCACCCCGGCATCTTGCAGCTGCCAGCGGGTGATGGCCCAGAAATCGAAATAGCCGGGTCTAACCTGAAAGGGGTGGAACTCTGGCGGCAGTTCGACCGTATAGTTGACAAACTGGGCACAGCATGGTCCCAAGGATGGACTAATGGCGGCCATGACACGGCTGGAATCGGTACCGAAATCTGCGCGCATCCGCTCTATGGTCCGAGCAACAATATTGGCCACACTGCCCCGCCAACCGGCATGGACATTGGCCACCACGCGGGCCACGGGGTCGTAGAGGACCACGGCTTGGCAGTCGGCCTGTTGGATCATGAGCCCCACTCCCGGCTGATTGGTGATCAGGGCGTCATAGCCATCATGCTCCTGATCCTTTACGGGGGGGGCACAGATGGAGAGGATACCGTCACCATGCACCTGGCGGGCTGAAATCAGGCGGTTCAGCCCCAGGGACTCCTTCACCAGCAAGCGATTCGCCTCAACCCGGTCGGCGATGTCTCCGACCCCAAAACTTACGTTCAAGGAGGCAAAGGGGGGTGGGCTCACCCCGCCATGCCGGGAGATAAAGGCCCCGGTCAGGCCCTTCCAGTAATCGATCGGGATAGCACCCTGGGCAGAGAGCACGGCGGTTCCTCACGGATAAAAAAAGGGCGGGCCAGGATATCCTGGCCCGCCCTTGTCATACAACCCTCTTGCGTGTTAGGCAATCAAACTTTGATGGTCACGCAAAAAGTCCAGAAAGTTGCCATCCGCCCACACAACATCAAGCAGTTACAGGGTGTGCCGGCGTCGGTTGAGCAATTTTTACGAAAGTGACAAACGTTTAGAACCAGGCCTCGATGGTGACGTAGACCTGATCCATATCCTGCACCGGGGTGTAGAACTGGGCAGACAGGGGATCGTTGGCCAATTCATCGATATCCAAGGGCTCGCCGAGCCAGAAACCGCTGCCGGTATAGTTATAGTTGTAGTGCTGGTAGCCAAGGCGCATAAAGGCCTTGCCAAAGCGGGAGATGGCCTCGCCGGCCGGGATGTCCCACAGACCGTAGGCCTCAACGACATGGCCGCGGGTGGCAAGCTTAGCGGCGTAGAGGTCGTCGTTACCCGGGGTAAAGGAGATCCAGTTCTTGGTGCCGTAGTTGTACTCCAGGCCGACCTTGAAGGGGCTTTCCGGGATGTCGTAACGCACCCCGGCATAGACGGAGTAGCCATCCTTGTCGCTCGGATCATCCCACCAGGAGCCCAGCAGGCTGGTGCCCAACTCATCGAAGCCTTCGGCCTTGGTGCGAGACCAACCGCCGGTCAGGAAGTAGTTGAGGTTCTGGACCTTACTGGTGTAGACCGCGTCGGTGTGATAGATATTGCCGAGATTGGCCCGATCCAGGGTAAGGTTGCGGTTTTTATCAATCGGGTTGAAAAAGGCGGGATCCTGCTGCCAAAAGGCAAATTCCAGCGGATTGACAAAATTGACATTATCCGGGACATTGAACATGTTGTAGGCGCCAAAGGACTGGACACTGAAGAAGCGATTGTCCTTGTCGTACACATCCCAGCTGATCCCGGCAAAGTCGACATCGTTCAGGCCATCGCCATTATCCGTGGGTCCGGACTCGAAGCCGCGACCGTAGCAGAAGCGCACCTTGCCGGGAAAATCCTCCACCCCAAAAAAGCTCTTGTAGCCATACCCCAAGGTCAAACCGTCAAACGGGAAATCCATGAAGGCGACCGGAGTGGCCAGCCGATCCTGGACGCCCATGCGGAACTGCGATGGAGGCCCGTCGGAGGTAGGCCGCCGACCGACTGAGAACCAGACCGGGGTCCCGCCGATACTGTTCCAATTCATGAAGGCGCGATCAACGCGCAGGATATTGTCCTCCGGCTGCCGCGTGGAACTGCCGTCAAAGGAGAGGGAGTTCAGCATGAAGGCCCCGCCTCCCATTCCCGCGTTGGCAGTATAGTCCACCGGATTGTTCTCCATGCCCCAGGATTTGTACATGGCCAGCCGGGCCTTAAACTCCACATCCTCGGTGGCCTTGGCCCGCAGGTTGACGCGCAGGCGATTAGTCCACAGGGTGTCGTTATCGTAGTCGGTGGCTTTGGCAGGCTGATACAAATTCCCATTAGACATATTGCCAAAAATCGATTTCCTGGCCTCCGGTGACAGTTGTTTCATGATCCCGGTGAGATTTTTTGCACTACTGAGTCCGCCCAGCAAATCGCCGACCGTGGCACCCTGTGCCCCCATGCCACCGACCAAGGCGCCCGCTTCGGGATTTGAGAACAGGGCGAACATATCTGTAGCCTGCTGTGCGGTCAGACCGGCACCCGTGGCAGCTGTTACGAATCCCGCTTCTCCGAGAGCCAAGGCTGGGCCCAAGTTTCCGAGCAACGTGCCGGGGGCAGGAGCGGCCGGATTACCAATCAGCGAGGCGCTGGTTAAGCCGAAGTTCGCCAACGGAGTATTGCCAAAGGCAGCATTCGGTTTAAGGATCCCGTTCGTTCCCCCCAAATCGATAAAGTCGGTCACCCCCCGGGCGACATCCATGGCGGTATAGGCACTAGCCGTGTCCGCCGATACATAATCCAATCGGGTCCGGAAATCCCCGGACAACTGAACCCTGGAGGATTCGTCCCACTTCTCGGCCTTTTCGTTGATGGACTCCACCGTGCTGTCGGTGCTCTCCTTGAGATCGGTCATCTGCTGTTTCAGAGTACCCAACTCCTTGGTCAACCGCTCGATCTGGGCCTCAAGTTCAGCGGGGCTTGCAGCTGCGCTGGTCACTGCCGGCAAGGCGAGCAAGGCCACCAGTGCCAGTGTCGAAAACTTCTTAACCATGTTTTTCCCTCCCAATTGTGTAATTATCCAACCGAAAACTACCCATTCCCGATGCTGTCCGGGGCTTCCCCAAAAAAAAAAGCATTTAATTTTTTCCTTATCCATCGATTCACATACCGCATTTCTCCCCCCCTGTCAAAACAAAAAAAATTGCTTCCTGGCGAGGCATGGCGGGGTATTGCCCTGGAGTTCCGCCCTGTGATGAGCAACGTTCCTCCCTCCGCCGCGAGCGTACGCGCGGCGACAAAAGGCCCGTGTCAGGTTGCCATGGCGGATCATGGTCCCTAACTTCTTGGCCCAAAAAACACTCCTTGCAACAAAAAATCCTTGCCAGCCCCAGTCCCTATGGTAGGTTGTGGCCAAATATCAGTAGGCTGTCTCCCCCATGGACCGCTTCCCCATTCCCAATGCACCCGGTGCCCTCATCATGTACTTTCAAGATATCATCCTCGAATTGAGCCGTTACTGGGCGGATCAAGGCTGCGTTATCCAGCAGCCCTATGACATGGAGGTGGGGGCCGGCACCTTTCATCCGGCCACCCTGCTACGGGCCTTGGGGCCGGAGCCTTGGCGCGCCGCCTATGTGCAACCCTCCAGGCGGCCCACCGATGGCCGCTATGGTGAGAATCCCAACCGTCTCCAGCACTATTATCAATTTCAGGTGGTGCTGAAACCATCGCCCAAGGATGTGCAGGAGCTCTACTTGAACAGCCTGCGCCGCTTCAACATCGACCCCTTGGAGCATGATATCCGTTTCGTGGAAGATGACTGGGAGTCCCCAACCCTGGGCGCCTCCGGTCTGGGGTGGGAGATCTGGTTGGACGGCATGGAGGTCACCCAGTTCACCTACTTTCAGCAGGCGGGCTCCCTGGAACTCTCGCCGATCACCTCCGAAATCACCTATGGCCTGGAACGGATCGCCATGTACCTGCAAGGGGTGAACAGCGTCTACGACATCATGTGGAATGACCAGGTGAGCTATGGCGCGATCTTCCAGCAGGCCGAGCGGGAGTTCTCAGCCTTTAATTTTGAAGAGGCCAATGTGGAAGAGATGGTCCGTTTTTTTAACACCTTCGAGGCTGAAGCCCACAAACTGCTGGCTAAGGAGCTTATCCTTCCTGCCTACGATTACTGCCTGAAGTGTTCTCACACCTTCAACCTGCTGGATGCACGCAAGGCGATCAGCGTTGCCGAACGAACCCGCTATATCGGCAGGATCCGCAACATCGCCCGCCAAGTCGCCGCCAAATACACCGCCCAACGCGAGGCCATGGGCTATCCCCTGTTGCTAAAGCCGGTGTAAAAAGAGACTGCGGCAACCCCTCAATAATAATTACCCGCCAGCCTCAAAACACTATTGCATATTTTTGGGTTATTTGAAAATATAGGGATCAACGCCTGATCAACGGGCAAGGGGAGCGCAACACACGACACCGTGTTGGCAGGAGGATGGGTTGGCGGAAGTGCATGGGAATCGAACCACCCACCAGGCTATTAACCCAGTGCACCGGATTTGAAGTCCGGGAGAGCCACCAGCGCCCTTTCCACTTCCGTACTCAGCGTACTTGCCACCCGACGTTTTTTTTTTCGACAGGTGAGCGTGAGGATACAAATTACGGCATTTTTCAATGTCGTGCAGGACTATGTGAACCGTTACCCCCTAGCCTAACGGCCTAGTCACGCAGCCACTCAGCGTGCTTGATACTAATTTTTTATCTTCGACTGCACAACAGTTATTTATCAATTTTTGTCTGGAGTCCTGCCCCCATGGAATGCGAACGATTCAAGAAACTCCTCAAATCATGGTACATCCAAGTACAGAACGAGTTACTTGCGCCAGCCAGAATGGTGGATTTCATGGAAACCCATGTCGCCGATTGCCCGGTCTGTATGATGGACCCGGAAGCAAAAAAGGACATCACCAAGATCATCACTCTGGTCCTGCCGCAAGACAAACTCAAACAGACGATCCGCAACGCTCCAAGCGACGACCACGATGAACTAGCGGACGACATCGAGGATGCCGGCAGCTCGGACGAGGAGGTGACAGAGGAGGAGGAGGGAGAAGGAGATGACCTCGGCGCTGACGAGGGGGACGAGGCGATGGAGGAAGATGAGGACCTTGAAGAGGAGCCTGAGGGCGAAGAGGAGGTCTGAGTTCTCAGGGCGGCTTACCCTGGGCTGCTCGCCCCTACAAGTGCCATGAACGTAAAAAAGGGGGTGGCAACCGCTTGCGGTTGCTACCCCCTTTTTTTGTGCCCCGCCAACCCCGCGGATACCGTTTCAGCTAACTTTACTCCCCTGAGGTATTTGAGACACCAACCGGTGATAGAGTGGTAAATGTGCGCCAGTCGGGCAGGGAGAGGTCCGGCACCCAATCTCGCCATGTCCTCTGGGGGGGATTGCCGGCCTCAATGGCGGCCAACAGCGTCTTGGCCTCCTTGGCCACCGAGGTATCCGGATAGTTGTCCAAGAGATAGCGCAGACGGGGCTTAGCCTGGGCCAGCTCATCGGTGCGGATGTAAAACATGGCGATGGCGTACTCATGGTTGGCCAGGAAGTTCAGGGCAGCCAATCTGCGGCCATCGGCCTCGGTCCGGTAGGGTGAGTTGGGGAAGGCCTTTACCTGCTTTTCAAAAGCGGCAATGGCATCAAGGGCAGCGCCCGGGTCGCGATCAATGGTGTCAATCTGTTGGTAATAGGACATACCGATCTGAAAGAGGACGTAGGGCATCGCTTCGTTGGTGGGGTGATTGCCCTCAAACCCTTGGTAGAGGGCCACGGCCTCGGGGTAGTGCTTGAGAAAGTAGTTGCAGTCCGCCGCCTTCAGTTCCGCCAACAGGCTATGGGGACTGAAGGGGAACCGTTCCTTGATCTCCTCGAAGGTCTTCAGGGCATCGCTATACTCACCACGATTATAATCGTCCATGGCCGTCATGGCCATGCTGTCCGGCGTATCGGCCTTCGAGCTGGCACCGCCCACGCCAAAAAAGGTAAATACCCCGTCCATGGCCGCGCACCCGGGCAAGATCAACAAACTGACCAGCAATACCAAAACAGCCGTGCCGCTCCCAAACCGTTGCCATCCGCATGCACTTCGTACCGCCATGATCACTTTGCTCCCACACATTTACGCGGTAACACCGCGCCCTTTTGTTCATGGCGGAAACTATCCAGATAGCGCTCCACCGCCTTGACTGCCACGGCGCCGTCTCCGGCTGCCGAAACCACCTGCCTTACCGAATTGTGGCGAATATCGCCGA
This sequence comes from uncultured Desulfobulbia bacterium, assembly GCA_964430285.1. Classification (GTDB taxonomy): domain Bacteria; phylum Desulfobacterota; class Desulfobulbia; order Desulfobulbales; family VMSU01; genus VMSU01. Next base: position 11,261 of record CAYSFY010000094.1, read on the forward strand.
TGGCCATCACCCCGGGGATGTTGGTGCGCATCATGCAATCGGTGATAATAAACCCCTGATCGTGTTCAAGCTGATCCAGGGGCAACATCTCATTGTTCGGGGTAATACCAATCAGGACAAAGACCCCTTGAAAGGGGTGAGTCTCTTCCGTGCCGTCCCCCTTCCTGATCCGCAGGGCCTCAACCCCTTGCTCGCCTTGAATGCCAATGACCTTGGCATCGCAGATGAACCGTACCTGCTCATGGGCCATGGCCACCTCTTGGATGAGGGGTGAAGAGCGAAATTGGTGCCGGCGGTGAATCACGGTAACGGTCTTGGCAAATTTGGTGAGGTAGACCGCCTCTTGCAGGGCGGTGTCTCCGCCGCCGACCACGGCAATATCGAGATCGCGGAAAAAAGGTCCGTCACAGGTGGCGCAATAGGAGACCCCTTTGCCCGTCAACGCAGCCTCGCCCGGTACCTGCAAGCGATTGGGACGAGCCCCGGTGGCAAGAATAACCGTGCGGCCGCGCAGAATCTCCCCATCCTCACAGTGGATCTGCTTCACCTCCGGCAGCAGATCCATGGCGATGACGCTCTTGTTGGCGATATTCAGACCAAAACGCTGGGCCTGGGTGGTCATCAACTCGGCCAGATCAAAGCCGCTCACCCCCTGGGGGAAGCCGGGGTAGTTATCGATCCAATCGGTAACCAGAATCTGGCCACCGGCAGCCCCCTTCTCCAGCAACAGGGTGTCGACTCTGGCCCGGCTGGCGTACAATCCAGCGGTTAGGCCGCCAGGTCCGGCGCCTACGATGATGAGTTGATGAACAGGGTCACTTGTCATCGACAGCGCGACCGTTGCGGATCACAGGGCCTTATCCAACATGGCCACCAGTTGGGTCTTGCCAACCGCGCCGGTGACCTGCTCAAGCACCTTGCCCCCCTTGAACAGGATCAGGGTCGGGATGGCCCGGATGCCGTATTTCCCCGGGGTGGCAGGACTCTCATCGACATTCATCTTGGCGATCTTGACCTTCCCCTCATACTGGGCGGCAAGGTCGGAAATCATCGGGCCAATGGCCTTGCACGGTCCGCACCATGGTGCCCAAAAGTCCACCAGGCAGGGCATATCGCTCTGCAACACATCGGCTTCAAAAGTGTCGTCCTTAAGATGGATTACCTTGTCATCGCTCATGATATTCTCCTTGGTCTGTCGTCAGTAATAAGTTTGTCGGTTTCGCAAAAACCGCTCAACCGACGCCGACACACGCAGTAACTTGTTGATCTTGTGTAGACGGATGGCGATTTAACGGACTTATTGCGAGACCATCAAATGGGGTAACTCGGCAACCAACTACTTTAGGGCCAGGATAAAGGGTGCTCGCCAAAAAAAGGCGCCCCTGAGGTGCTCGACGGCACGCGCATCCCGTGTTTCTCCGTTGCCAACCGGCCGAGGACCCTTCAGCCTAACAGCCTTACAGTAGTTACAAAACTGGTAGCACTATACTTGATTTAAGACAAGCAAGAAATAGCTTATTTTTCCAGGCCCGAGTAGAGTTTTCACTCCTCTCCGCAGCCGCCCGGGGGCCCGCAAAGAAGTTGACACGGGTCCGCTCCAGTCGTTAGAGTACGTATAGTAAGTTGCAAGTGATTGCACCTGTTGTCAAACGTTTACCTGGATCAGGAACATCATGCCGATCACAAAATTTTTGCAAGAAGCGAGACAGTTCGAAATCCTCACCCTGAGACAGAGCCACCGCTATGCGGACCTGCGCGACACCCATGTCCCCTTTTCCGGCTCCCCCCACCGCCACCCCCATGACCCCCATAAGTTCATCCTGATGGCCGACCCGTACTGTTCCAGTCTCTACTACGAATTCAACACCGATGACATCGATTTTGTCGAAGAGTTGCCCAGCATTGTCAACCTGGAGGGCCAGACCATGACCATGGTCCTGATCTGGGTGAAAAAAAACAGCCTCGCCCTCCGCTGCTCGCCGTTTGTGGTGGACACCCTCTCCCCGGTCGGCAGGAAAGGGTAAGAGCGCCAAGCAGCCGATGTCGGCCGGCCCGCCCTCTATTTCCGGAACAGCCGGGCAAGCAGGGAGAGCAGCAGGCTGATCAGGATCATGGTGGTAACCGGGATATAGAGCCTGAATCCCGGCCGATTAATCACAATATCCCCCGGCAAGCGGCCCAAGGGTAATCGCCCAAGCCATGGCCAACAGATCCCCACTGCCACCAGGATCAGCCCACCGTAAATCAACGTTCGTTGCATCATTGCCCTGAAATGTTACTCTACCCTGCCCATGGCAATGCCTGCCGATGGAGAGTAGCTGGCTGAAATGGCTTCATCGCCGTGAGGTGGTGAACATGTCTGGCGCCATGCCGCTTTGATGATTCATCGCTTCGCCCCTCACCCCTTGCCCTTGACTCGCGTCCGGTTGTACCTCTCCTCCTCGCTATAGATACAACCGCAGTATGGCTGGCGGTAGAGCCCCATGGCAATTGAGCGGTCAATGCCCTCCTGCCAACCCTCCCGAAAATCTTGGTAGTAGAAGGGGATGCCGAACTCGGTGGCCAGGGCCTCCCCCTGCGCGCGGAGCAGGGCATGGTTCTGGTAACGGCTGTAGAGGAGGGTGGTGGAGAAGGCATCGGCACCCACGGCCACCGCCTGCTCCGCGGCTGGCCGGAGGCGCATGGCATAACAGAGGCCGCAACGCTCCTCTTCATGGAAGACCACCTGCCGCAGAAACCCGCGCAGCCCGTACTCCCGCTGGTAATCGACCTGGAATGCCAGCTGTTGGCTCATGGCCTCCAGGGCCTCGATGCGGCGCTGGAACTCCTTGAAGGGGTGGATGTTGGGGTTGAAAAAATAGCCCCGGGCCTCGTGGCCTTGCGCGCGGATGGCGGTGAGCGGGTAAATGGTACAGGGCCCGCAGCAGACGTGGAGGAGGATGTTCACGGCTTGCCGATCTTGAACTGACTGGTGTCGATTTTGTACTTGTGGATCTTGTAGTTGATGATCCGCAGGCTGGTGTCGAGGTATTCGGCGGCCTTACTCTGGTTACCGTTGAAGCGCTTCAAGGCGTCAAAGATCAGTTCGCGTTCGAAATTCTCCACCGCCGCCGCAAAAGAGAGGGGGTTGGCGTCGCTTAAAGAGGCGGAACTCTGGAGGGTGGGCGGCAGGTGGTAGCTTTTGATGGTGTCTTCGTCGCAGATCAACAGGGCGCGCTCCATGCAGTTCTGCAACTCGCGGACGTTGCCTGGCCAGTGGTACTGGATCAAGAGGTCAATGGCCGAGGTGGAGATCCGTTGCACCTTCTTGTGGTTCTCTTCGTTGTACTTCTCCAGAAAGTACTCGGCGAGCAAGAGGATGTCGGTGCGGCGTTCCCGAAGCGGCGGGATATAGATGGGGAAGACGTTCAACCGGTAGTAGAAATCCTCGCGGAAGCTCCCCTGGGCCACCGCCTTTTCCAAATCCTTGTTGGTGGCGGTGATCAGGCGGACGTTGCACTTCCGCACCGTGGTGCTGCCCAGCCGCTGAAACTCCCGGTCCTGAACCACGTTCAGGAGCTTGACCTGGATGGTAAGGGAGAGTTCACCGATCTCGTCCAGGAACAGGGTACCCCCCTCGGCCGCCTCGAACCGCCCCTTCTTCAGGGTATTGGCGCCGGTAAAGGCCCCCTTCTCATAACCAAACAACTCGCTCTCCAGCAGGGTCTCCGGCAGGGCCGAGCAGTTGACCGCGATAAAGGGTTTCTTGACCCGCTTGCTGTTGTAGTGAATGGCCTTGGCCACCATGGTCTTGCCGGTGCCGGACTCGCCGCGCAGGAGGACGGTGGCATTGGAGTCAGCCACTCGGCTGGTCATCTCCAGCACCTCCTGCATGCGGCTGCTGGAGGAGATGATGGTGTCGATGCGGTACTTGTCGGAGAGCTGCTGCTTCAGGTGGCTGTTTTCGGTGAGGAGCTGCTCCTTCTCCTGGTTGTAGGCCTGGATGCGGGTGGCGGTCTGGGCAAAGAGGCCACTGACGATGGTGAGAAAACGGATCTCCTCCTCGTAGTTGGCCCCCTCCTGGTAGTCCAGGTCAACGCTCACCGAGCCGATGGTGTTCTTGCCATGCTTGATGGGGACACAGAGGAAGGAGATGGGCTTGCCGCTCAGGTTGCCGCGGGTGCGGGTGCGGTTCAGGAAGAGGGGTTCCTTGCTGACCTGGGGGACGATGATCGGGGCGCCGGTGGCCACCACCCTGCCGGTGATCCCCTCGCCGACGTCGTAGACCCCGCGCTTTCTGGCCTCGGCGCTCATGCCGTGGGCCACCTCGATCTCCAGTTGCCCGGACTTCGGGTTGATCAGGGTCACCGTGCCGTTCTGCAGGCCGGCGTACGCGGCCAGGATGGCCAAGGAGCGCTTCAGGCAGTCATGGAGATCGGATGACGAGGCCAGCACCTTGGTGATCTCATAGAGGCAGGTCAGGGTGGCCAGGTCCTTGTCGTGTCGTTTACTGGTCATGGTTGGGATAGGTTCACAGGCAGCCTGTCAGGCGAAGGGATACAGTTCGATGGCCGCGCTCCAGACCGCATAACCGTGCGGTCGCGGATAGGCCCCATGGTCAAGGAGAGAGGCGGGGGCTGACCGCTTGGCCAGGGAAGAGGCGACAACCGTCGAGATACCCTATTTTGTGGCGAAGGGCAAGTTCTTCCCGTAGGAGGGCGAGCCAACGGTAATGGTCGCGGAAGGAATCCCCGAGGCGGGAGTTCATGGCGACTTGGGCCTCTTGGCGATCAGCACCACGGCGGCCATGGTGGGCACCGTCATGGTCGCTGCCTTTAGGAGG
>CAYSFY010000095.1:0-352 GCA_964430285.1 uncultured Desulfobulbia bacterium
GGTAAGAGCATTTGTGAGCGAGGTGCTGTATGCCGACTCCGCGACCACCCGACGCAAAAACCTTTGCCATGCCGAAATGAGTCTGCTATAAACTATCACAACGTGACAGGCTTCCGTCTCATCCAACCTTCGGCACTCCCATGAAAATCCTCATCGCAGACGACGACCGCACCATCCACATCACCTTCACCAACGAGGCAGGCGACTCCTTCGCCTTTCGCGAGGGGCAGCGCCGCGCCCCAGGCGATTACTCGGTGCTGTGGGGAGGCGTGATCGATGCGCCGCGCACTCTCGAGACCGAGGGCGGCGCGCAGCAGGTGCTGAGCCAGGTGCTGGAGGACGGCGTCTACCT
>CAYSFY010000095.1:362-9292 GCA_964430285.1 uncultured Desulfobulbia bacterium
ATTCCTGACCACCCAGGGCAATGAGGTGTTGCACGCCTACGATGCCGCCGAGGCTCTGGCCGTGACCCTTAAAGAACGGCCAGACCTGATCCTGCTCGATATCACCATGCCCAGCGGCGATGGCCGCAACGTTTGCCAGCAGATCAAGGCGGATCCGGAGACCCAGGGGATCAAGATCATCATGCTGACCGCCCGCGACTCGCAATACGACCGCACCCTGGCCCTGGAGCTGGGGGCTGACGACTACATCTCCAAACCCTGCTCCATCCCCTACCTGGACAGGTCCATAGCCAAGGTGATGCGTAGCAAGGCCTAGACCACCACCCCTGCCGCCTCCAGCATGGCCCAACCGACCTCATCCCCCTCCCGCCCGTTATAGCTCGTGTCCGCCCGACAGTGGCGGAGATGGTCGAGGAGTTGATTGGCCAAGACCTTACCCAGTTGTACCCCCTCCTGATCAAACGAGTTGATATTCCAGATAAAGCCCTGAAAGACGATCTTGGCCTCATAAATGGCCAACAACGCGCCCATGGTGAATGGGGTCAGCCGGGGGGCCAGCAACAGGGAGTTCGGCCGGTTGCCGGCAAAGCATTGGTTGGGATTGGCCTGCCGGCGGCCGGTGGCCAGGGCCAAGGACTGGGCCAGGAGGTTGGCCAGGAGCTTGTCCTGGGATGAAGTTCCCTGAATCGCCAAGTCTTCGCCGAATTGACTCTCCAGAAAACCGATGAACTCCACCGGCACCACGGTGGTCCCCTGGTGGATGAGTTGGTAGAAGGCATGCTGGCCGTTGGTGCCCGGCTCCCCCCAGACAATCGGCCCGCTCTCCTCAGTCAAGGGGCGGCCGGCCCGGTCAATGGATTTGCCGTTGCTCTCCATGTCGCACTGCTGGAGATGGGCGGTAAAACGCAGCAAGGCCTGGCTGTACGGCAGGATGGCCACTGTCGCATGGCCCAGCAGGTTACGGTTCCAAATACCGATGAGGGCGAGGAGGAGCGGAATATTGCGCCGGATATCAGGCTCTTCCGCTGCCTGATCCACCGAGTTTGCCCCCCGCAGGATCTCGATCACCGCGTCATAGCCCAGGGCGAAGCCCAAGATCACCGCCCCCACCATGGAGGTGACGCTGTAGCGGCCGCCAATATAATCGTACATATAAAAGGACTCCCGGTAGCGCTCGGGACTGTCCATGGGGCTGCCGCTGGCGGTCACCGCCAAGAAGTGGAGCCGGGGCTCAAGACCGGCCCGGGCAAAGGCCGCCCTGACCAAGGCCTCGTTGGTTAGGGTCTCCAGGGTGCTGCCGCTTTTGGAGACCACGTTGACCAGGGTCCTGCTCAAGTCGAGTCCATGCAGGACCGCTGCCGCGTCATCGGGATCGACGTTGGAGATGAAGTGGACCCTGCGGCCCGGCAGACTGAAGCGTTGCAAGGCCAGATAGAGGGCGCGGGGCCCCAGGTCGGAGCCGCCGATGCCCACCAGTACCATATCGGTAAACCCTTCTCCCTGGTGGTTGGCCACGTGCCCCGTGGCTACCCCCTCCAGAAAGCGGGCAAGTTTGGTCAACTCCGCCTTGGCCTGGGCCGTGGCCTCGGGGTGGCTGGGTGAATCGCCAAAGATATCCCGCACCGCCGTGTGCAGCACCATGCGCTCCTCACTGGCATAGCCCTCGATCCGGTTGATGACCGCCCCCTCTTTCATGGACCGAAACTGGCTGACCGCCCCACTCTCGTCCGCCAGGGCTTGCAGAGCGGTCATGGTCTCGTCATCCACCCGCTCGGTGCCGTACAACAGGCGAAAGCCTGCCATCTCGCCGCGGTAGGCGAAAATCCGTTTCCGGTCAAGGGCACCGGCCCGGGTCAGATCAAAGGGGGCGGCGGCCAACTGTCGTAACCGCGCCCACGCCGGATTCTCTCTCATGCCATGAAAGCTAGTCATACTCGCATCCCCTGTTCAATTGTTAGCAACGCTTGACGCCTGGCCCTGTCTCCCCTTATGCTCTGGCGGCCAGACACCTCTCCACCTCTGCCGCGAACACCTGCCGCTGCCACTGCCTGGGGATGAGCCCAACCACAGGGCTACCGTCCGGCTGGCTGGCCAGGGTCTCCAGCAGCGCATTGTTGGCTAGGATCCCCGGCGCGATCTCCAGCTCCTCCGCCTTCCTCTCCCGCCACCCCTTGAGCCGCTGCAAGCGGCCCTCGACCCGCGGATCGCGCAAGGGACGAGGGGTAAAGGGGTAGCGGGGCAGTTGCCCGGCAGGGAGGGCGCAGCCACGGGCCACGGCCGCAAGCAGATCCTCCCCCATCCGCTGGACGATCCGTTCCGGCACCCCTCTGATGGCGGCGAGTTCCCCGGCTGTGCGGGGCCGCCGCTCGGCAAGTGCCACCAGGGATTCACCGCCCAGGACCTTGAAGGGCGGGCGGTCCCAGCGCTCGGCCTGGGCATCGCGGACCTTAAGCAACTCCTCCAACACCGCCAGGGCCCTGGGCTCCATCCGCGAGGCCCCCTTGAAGCGGACAAACATCGGCCCCGGCTCCCGCACGTTCACCCGCACCCCTTGAAGGACCGCGCACTCCTCCTCCACCCAGGCCAAGCGGCCCTTGGCCCGCAGTTCGCTCTCCAGCTGCCCATAAAGGCCGATGAGCAGGCCGGTATCCTCCTGGGCGTAGCGGATCATCTCCGGGCTCAGGGGCCGTTTACTCCAGTCCGCCTTCTGAAACCGTTTGTCCAGTTCCACGCCGAACCTCTTGTTGAGCACCGCTGCCAGCCCCAGCTCCTTTTCGCCCAAGAACTGACAGGCGACCATGGTGTCGAAGAGATTATGGACCTCCATGCCAAAGTCCCGGTGCAGGGAGCGGATGTCGTAATCAGCGCCGTGAAAGACCTTGCGGATGCCGCCATCAGCCATGACCGGGGCCAAGGGGGCCAGATCGGTCACGGCCAAGGGATCGACAATGGCGGAATACCCGGGGATGGAGAACTGCAAGAGAGAGACCCGCTCCCGGTAGCGGTGGAGCGAATCGGCCTCCAGGTCGCAGGCCAAGAGCGGCTCCTGCCCCAGGCGGTCGGCCAGGCGGGCAAGGGCCCCCGGGGTGGTGATCATCAATTCATCGGTCATGGTTTGTCCGTGGTCACTGGATTTGTTCCCTTCATTTCACCTATCGCTTCCATACCGGCGAGAGCGTCAGCCATGCGGCCCGGCAGGCGTGGACCTAGGCGGCCGCGGTTGCGCTTCCGGCTCGTCGGCCTCAAAGACTTCGGCAAGATTGACGCATAGATCAGGGAGACAAATGAAGGTGACGGTCTGGTCCGGGCCGAAAAGCTCCCCTTTATCCCAGGTGCCATCCGCCTCCAGGAGAAAACGTTCCACCATCCGGCCAACCGGATCGACCAGGAGATACTCCCGAACGCCAAACTTTTCATAGAGGCGCTTCTTCTCCCGGCGGTCTTTGAGGGCGGTGGCCGGGCTTAAGACTTCGATAACAATCTCCGGTGCCCCGTTAATGACCTGATCGGTGATTTTTTTCTTGTCGCATACCACAAAGACATCGGGTTGCACCACATCATGGTCGGAGAGGACAATGTCCGTGGGCGCGATGCCGGCAATACATTTTTTGCCAACAAGGGCATTGGCAATAATGCGATAAATGGCCCCGGCCAGCCGTTGGTGTTTGAAACTCGGTGCAGGGGTCATATTCCAGGCCTGGCCATCAATTAATTCCCACCGCTGATCATCGTGCCAATCAAGGTAATCCTGGTAGGTGTATCTGGATACAATCTCTTCTGCTAAATTCATCCCTCTTCCTCCGTGGTGTTGATGAAAAATCGGCGCGCATGCAGAACCCATTTTCCCTCACGGTGCTGACGACAACCGTCTCTTATGGGCACTGTAAAGGATCGGCAAGGCAAAGTCAAAAAGATCGTTCGAGCCTGAGCCGACCGCCCCCCCGCCAACTCTTTCAGTCGTCAGTCCACTTCTCTCCCCCTTGTTCCGCGCGCCATCACATTTAAACCTTGTATGGAAAGTTAAAGTTTACTTTAATGTTTTCGTGACAGCCGCCGATACGTTCAGTATTGGCCGGCTGCTGCAGCAACCAACCGGCACCCCCAGAACCTCTTTCAATGGTGTGGATCATGAAAATGCGTATCAAGGATATCAGCCAACGGCTTGAAGTGCCGGTGTCAACCATCCGTTACTGGCAGAATGAGTTCATGGAACTCATCCTGCCCCAACGCACCGAGGGCGGTCAACGCCGCTACACAGAGGAGGACTTCGCCCTGTTCTCGAGGATCAAGGAGTTGGTCTATGGCCAAGGTAACTCCCTGGCCACGGCCAAGGATCTCATTCAAAACGGCGCCTCGTCAAAAAACGCCATCGACTGGTCCCAGCAGACCATCCTGATCACCGGCGGCACCGGCTCCTTTGGCAAACACTTCTGCCGGATAATGCTGGAGCGCTACACCCCCAAGGCCATCCGCATCTATAGCCGCGACGAGTTGAAACAGCATGACATGCGCATGGAGTTCAACGATGACCCGCGGTTGCGCTTTCTCATCGGCGATGTCCGGGATGGAGACCGTCTCCGCCGGGCCATGGAGGGGGTGGACATGGCGGTGCACGCCGCGGCCCTGAAACAGGTACCGGCCTGCGAATACAACCCCTTCGAGGCGGTGAAGACCAATGTCCATGGCGCCCAGAATGTCATTAACGCCGCCATCGACTCCGGAGTCAGGAAGGTGATCGCCCTCTCCACCGACAAGGCGGTCAACCCGGTCAACCTCTATGGCGCCACCAAACTCTGTTCGGACAAACTCTTCACCCAGGGCAATGCCTATGCCGGCGAAGGGAGGACCCGCTTCGCCTGTGTGCGCTACGGCAATGTCATCGGCAGCCGGGGGAGCGTCATCCCGGTCTTTCTCAAACAGAAGGAGAGCGGCCGCATCACCATCACCGACCCGCGCATGACCCGTTTTTGGATCACCCTGGATCAGGCGGTGGAGCTGGTCCTTAAGGGGTTCAAATACATGGAGGGGGGCGAGATCTTTGTGCCGCAGATCCCCAGCATGCGCATCACGGATCTGGCCCGGGCCATTGCCCCGGAGTGCGCCATTGACCACATCGGTATCCGGCCCGGGGAGAAGCTGCATGAGGCCCTGACCGGGGAAGATGAGGGTCGCACCGCTGTCCGCTACAAGGGAATGTATGTCATCCTGCCCAATTACTCCTGGTGGGACCGCAAGAACTACGTCACCGCCGTCCCCGTTCCTGAAAATTTTGTCTACACCAGTGACGCCAATGAGGAGTGGATGACCGTGGAGCAACTGCAGGAGATTGTCTACGGGGCCTCCACTCTTCAAAACCATCGCCCATGCCCATGAGCCCGGTCGCGGGTAAGGCAATGTCGTGGGGGGGGATCCATTCTAAGCTCTCGAAAAAAAAATCTGGGGAATGAGATGAAAGAACAGACATATATTGTCGCAGGTTGCAGGCCTTGGAATCGAAGAATTTACTGTGAAGTGCTCAAGGACATGCCTGGCAAATGGGCCTTCGCAGGGAACAAGGAAGAGTTGAATTCAGCGCTATTGGAGTTCCCCGACCCGCGGTATATCTTCTTCCTGCACTGGAATTGGATTGTACCGCAATCGTTGCTAACCAAGCATGATTGTGTCTGTTTCCATATGGCGGATGTGCCGTACGCCAGAGGAGGCAGCCCGTTACAGAACCTCATTGTCCGGGATCATCGGCACACCAAACTGACGGCCTTGCAAATGGTGCAAGAACTGGACGCGGGTCCGGTGTACCAAAAAAGAGATTTATGCATTGAAGGCAATGCCGAAGAGATCTTCATCCGGGCAACGTATCTCTCAGCGGAAATGATCCAATTTATTATCGAAAATGAACCAACCCCAGAGCCGCAAACAGGCATCCCTGTCGAGTTCTCGCGCCGCAAGCCCTTTGAAAGCGAGGTGCCGGAACTCCCTTCGTTGCTCAAACTCTATGATTTTATCCGCATGTTGGACGCGAAAGGCTATCCGGCAGCCTTCCTCCAGCATGCTGGTTTCCGTTATGAATTTAACCGGGCATGCCTTTATGATGGCAGGATTGTAGCCGATGTCACGATTACCCCGATCAACGAGCAGGGAGAGCCATGAATTTTTTGGTAGTGAAGCACCTTGAAGGGATAGTCCAACAGATCAGACCTGAACTTGTCTTCACCCAAGATGACGGCGACCTAAATATTGATCCTGCCATAACCTTTCACGCTACGCTAACAGCCACCCGGCCGCTGACCAATAGCCCTGCACATACGGTTTACGCCTATGAGGTGCCTTCATCAACGGTGGCGGCAGCAGCCTCCATGGGCCTTCACCGTTTCTCTACCCCCTTTGACGACAGCACCGTCGATTTCCTGCAAGGGATGGGGGCTCCGGCCTATAAAGTCGCTTCGTGTGAAGTGGTGGATCTCCCGCTCCTCAGAAAGATCGCCGCCACCGGCAAACCGGTAATCATGTCAACAGGGATGGCAACGCTTGCCGAGATTGACGAGGCCGTGGCCACCCTGCGCCAAAGCGATTGCCAAGAACTCGCCTTGCCCAAATGCACCAGCGCCTACCCGGCGTTACCTTCGACCATGAATCTGCGCACCAGCCCCCATCCGGCTTTGGCCTTCGACGGGGTGGCCGGCCTCTCCGATCACACTGGGGGCCTTGCCGCAGCAACGCAGGATATCGCCCAAGGGACACCTGTGAGTGGGGACTTCATGGGATCACGACAGGGTCCTCAATAATCCACGGAATCAAAAAACGGGAACAGGTTTCTATTTATGGGTAAAGGCATGGAGAAAGTTCCACAAGACAGCGTTATCCGCACTCAAGAGGGATCTCTGGAAGAGCGGATGACAGCAATTTTGGGCGAGCGCTACCGGGTCTATCGCGACGCCTGGCGGGCAGCGAGCCCTGGCTCGATCCCCCACTCCCCGTTACATGTTGATTTGGAGTTGGTGGATGCTTGCAACTCGGCATGTACTTTTTGCCCACGCAACAAGAAGCCCCACCCCAATCTACCGTATGCGATCAACACCAAGCAATCCTTGCCCGATACCCTCGTGGAAAAATTCCTGCGTGAAGCCAAGGAATCGGCCCTGTACTCGATCAATATTGCTATCGGAGAACCCCTGCTAGACAGCCGCTGCCTTGAAATCGTAAAAGAGTTCCATGCGAACGGGGGGGTTGATTCCCGCGTCAACACCAATGGGGTCCTGCTGGACACGGTGATAGACCAGGTCTTTGATTCGGGATTGGTCAACCTGTTCGTCTCCTTAGACGCCTTTTCCGACGAGACCTATCAACTCCTGCGTGGCGGTATCGGGCGTTATCAAAAGGTGTTTGACAACATTTTGCTGATGTTGGCAGAGAAGCAACGCCGCAAGAGCCTATTGCCGGTGATGCGCGTCTCGTTCATTGAAACGGATATCAACAGGCATGAGATTGACGGCTTTCTCGACTTTTGGCGAGACAAGGTAGAAATTGTTGATATCCATCGCTTTTTACGGTTTGACAATATGACCGGGGGCAAAAAAGAAAAAAAATGGCACTGCATAGACCCCTTCCGTCGTCTTTGTATTATGGCCAATGGGGACATCCTGCCTTGCTGCACGTTTTATGGAAAGATGATGAGCTTGGGCAATTTTGCAAACATGTCTCTTGCCGAGGCGTGGAACGGACAAAAGTTGGTTACGGTGCGCGAGGAGTTGCTTCGCGATAAAAACAAAATCTGTTTAGCCTGCCAGGAGTGCTAAGATGACTAACAAATTTGATTCCTTTCTGACTGAATATCTCAAAGCCTATTGGTTGCGCCCAGTCTCGGCCTTGGTCAGGACCTTGGAGGCCATGGAGTTGCGATTGTATGATATTCCGGCGGCAGGGTCCTTGGAGTTGGGGTGCGGCGATGGGGTGAACTCGTATATTGCCAAGGGTGGAACTCTCCCCTTGCTCTTTGACGCCTTTCGCTCAATGCCCTTGCCGACAGCCGAACAATTCTTCAGCGGCACGCTCGATGTGTACAACAGCTTTAAAGACGATGCTTACTCCAACTTCACCTTTGCGCCCAAGGTATTGTGGGAGACCGCCCTTGACCACAAACAGGCGTTGCTGGACAAGGCCCATCTGCTCAATTGCCATCAGCAGTTGATCTGCCATAGTTTCAATGCACCCTTACCGCTGGCGTCGGAATCCTTTAATTTCATCTTTTCCAATTCACTCTACTGGGCGACCAACCGCGAGTTATTGGTCAAGGAGATCTTTCGTGTCCTGCGTCCTGGGGGGAAATGTAAATTTGTAATCATCAACAAGACCTTCGCTGATTTCATGACCTGGAATGTGCTCAAAGCCCATGAGTTCAGGAAGTACTTGGATATGGGCCGGCATGAACACTACGCCTCCTTATTGGAGTGGTCGGTATGGGCGAATGAGTTTACGGACGCGGGTTTCGCGGTTGATAAAATTATCCCGGAGTTCAATCGCAGCCTTGTCCATATGCAGGAGTTCCACGACCTTCGAGAGATCTCCCCCCTGACCGCACAGATGACTCGGGGCCTAAGCGAAGAGGCATTACGAGAAGTTAAAACAAAGTGGATCGAATATTTTCTCTATCTCTTTGGCGCGATGTATCAGGAGGGCTACTTCAAGACTGAGATGGATGAGGCCAACTATGTGATTTTTGAGTTGTCTCGGCCTGCTTAAGCACGGGAATGCATTATTCTCTGTGTCGTGAATTGGAGGGATTTGGCTCTTTGCAAAAGTTAACAAACACCCTTATGGGTAGAGTTTTTTTGGTAGCCCCTAGGCTCCTCAGTATCAGCACCCTGGAGCAATAAAAATGCCTCACCCCGAATCCATGGACATCCAGGAGTTGCATGGCAGCGTTTCAGGTCAGC
>CAYSFY010000095.1:9302-15997 GCA_964430285.1 uncultured Desulfobulbia bacterium
TTTGAACTAGGGAATCGACCTCGTCAGAGGCCGGTCACCTATAGCCTAAGCTTGCCGGCTCGTTATAGTCAGAAAAATCCAGCCAAGGGACTGGTCTTTTATATCCCCGGCTTTGGTAATGACAACAATGCGGAATATGAAGGAAAAATTCGTCATTTCATTGCGGAGACCTACGGGCTGGCGGCGGTCAGTGTCGACTATCATGCCATTGTGGCTAGGCCGGAGCAGGGGTGCCCCATCATATTCGATCGCCAAAGCCTGCTCACCCTGCATCTGCTTTGCTCACATTTTGGCATTCCGTTCGCAATGAGCAATCTTGCGGAGATTTGTACTTCATTAGGTGAAAAAATTCAGGAACCTATCGTCTTGAAAGGTATCCTGGAACCGCCTCATAATGAATATCAGAACTTTGGCGTTCTACAGGCGCTTGACCACCTGACAGTGCTCAACACCTTGATTACAGAAGGCGTGATGTTCGACCAGAACAACATCATCCTGGTCGGATCTTCTCATGGAGGCTATCTCGCCCATCTCATTAGCAAATTTTCGCCAAACACCATCAACGCGGTGCTGGATAACTCTTCCTATACGCGCGCCCCCTGGAGTCATCTTGGTCTTCTCTTAGAGTATTCCATGTCTTCCGGAAATTTATGGATCGAATGCAATCTGAAATCCCATTGGCAATTCGAGAACCGAAACCTTCCTTATTATTTTGGACTCCCGCAACAACTGATTAGGGAGACCGCCTTTCCTCCGCATCTGGAAGTGATGAAAAACCAAAGTGGACGCTTGCCTCAGTATTATTGCTTCAACTCGACGCAGGATTCGATTTCGCCAATCCATGAAAAACGAGCTCAGCAGAAACGGTTACAGGCCATTGGCTGCGAATGCGATTTGCACGAAATTAACGAAAAAGATATTGATGGAGCCATGTTCAAAACCATGTCACATGGGATGGACGCCTCCATGAAAGCACTCTGTCGCATGGTCTTGCCTCAAATCTCACCAAGGCCAACAACAATAGACCGTTACCGGAATACCGTCCTGGAATATGACGGATTCGATCAAACATATCGCATTGAACACACAGACGAAGCCCCTTGGCTTCATGTATCCCTGAGTCCTGTATGATTGAGTCCATTACCGATAGGCTTATCAAAAGTCATCGTTGGCGTGGACAGCGTCACGCAACTACAAGAAATCCAGCATGCTGCCGCAGGCCCCATGCCGGATTTGCCACAGGAACTAAGCTGCGCCAACATGGACCTGATCAACCCCAGCCGTTGGCCTAAAGGTGTGCGCCCATGAAGCAAAAAGAGCACTTTCTCCAAACTGAAGGCGATGCCTGGTTTCAACGAACCCAGACTATTGTTTCAAGGCGCATCCTCCCGGATGACGACCCGGTTTTGCGCGAAATTCTCGACCTCCCCCTGGCGGACAAGGAGAGAAGTGAGCCCCTGCGACTCTTAGAGGTTGGTTGCGGTGAAAGCAGTCGCCTTGCCTGGTTGCAGGCCAACATGCACATGCACTGCTCCGGCGTTGAGCCATCTGCCCATGCGGTTGCCGTTGCCCGCGCGCAAGGAGTGGACGCGCATCAAGGGTCCGCTGACAAACTGCCGTTTACCAACAACACCTTCGATATTGTCATTTTCGGCTTCTGTCTCTATTTGTGTGATCGTAGCGACCTTTTCCTCATCGCCGCGGAAGCGGACCGCGTCCTGCGTTCCCCGGGTTGGTTAATCATCATGGACTTCTTCAGTCCGACTAACAAATCGCGGCCCTACCACCACCAACCCGAGGTGTTCAGTTATAAGATGGACTACCGGACCTTGTTCACCTGGCACCCGGATTATGAGTGTGTGACCCATAAGGTACGCCACCACCTCAAGCAAGGATACACCGATGATCAGGATGAGTGGTTGGGCATTTCCGTTATTCGCAAGCACCCGCAAACACCCTTGTCCGCTTAAGTTTTCGCTACCCTTGCCCTCTCCGCAGCCCTTGGGCCATGTTATTAAAACAATTGCACACTTTCACCCTCGCCGCGATTTTGGCTGGCTGGAAGTCATGGCCCTGCGCCGCAAGCAACCAGACCTCTTTACCGCCAACCGACACCTCATCCGTAACGAAGGAGCTACCATGGGCACCGGGCAAAAATTGTGGAATCGCGCCAAACAACTAATCCCTGGCGGCAACATGCTGCTCTCCAAACGGGCGGAGATGTTTCTCCCCGAGCAGTGGCCTGCTTACTTCAGCAAGGCCAAGGGGTGCAAGGTATGGGACCTGGACGGCAATGAGTACATCGACATGTCCATCATGGGTATCGGCACCAATATTCTGGGCTACGGCCATCCGGAAGTGGACGAGGCCGTGCGTAAGACCGTTGACGCCGGCAACATGTCCACCTTAAATTGCCCGGAAGAGGTCTATCTGGCCGAAAAGCTGGTGGCCATTCATCCCTGGGCGGAGATGGTGCGCTTTGCCCGTTCCGGTGGCGAGGCCAATGCCATTGCCATCCGCATTGCCCGCGCTGCCACCGGCAAGGCCAAAGTGGCCATCTGCGGCTACCACGGTTGGCACGATTGGTATCTGGCCGCCAACCTCGGTAACGATACAAACCTGGCGGGCCACCTGCTGCCGGGCTTGGAGCCGAAAGGGGTGCCGGAGAGCCTGCGCGACACGGTCTACCCATTCCAATACAACAATTTTGCCGAGCTTGAAGCCCTGGTCAATACGCACGACATCGGCGTCATCAAGATGGAGGTCTCCCGCAACCTGGATCCGGCAGGGGGCTTCCTGGAGAAGATCCGCAACCTTGCCACCGCACGCGGCATCGTCCTGATCTTTGATGAATGCACCTCGGGCTTCCGCCAGACCTTCGGCGGCCTGCACCAGCTGTACGGCGTCGAACCGGACATGGCCATCTTCGGCAAGGCGTTGGGCAATGGTTATGCGATTACCGCCACCATCGGCCGCCGCGAAGTCATGGAAGCGGCCCAGTCCACCTTCATCAGCAGCACCTTTTGGACCGAACGGATCGGCCCCACCGCCGCCCTCAAGACCCTGGAGGTAATGGAACGCGTCAAGTCCTGGGAACAAATCAGCAGGACCGGTCTTGATATCACCGCCGGCTGGCGGATGCTGGCCGCCAAGCATGGACTTGCCATCACCACCACCGGCCTCCCGGCGCTGACCGGCTTCACCTTCAACAGCCCCAACACCCTGGCCTACAAGACCCTGATCACCCAAGAGATGCTCGCCCAGGGGTATCTGGCAGCGACCAGCGTCTATGTGTGCACCGAACACACCCCTGAGGTCGTCTCCCTCTTCCTTGAAAAGCTGGATCCTCTCTTCGCCCTGATCAAGGAGTGCGAGGAGGGCCGGGATGTCATGAGCCTGCTCAAGGGGCCAGTCTGTCATGCCGGTTTCAAGCGCTTAAACTAACCGGCAGGCAACTGTCGTGAAAGAACAAGGGACGTTAAGAGTTGTACCCGTTATCCCGTAACGCACCTAAGCCCAAAAAAAGGAATTCCCCCTATGGAACTGGCCCACGATTATTTTGAAGAAAACCTTGCCCTGCTGCAAAAACACCACCCCCAGGCCTGGCAGACCGTGGTGAATCATGGCGGTGAACCGCTGGGTGAGTTCTGTCTGGCCGAGGATGGCACCCCGAACCTTCTGGTGCGAACGGCGAGCGGGGATGAAATTTTTTTCCACTATCCCCACGCCACCGACGCCGAACTGGCCGATTATTTCCCCTTGGTGCCGGAGACCGCCACCGGGGTGGTGGCGTTTATTGGCATGGGCTTAGGGTATACCCCGCCGGCCATGCTCCACAGTCGGAGCCATCTCCGCCACCTCGCCATCTTTGAACCGGAAACCGGCGTCTTTATCCGTGCGCTTCATGCCGTAAACTTGGCAACACTCCTCGCCGACAAACGGGTGACCCTCGCCATCGGCCCAGACATCAACGTGGCCGCTGTCCTTACCCCCATGTCCCACGCCCTGCGCCTGGAAAACCTGCATATTCTTCGCCACCTCCCCTGCTTCCGGCTCTCTCCGGACACCTACCAGGCCACCCACGACGAGGTGTTCAAGCACGGCAATGCCTATAATATCGGCGGCAACACCACCACCGTGTTCGGCTCCAAGTTTATTGAAAACCGGCTCCGGCACATGAGCGCCATTCACCATCAACACCTCTTGGAGCAGATCAAGGGTGTCTTTACCGGGGTGCCCGCTATTATTGTGGCCGCCGGTCCCTCTCTGGACAAAAATGTCCACCTGCTCCGCCATGCCAAGGGCAAGGCGGTGATCATTGCCGCGGACACGGCCCTGCCAGCCCTGCTGGCCAATGGGGTGACTCCGGATTTCACATCCTGCATCGACATGGAGGACATCTCTCTCGAAAAGATTATCAACGTCGCCGCGGGCGCCGCGGAAACCTCCCTGATCTGCAGCTCCTGGGTGACCACCTTGATCCCGAAAATCTTTCCGGCCCAGCAAGTCTATTGGACCTTTGCCGCCCAGAACATGGAAAAATGGCTCAACGACTTGCTGGGGGGCACGATGCTTACCTCCGGGGCCGCCACCGTGGCCCAGCTCAACTTCATTGCCGCCATTACGCTGGGTTGCTCGCCCATTGTCTTTGTCGGCCAGGATTTGGCCTTCACCGAGCAGGCGGGACACGCCCAGCACACCGCCCTGACCAACAAGGAGGACATGGAGAGTATCTTTAAAAATGAGATCCTGTGGGTGGATGGCTATGGCGGGGCGAAGGTCCCGACCTATCGGGCCTTCCTGAGCTTTAAGCATCAATTCGAGGAGTGGATGGCCATCTTCAGGGACCGGCATTTTCTTAATGCCACCGAAGGAGGGGTGCGCCTGGAAGGGGCTGAAGAGGTCCCCCTAGGGGATGTTCTGGCTCGCTATTGCAACACACCAGTCGATGTCGCAGCCAAGATTCGCGCGACAGAGGGAGAGATGCGGATACCCGGCCGCCAACGAATGGTCAGCGAATTTACCAGAATGCTAAAAAATATCGCCGGCATCGAGAAGGAGATGACCAGCCTGGAACGGTTGGCGGCCATGCTTTCCAAAAAGATCGCCACCTTGCGGGAGCAGGGCGTGATCTACCGTAAATTCGACATGCTCCCCCAGGCCCTGCGAGGGCAATTTCAGGAGTTGGATGCCTTGAACGCCAGCCTGGACAAGGCCAAGGTCTGGCCGCTGCTGGAGGAAGCCACCATGGAGGGATTACGCCAGAGCGACCGTCTCAACCACGAAATCCAGCAGCTTGCCGACCAACCTGAACACTATCTCGAATGGCTGAGTAAATCGATCAACCGTTTCACCGTGATCAATCAGTTCCGCCGCCAGGTGTTAAGCCCGTTCACCCAGCAATTGCAGCGTCTGCGCAACCATCTCCAACGCGAGCACTCCCTGTTGCCAAAGCTTGCCAAGCACAAGGGAGACACCTCACAAACCGCCTTGGAACTGCTGCGGCTCTATTATGACAGTGGCGATTTCGTATTACTTGAAAAGACGATCACGGCCCACTCCCCCTCCCCTACCGATGCCGCGGAGCTCACTTTCTACTCAGGCGCCATCGCGGCCAATCGTTGTCAGTTTGACGATATGGAACAAATTTTTGCCGCCAGTGTAGCCCTGGAACCGTCCTATGCTGGTCGTATCGACGCCTGCCGCAAGCTACTGGCCGACCGGTTTCTTGCTTTTGCCTGGCGCTATTACCGTTTTGACCTCCGAGTTGCCCATCGTATGGCGTTTAAGGCGGTTCGCTATACGGTGGATCACCCTGATGTCCGGCAGATGTTGACCTCGGAGGCGGCCGCTATCGTTGCCGATCAAGAGTCCTCAGCCAAGCAGGCGGACCTGCTTGCGCCATGGTGCCGTGAACTTGCCGCCAACTCCAATCTCCTCACCGTTCTTGGTCCAGAGGTGGCAGCCTCGCTCTACCGGGGTTATGGGAATGCCCTAATCGCCCAGACGGAAACCGTTGCCGCGGCCGAAGCCTTTGCTGCCGCCATTGCCTTGACTCCCGATGCCCCCGATTTGCACCTCTCCCTTGCCACCACCGCCTTTGCCGTGAATGATTTCACAAACGGCGTCCGCAGTCTGAACCGGGCGGTGTCGTTGGCCCCACACTATGCGGGATATTGGGAAAAATTAGGCGATGATCTGCTGGGTAAGGAGTTGCCCGCGGATGCGATCACTGCCTATGAGAAATGCTTTCTGGCCTTGCCCGCGGAGATTGGCCTGCTCAAAAAGATTGGTGCTTGCTACCTAGCCATGGGGCAGCAAGAGGCAGCCATGGAGGCCTATCGCATCTACCAGGAAAAGGCGGCGATGGGCTGAAATCATCCCACCGACCACCGCTCGAGAGGGGCACCAGCCTGTTCACCCCGAGTCAATAATCATGGCCATCGACAAAAAAATTAAAGTATCGCCCACCCTGACCGATATGCTTGATGAAGTCTTTTTTTTGACCCCTTACCACGAATGCATACCGCAGTAAAAGGAGGTGAAAAAAAACTGCCCCCGCGACAGATGCAACAAAATAGGATGATTTTATGCAGTAGTTCCGCCGGATAGAAAACGGGGAAAGGATTCCCCAATTATAAACCCCATGGATGGAGGATACCCCCATGACCCTTCGCATCAACACCAACGTATCA
>CAYSFY010000096.1:0-2159 GCA_964430285.1 uncultured Desulfobulbia bacterium
CGGCCATGGTTTCGAGGTCTTGTCCGAGGTGGAGATGATCGAGGTCAAACAAGGGCCGTTCGTGGGCGGGGAGGACAAGTGCCGCTTTACCGGGGTCGTCCCGGAGCAGATCCAATTAATCCACTGGCCACAGTGAGGGGAGAACGTCAACGCCATGCACATCCCGGTTAACGCACCTAGCTTGAAGGGCAACGAAAAACGCTACCTAAACGAGTGCATCGACTCGGGGTGGATCTCCAGCGAAGGCCCCTTTGTCGCCCGCTTTGAACGGGAGTTCGCCGCCACGGTAGAGCGCCAACACGGCGTGGCGGTGGCCAATGGCACCGCCGCCCTGGAAGTGGCGGTGCGGGCCTTGCGCCTTGGCCCGGGCGACGAGGTGATCATGCCCTCCTTCACCATCATCTCCTGCTGCCAGGCCGTTGTCCAGAGCGGGGCCACCCCGGTGCTGGTGGACAGCGATCCCCTCACCTGGAACATGGATATTGCCCAGGTCGAGACCCGGATCACCCCGCGGACCCGGGCCATCATGGCCATCCACATCTACGGCCTCGCCACCCCCATGGCGCCGCTGCAGGCCCTTGCCCAGCGCCATGGCCTACGCATCATTGAAGACGCGGCCCAGGCCATCGGCCTCACCCATGAGGGCAGACCCTGCGGCAGCTTCGGCGATATCAGCATCGTCAGCTTCTACCCCAACAAGCACATCACCACCGGCGAAGGGGGGATGGTGCTCACCAACGATCAAGAGCTGGCCGACCGTTGCCGCGCCCTGGCCAACCTCTGCTTTCAGCCGCAACAGCGCTTCGTCCATGAGGAGTTGGGCTGGAACTACCGCATGACCAACCTCCAGGCCGCTGTCGGCTGCGCCCAACTGGAGCAGCTGCCAAGCCACCTGCGCCGCAAACGGGAGATCGGCCGCCTCTATGACCAATTGCTTCAGGGGTGTCCGCTGCAACTCCCCCTCCCCGCGGCCCATGGCACGGAGAATCTCTATTGGGTGTACGGCCTGGTGCTCCCGGATGATCTGCCCCTCACTGCCGCCGAGGTGATGAAGCGCCTTGCCGACCAGGGCATCGGCTGCCGGCCATTTTTCTGGCCCATGCACCAGCAGCCGGTGTTCCAGCACATGGGACTCTTCCCCAATCAGCACCTGCCGGTGGCGGAACGGCTGGCCAGACGAGGCTTCTATCTCCCCAGCGGCCTCGCCCTCACCGACGCCCAGATCCATGCCGTGAGCGCCGCGCTCAAAGGGATCCTTGCATGAACACCGTCTTTCAAGAGTACTCCAACTACTACGACCTGCTGAACAAGGACAAGGACTACGCCCGGGAGACCGCCTATGTCCTGGCCCTGGCCCAGCGCGAGGCCCCCACCCTGCCCCTGGGTACGGTGCTTAATCTCGGCTGCGGCACGGGGGGCCACGATGTCCATCTGGCAGCACACGGCTGCCGGGTCACCGGGGTGGACCGCTCCCGGACCATGCTCGCCATTGCCCGCCACACCGTGGCCCAAACCGCCGTGGAGCCCCCCCCCACCTTTGTGCAGGGCGACATCACCACCCTGAGGCTGGGCATACGCTTTGACCTGGTGATCTCCCTGTTCCACGTCATGAGCTATCAGACTGAAAACCAGGCGTTGCTCGACGCCCTGCGCACGGCAGCGGCCCATCTCGATCCGGGCGGACTCTTCATCTTCGATTTTTGGTACGGCCCGGCGGTGCTCCATGAAAAGCCCTTGGTCCGGGTCAAGCGGGTGGAGGATGATCACTCCCGCATCCAACGGCTCACCGAGCCGGTGCTCCACGAAAACGCCAACACCGTGGAGGTCAACTTCGAGGTCGCCATCACCAACAAAAGCGACGGTTCCCTCCGCACCCTGCACGAGACCCACGCCATGCGCTACCTCTTCCTCCCCGAGATCAAGGCCTTGCTCGGGCAAACCGGCTTCACCCTCCTGGCTGCCGAGGAGTGGCTGAGCGGTCATGCCCCCAGCCTCTCCACCTGGAACGTCTGCTGCATTGCCCGAAAAATGGCGCCATGAGGGCCCGGCGTAGCGCCCACGCAGGCTCGCCGTGCGTGGGCGGGTGGAAAAAAAATCAATATGTGACGGGTACGGGTCAGTTCTTATTACCCGTTAAATATTTTTGTTATTTTAAATTA
>CAYSFY010000096.1:2169-6223 GCA_964430285.1 uncultured Desulfobulbia bacterium
AAAATCAACCGAGTATATCGATGCGCGGACGTGTATTGGCCAGACTCAATGCCTTCATCTCGCTGCATATTCGTAGCCTGGAGATGACTGGCGTGCTGATGAGAGTTTTCAGTTTCTCTCTGGTAAGCTGGCTCGGGCCCCAGAGTCCCTTCATCTTTGTTTGGGGATTCAACACCATAGATGCGCTCCTCCTCTCGTGGTGCGCAATCATCAAAAAAGACAGGGCCTACACGGTGCTTAATGTGTTCTGGGTGGGGGTTGGCATCGTTGGCATGTTGAGGGCCGCCGGGCTCCTGCGGCTCTAACTTCGCGGGTCAGCATCTGGAGGGGCATGCCCCCCGGCAAAACCGGCATGGATGAGGCGACCCCCTTCTGCTCGTGCCCACGAGATGACGCGCGGCATGAGCTCATTCATGGGGAGAGAGGGTACACACCGCAGAGAACTGGAGGCAATCAGGGGATGGTTGCGCCCACCTGCAGTTGTTTGGAGATCAAAATGGCCGCCTTGCGCATATCTTCGATATTCTTGTGCTCATAGATCCCCGCTCCGATAATGGCGTGGAGCTGGTTGTCGACCACTTCCAGGCAGCGCGACAGATCCCCCCCCTGCCGAATTAAGCCATTGGCACATAGGACATAGTTCCCGGTGCCCAGTTCACGGTCGAGCAGCGTCTTGATCTTTGTCACCCAAGAGAGTTTGTTGCCGGGGACGAGGAAATGTTCAACGCCCTGCGCAATGGCCAGGGAGTAAATCTTGAGCACCGCCTCATCCGCAACGTAGCCGCCCTCGCTTACCAAAAAGTTGAGATGGGTCATCATCCCGCCCACCAGCACGTGGAGACCTTCGTCCTGCAAGATTTTCGTCCACACCTCTTGAATTTTCGGCCCGGCAAAGGGGTAGATGATCACCGCGCCCACCCCCGCCATCTTCAAGGTTTTGGCAAACTTTGCCCCGGAGTCGGTAACGCCACTGCCGATTTTCTGATAGTCATAAATAATGGGGATGTCGCCCAAGGTACTGCGCACCAAGTCAACGCACGACTCAAGACCGCTATTTAATTGAAAAAAACCAAATTTTACCGCGCCAATACTCTCCACGAGTTCCAAGGCCGCCACCAGATCATAAAACCACGCGCCATCCACATCCATGGCCACGATCAGACTTCTCTCGCCCTGCATTATCGGCTGCACCATCGTATCCCTCCCCCAGATTAATTGACTACATCGCCTTGAACTCATGCCCAGAAAACACATGCCGGCATGGGGGCGTAATACCAAAATTACGCCCTTTTGTCTGCACAAGTTGATGCATGCGGCGGAGATCGCTCCACCTCGCCGCTCGCCATGCAGGGGCAACACCGTCTCTCGACAAATTTCCTTTGCGTTATCCCTCCCTTTCCGTTTAGAATGACCCCTTCACTCCCTTCGCCACCTCGTTAATCCGCCGGAACCGCGACCATCCATGCCCAAGACCTTCGACCTGTCCGACTATATCGCCACCATGGAGCGCTGCTTGGGCAATCAGGACGGCCCGGCCAAGCCCTTTTGGAAGGCCTTGAGTTTTGCGGTGGACGCCCACCAGGGTCAATTCAGGAAATCCGGCGAGGCCTATATCAGCCACCCCTGCCATGTGGCCCAGATCCTGGCCGAGGAGTTGGAGGTCACCGATCCCGAGACCCTGGCCGCCGCCATCCTCCACGATACCATCGAAGATGTCCCCGAGGTCACCCCCGAGGTCATCGGCGAACACTTCGGCCGCAATGTCGAGGCCATTGTCGACGGCTGCACCAAGGTAGAGAACCTGAGTGGCGACCGCCAGACCTTCTCCAAGCAGGTCCACCGCAAGATCTTCTCCGGGGCCGCCTCACGGATCGAGGTGATGCTGATCAAGATGGCCGACCGCCTGCACAACATGCGGACCATGGACTCCATGCCGCGGCACAAGCGCCAGAAGATCGCCGAGGAGACCTTGAACATCTACGCCCCCATGTCCCGGATCATGGGGATCTTCGAACTGAAACGCGAACTCTACAATCTGGCCCTCACCTACAAGTTCCCGCGCCAGAGCCATCGGCTGCAAGCCCAGATCGCCAAGATCGTCAGCAACCCCAGGATCACCGAGATCAAGCGGCGGATCCAGGCGGAACTGGAGCAGTGCTGGATCACCGCCGACATCTATGTGGTGGCCAAGGGGCTGTGGGCCTATTTCGATCCCGAAAACCAGGTGCTGGTCAAGGCCATCGACACCCCGGTGGAGATCATCATCGCCGTGCCCGACATCCAGTCCTGCTACCGGACCTTGGGGGTCATCAACCAGATCTATCCCCCCATCCCCCGCAGCATCCGCGACTTCATCGCCAACCCCAAGCCCTCCGGCTACCAGAGCCTGCATGCCCGGGCCAATATCGACGGCCAAAACTACCTGTTCAAATTCCGCACCGACCAGATGTACCGGGTCGGCCGCATCGGCCTGATCAGGCTGTGGCTCGATCACCGGCAGGGGCCGTCGGCCTACGAGGAGGAGATCAAGGAGATCTTCAATATCCTGGGGGGCGACAACGACATCTCTTACACCGATGCCATCGCCGCCTCCGGGGGCAGGGAGATTTACACCTTCACCCCCAAGGGCGAGCGCATCTGCCTCCCGAAGCAGAGCACCGTCCTCGACTTTGCCTTCAAGGTCCACACCGAGATCGGCCAGCACTGTGTCGCCGCCATCGTCGGCAACCGCCGGGTCAGCATCAAGCACATCCTCCGCGATGGCGACCGGGTCGAGATCATCACCCGCAAAGGCTTAAGCGAATTCGAACCGGAGATGCTGGAACTCTGCCAAACCGCCAAGGCCCGCTCCGGCCTATCGAGAATCTTGCGCTACCGACGACAGCTCTTGGCCCGGGAGATCGGCACCGCCATCATCCATCAGGAGATGAAACGCTACGGCCTGCCCCGGGAGCTCTTGGAAAACGAACAGAGATCCATCCTCCTCGACCACTTCGAATTGGACAGCATGGCGGAACTCTTTCAGGAGGTGGGCAACGGCCAGGTCCTGCTCAAGGATCTGGTCGTGCTCATCAAGGAGACCCTCTATGCCGGGCAACCGACCTTGGAACCGCCCACCGGGGCCTTCAACCAGATCTTCCTGAAGACCCTGGACCCGGCCTGCGTCAAGCTCTCTCGCTGCTGTTCGCCGATCCCCACGGAAAAAGGGCTCTACGGCCTGTTGAGCCCGCGTGGCCTCTCCATCCATCGCAAGGAGTGCGCCAAGATCCGCTCGCTGAACCTGCAGCGGGAGGATGTGGTGGAGCTGAAGTGGAACCTGAAGGAGACGGTGGTCAGTAAACCCCAGACCATCGTCATGCTGCGGGTGATGAGCAGAAACCGGTTGTTGATGATGCTCGGCGTCGCCCCGGTGGAGATGCGGATTCAGGAGATCTCCCTGGTGTCGACCCTGGCGGACGGGGCCTCGGTCTGGCAGATCAACTTCGAGATCGACACCCTCCAGGCCTTAAAGAATGTCCTGACCCACTTTGACAAGACCGGCATGGAGTATGAGATCGCCTTTGAGCAGTGAGGGCAGGAGGGAAGAGGGAGGAGGGAGGGTTGCGGTCCATGCCGCGATGACCACTCTCCGACGGTCGCCGGAGAGTGGTGTTACTTTTTACTATCGCGGTAGATCTTTACGATCTTCGGGGCCAACTCCTTGTTGACAAAGGGCTTGACAATATACCCCTGGACCCCGAGCTGGGCACAGGCAACGATGGAGCCCTTGTCCGACTGACTGGTGACCATGATGATGACGGTGCTCTTGTCTTGCCGCACTTCGCGGATGGTCTTCAGGACCTGGTAGCCGTTGCAGTGGGGCATGCTGAAATCAAGCAGCAGGACATCCGGTCGCCATTCATCATAGACCCGCAGCGCCTCCTCGCCATCACCGACAATTTTATTCTGGCACAGGGCCTCGGGCAGGGCGGCCTGGTAAATCCTCTGGGTCACTCTATCGTCTTCAGCAATGAGAATTTTTAATGGTGCCATCCGCCTCGCCTGTTAGTAGAAT